>RFGV01000116.1 GCA_003696605.1 Chloroflexota bacterium | reverse complement strand
GGTTTGGGTCGTGGTTTACTGGACAAGGTAACTCCTTCCTGCTTTTGTTCTAGGGCTGAAGCCAAAATAATTATGAGCTAGATTGCCATCTTTTACTATCAAACTGCCAGTAATGATCACCAACCGGCTGGAATGCCGGATGCCGTACCAGTTCTGCAAAGAGGGGTGCGGGCGGAATACGGCGCAACATGTTGATTGCGCTATACAATGTTTTGGCATGAACCGTGTTTTGTGGGGTAAGCCGCGCCAATTCCGGGAAAATTTCTGCCAACAAAGAGGGAACTGAGCGTTTGCGACTTTCTGCCCGCCGCCACAATGCGTCAATGGCAGCGACTGTGTCGGTGCCCACAATCAACAAATCGTCATAGCCGCACGCAATAGCCCGACGACTTAACTCGAACTTGATGCGGTCATTTTCGGCCGTAGCCAGGCGCACCCATTCTCGCTGTGCTCGACGGCGATCATAGTTAAGTAACAACACACCTGGTTCTGGCCCTGGTTTCAGGTGGATATATCCCCCAATCGGTATCTCGTGCTCGGCATACCATTCCTTCAACCCATAAATAAACCGATGCTCTCTGACCACCCAACCGACAATCTCATTCCCCGTGGCCTCATCAACCAGAACAATTCGTTGCCGCGGTGACCGACTTGGTGGCACAAGTGCCCGAATACGAGAACTAAATGGCATTGTGCCCGCCCAACGATGTGGATAGATCAGGCAAAATGTGACCGGCTCCGGAATTCCCGGCGGCTCCAGATCAGACCACTCGTCATCCAATTCCCGCTCCAATTGTAAAAGTTGTGGGCTGAGTAGTGCCCGATCGTAGGGAATGGGTGTGTATTGTAAGCGCGCCGGTGGTTCGTGAATTTCTTTGGGCTCCATTCGCTTGAGGAACCAGCCTACTTGCCCTCGTGGCGCTACTTCATCGAAACGATCATCCTGAAGCAGGGCGTAGTTGAGTGAAAAAATCTGCACAGATTTATCCAGGCTGGGATCCATATCCAGGTGGGGCAAAATCTCTTCTGGTGGTAATGGGCCACCCCCACTCACATCCAGCACGGCTTCGGCCAAATGTAAATGGCCAATGTTTACTTCTGCCATCAGGGATTTGACAAACCACTGGTTTCCCAAACGAACAAAGTCCGGGTGTGGTTCCAGGGCAGCTTCAATTTTTTGGCTGATTATTTCACTGTATTTTTGAACGAGGTCTTCTACATTTACAGTGGTCAGTTGTTCTAGCAATAATTGCTGGTCGTTTTGGTTGAGGGGGTGGGGGATATCCAGGCCAGCAGCAAATTCGCGTGTTTTACCGTTAAATTTGACGATAATCACGGTGAATTTACCGTAGTCGGGATTGTATCCTTCGCGGGTGTCGGTTATTTTTCCATGCGCGAATTTGAGGGCTGGAAAAACGAGTTCATCACCAACTTTGTATTGTTTTTTGGGTTGGTAAACAGCCCGGCCAGCCAACTGCCGTTCAATTTCGTGTCGCTCTTCAGCTACGCGGTGGGAGATGAGCATATGGGCAATGTCGGCAGTTGTTTGCGGCCGTTCTACTTCCAGAAAGTGGTTATAAATCTGCTCAATATCAGATTCGTTTAATGCAAATTCGTTTTCCCAATATTCAGCCAATTGGGTTCGGGGCAATATCACGGCAAACTCCTGTTGCTTGGGGAAATGTACGTCACGAATGCTAGCAAATTATATCAATTCTCATAAGCCTCTGCCAGTTTATCAGCGAATCAATCATATTTCTATCTTTTATGGGGTTGTTTCAGGGGGTGGTTGTGTAGATGAGGGGGGTGTGGGTTCGGTGGTTTCTGGTTCAGGCTGGGGGGCAAATTCGGCTACCTGGAAGTAGGCGGCCATGACATCACGTACGATGGGTGCCGCCCATTGTGAACCTTCTCCACCGTTGAAGACGAAGGCAACGACAACGATTTCTGGATTGTCGAATGGGGCGTAGCCGACGTACCAGGCGTGGGTGGGTTGAATGGCGGTTTTTTCGAAGCGGCACCATCCGCGTTCGATGGCTATGTTGTCGCAGAATTCGGCCGTTCCTGTTTTGCCAGCTGAGGGAATGCCGTATTCATCCAGCCATTCCACGTAAGTAGCGGCCGTACCACCTTCTTGCGTCACCAAACGCATTCCTTCCGCTACCGTCTCCAGGAATTGCCGATCAACATCTACTGAGTCTATTACTTCCGGCTGGAAAATGTAATTTCCGTTCTCGTCAAATTCCACATTGATTGTCGGATCATTCAGTGGGTTTCCTTCCGCATCCAGCAAAACTGTAGTTCCATTCGGGCCAAGGTGTGCGCGTGCCACAATCTGGCTGTTTTCATCTACAATCACCACATTACCATCCTCATCTGTCATGTGGTGAATAATACGTGGCCGGTACAAAAAGCCACCGTTGGCCACAACTGCAGCCATTTGGGCTACTTGTAATGGTGTAGCCGTGAGAAAGCCTTGCCCAATACCCAAATTGTAATCATCACCAGTTGACCATGGTTCACCACGTGTTTGGGCTTTCCAGGCACGGGTGGGTAAATTTCCGGCAGCTTCCAATGGTAATTCTATGCCTTGTACACGCCCGAACCCAAATTGACGTGCATATCGTTCAATCCGGTCAACAGTTAATCCCTCGACAAATTCACCATCCTGGTCAAATCCACCGCTGATTTTGTAGAAATACACGTCACAGGAATTGGCTATTGCGAGCACCATGTTCATAAATCCGTGTCCATCCCGCTTCCAGCAAACAAAGGTTTGGGCTCGTCCTGGGTCGTTGGGGGCAAAGCGGTTGGGGATTTCGATCTGTCCAGGGTCAAAGAGGAAACGAGAGGCAGAGATAATACCTTCTTGCAAGGCTGCGGCGGCCGGAACCAGCTTGAAGGTTGATCCAGGCGGATAGGTGCCACTTATGGCATGGTTGACAAGGGGAGTGTAGTCGTTTCGCGCCAGACTGAGGTAGTAATCTACTGGCACTTCGGTGCTGAAACGGTTGTTGTCAAATGTAGGGTAGCTGACCATGGCCAGTATTTCGCCTGTGTTGGGATTGAGGACAACAACAGCAGCTTGTTCCACTTCAGGGAGTGTGCGTTCGCCTGTAATATCGTCAATATTGGGGGTGTTTCGTCGGGCTTCCAGCCATTTATCCACAATTTCAAATACTTGTTTTTGTAGTTCCAGGTCCAGGGTGAGATGCAGGTTCAGTCCAGCTACTGGCTCGCGGGCAAGTCCAATTTGTCTGACTTCACGGCCAGTCCAATCTTGTTCTATTTGACGTTCTCCCTTGATCCCGGCTAATTCCAATTCCATGGAGGATTCCAGGCCAGCCCAACCGACGCGGTCATCTCGCTCGTAACCCAGTACGGTGATCCAATTTTCGTTGGGGATGGGTCCCATGTAACCAATGATATGGGATGTGTATTCGCCACTGGGGTAGTAGCGTATTGGTTCGGGAATGACGCGAACGCCTGGTAGAAAGATGCTTTCCTGTTCGATGCGGTAGGCCAGGGTGATGGGGATGCCGGAAGTGATGACGGCTGGCACGTATTGAGCAAAGCTGTGTTCCTGGACGATAGCTTCGATGCTATCTGGCAGTTTTTCGACAACACCTGCCTGGTCTAGTGTGTCTTCTATGGGGGCGTTGTAAATTTGTGCCAGGCGGGCGTAAGTGTTGACTAGAGCGGGATCGGCGGACTGGATGAGTGCTTGTTGTTGGACGGTGTTGGTGACGGGGACGCCTGTAAGGAGGGAAAGTCTCTCAAAAACGGCTTGCCGTTCGGCTGGATCGCGGGGTAAGAAGGCTGGGGTGATGGTGACGTTGAAGCTGGGCAGGTTTACGGCTAAGGGTTCGCCATTTCGATCGAATATGACGCCGCGTGGGGCGTCTGTTTTGAGGATGGCAAATTGGTTTTCTTGTGCCAGGGCTTGTAGTTCTTGTCCACGTGTTTGTTGTAGCCAGTAAACACGGTAGAGCAGAAGGCTGATGACGATGAGGATGACGGCTCGCAGGAAGTAAAGGCGTGCGCGTATGCTGTAGTCTTCTCGTTCTTGTATTTCTTGTTCGTCAATGCGTTCCCAACCCATGCGTGACATGGTTTGCTCCTATTGGCCGTTGCTTGGCATGGTTAGATTTGGACGGGGTGTGGGCGCACGGTGCGGTTTATGAGGTGGGTGAGCCAGTATATGGGTAGAATGAGTCCACCGTGCAGGAGGGAGATGGGTGCCAATGAGGCAACGGCCGATATTGTGGTCTGGTATCCAAAAAGTCGCAAAAAGAGCAATGAAACGAACAGGGTGATGAGGGTGGCGAGTATTGTAAAGATAACTGGCAGGACTACATGGCTGGGAGGCAGGGCTTGTTGTATCCAGGTGATGACAGCAACGGCCGTTATGTAGGCGAGCGATGTTGTTCCCATGGGGGCGGTTGAAAACAAATCCATAAAGAAACCAGCCACAAATGCCCAAACGGCGCCTTCTTCTGGGCCACGAGTCAATGCCCAGGCAATGACAATGAGAAATGGTAACTGGGGGGTAAGGCCAAACAAAGGAATACGGGGCAAAACGGCCGTTTGCAACACCGTCGCCAGCACCATCACCGGAACAGCCACATAAACACTATTACTCATAATCCCTAATTCCCTGGTGGTGCCGAAAAAACATCCGTATCAATCGGCTCAAAATCCGTAATAACAAATACAATCTCCAGCGCCTCAAAATCCACAGCCGGCTGAACAATCGCCCTTTGGAACAACTCCGCTTCCCGTCGTTCCACCTCAACCACTCGACCTATCACCATATCAGGCGGAAACTTGCCACCCAAACCAGAAGTCAGCACCACCTCTCCTGGTTCAATCCGGTACTTCAAATCAATCCAGTCAATACTCATAGAGCCACCCAACCCCCCACCATGCAACACCCCTGTTGCCCGCGAATTCCCCAGGCGAGCAGGAATCGAGCTGGCATTGTCCGTAATCAGCACAACCTGAGCTGCATGCGCGGTTGTACGAAAAACCTGCCCCACCAACCCCCGCGCGCTCTCCACCGGCATACCTACCCGCACGCCATCATCAGAGCCACGATCAATAATAATACTTCGTAATGACGGACTGGTATCTCGCCCAATCACCTGCGCTGTCAACCGACGATAATCCGGTGTCTGTCTGGCCCGATTAAACAAATCCAGCAACAATTGATACTCACCCTGAACTTCCCGCAACTCCTCATTTTCCCGTTCCAACTCATCAATACGTGCCTGCAAACGAGCGATTTCTTCACGGGCAACTCGCAAATCACGCGGACCAGCCAGCGCATCAGCAAATGAATCCACCCTGGCAGAAGTCCACCCGGCAACAGCAGCCACCGGATCCTGAACAAAGCTCAAGGCAGCATCCAGGTTGCCTGTTGTATCCAGAATAGAAAGCAAAATGGCGACTCCCACCAAAATAGCCAGAGTGGCCCAACGAATTCGTTGTGGTGTATCGTTAAAATTCATAGTTGGAAACCGGACATTGGAGACCAGCCAGAAAAATATCCTGACGCCAATCTCCATTCACCTGAAATCTAATGGTGTGTACTGCCCCGGTACAAACCAACAAGTGCGCGTTCCCACAAGTCAAGATTTTCCAGTACGCGCCCTGCGCCACGCGCCACACAAGTCATAGGATCTTCAGCCACCCAAACACGCATTTTTACTGCGTCCTCAATACGTTCAGCCAGACCCCGAATTTGGGCGCCGCCACCAGCCAGACAAATACCTACTTCCATGAGATCGGCAACCAGCTCTGGTGGCGTCTCGTCCAACGCATCACGTACGGTATCTACAATAATATTGACCGAAGGCGCCATCGCTTCGCGCAGTTCAATACTACTAATTTCAATGGCCTGTGGCAGACCGTTTATCAGGTTACGCCCCCGCACAGTCATTGTTCTTTCTTCCGGCAAGCTAAACGCCGATCCGATACCTATTTTGAGCCGCTCGGCCATCCGTTCACCAATCAGGAGATTGTATTTGCTGCGTACATATTGAATGATGTCCTCGTCCATTTCGTCGCCAGCAACACGGATGGAACGGCTGACAACAATACCTCCCATAGCGAAAACAGCCACTTCTGTAGTGCCACCACCAATATCCACAATCATGCTGCCACGTGACTCGTTAATGGGTAAACCGGCACCAATGGCGGCAGCTTTGGGTTCTTCGATGAGGTGGGCTTCACGGGCACCAGCGGAAATGGTTGCATCGTACACGGCCCGTTTTTCCACTTCGGTTACACCACTGGGAATACCGACAACGACGCGTGGACGTGGGAAGGGGACAATCATTTGCTCGTGTGCTTTTTTGATGAAGTAGTCGAGCATTGCTTCAGTGATTTCGAATTCAGAGATGACGCCGTCGCGTAACGGCCGTATCGCCACAATATCACTCGGCGTTCGGCCCACCATCTCCCGCGCCTCTGCACCAATTGCCAACGGGCGTCGCGTTCGCTTATTAATCGCTACCCATGAAGGCTCATTTATCACAATCCCTCGATCACGAATATAAACCAGCGTATTCGCCGTACCAAGGTCAATACCAATATCTAATGAAAACAGACCCAATATCCAGTTTAATGGTCTAAACAATGTTCTCTACCCTTGTGCTTGTTGAATTTCTCTGATTAGCCAAGCGTGGATTATATCACATGCCCCTAACCCTGCACGAAAACACCGGCCAAACTCAAAATCTCATCCCAAAAACCTGCCTCAATCCCCAAAAAAGCTTAAAATAGCATAAGCAAAACCAAACTCAAACCACTCCTCTTGCAAATTTCACGTAAACATTACAAGATACTATAAATAGTCACAGGCACCAGCTTAAACATTTATACAACATAAAAAGGAGTCTATTATGGCACATCAGGCACTCTTTTCTGGCCTGGTATATGATGAAATGGGCAAACCTGTTGCCACCACTTACGTTGGCAACGAAGCCACCTATGTTGTAGATGATGATGGCTTCCTGCGGCATATTAGTTCAGAAGAAGTCGATCGACAAGTGCTATCCATTTTCTTGCAGCAACTGGAAGAACACAAAGAACTGGCCGTTGAACAAATGCTAAAAATGTTGGGCAAGGACGACATTTTCACCAAAGCGGCTATAGATGCCTCGCTACGCAATATAGATATGGACCAAATCATCGCTCAGGGAATTCCAGAACAAGCAAGAGACATGTTAGGCATGCTTGGATTTCGCATCATCATCAACATCCATGGCGAAGTAGTGGATATCCGACAACCTGCTGCCCCTGATTCTGAAGGCGACTTTTGACAAACACACCCATTCAACTATTTGACAGTTCATTCTGCCCAACTGTAACATACTTAATATGCCCCTTTTCCAAATAAAGTATGGGGAATTGTCTGTAACAAAATCCGCAAATCCAGTGCCAGAGACCAGTTTTCAATATAATAAATGTCCAATAAACACAACTCATCAAACGTCAGGTCAGAACGGCCGCTTACCTGCCATAACCCCGTTAGCCCCCCTATCACTGACAGCCGCTGCCGATGCCACGGCTTATATTGAGCCACCTCTTCTGGTAAAGGGGGGCGCGGTCCCACCAAACTCATATGCCCTACCAACACATTATAAAGCTGTGGCAACTCGTCCAAACTGAGACGGCGAATAATCCTCCCCACCCGTGTCAGGCGGGGATCATCCTTAATCTTAAAAATCGGCCCATCTGCTTCATTCAGTGACTTCAGTGCCTCTTTCTGTTCATCTGCACCCACGACCATTGACCGAAACTTGTACATCTTAAACCGTTTACCATTTCGTCCAACCCGTTCCGCTGAATAAATAACTGGCCCTGGTGAATCCAGTTTGATGGCAATAGCAATAATAATCATTAAAATTAATGCTGGAATTGCCCCAATAGCAATCAACGTCAAATCGAGCATCCGCTTGAGAATTTGTTGGGAGCGGCTGATGCGAATATCCCGTACACCGAGTGTGGGGATACCTGCCATATTGTTAAATTCTACCCTGTTGAGGCTCATTTGGAGCAAATCAGGAACAACTTGTGCCCTTACGCCATACCGATAGCAAACATATAGTAAATCAGAAATTTGTCGGTGCATCTCGCCAGGCAGGGCAATAAATACTGTGTGCAGTTTGGGCTCTTTCTGTAAAATTTTCTCTAAATCCTGGTAGGAACCCAAATGGGGAATACGTCCTGAACCGATGTTGTTTTCTTCTGTGCCATCATCCAGATAACCAATCGCTTTGAAGCCCAAATCAGGACGAGCCATGAGGGTGCGGATAACGCCACGCCCGGCTTCTCCAGACCCAACGATGAGTACCCGATCAACGACAATGCCACGTTGATACAGAATACTTAGTATCAGCCGCCGCACTAACCGGGAGAGGCTGATGAACAAAACTGTAAAGAATAATGCCCAAAAGAGCATAAGTCGGGAGAATGTGTCGGGCTGAACAAAGAAAGTGATGGCCATCATGAGGGTAATGGCGGCGGCGGTGGCATATGTAATGCGTGAAACTTCATCAATCCAGAATTCTCCGCGTCGTCGTCGCCAAACGCGGCTTTGGGAGAAGGTAAGGATTAGTAACAGGTTGTAAACGAGTTGTTGTCCCAGGTAGGCTGAGTAGGGTTGGTAAAAGATGACTGGACGTAACCATTGCCACTGATAGCGAGCGATGTAGGCTGTGGCAAAAGCCAGGTTTATTAGTATGAGATCGGTCAGGATGGTGATGTATCGAATTCGTGTGTTGCTCATAGCTCCCTCAATGCGCGCTGATAGATTTCGGCCGTTTCCCGGCCGGCACGTTCCCAGGAAAACTTTTGCGCCTGTTGCCAGCCTTGTTCGCGCATGGTAGCCCATATTCCGCTGTTGTGCAGGACGGTATCAATACGATCTGCCAATTCTTCCGGATTATGTGGAGTAAATAAAAGTGCGGCACTCCCGGCTGCTTCGGGCAAGGATGAGGTATTGGCAGCAATGACTGGTGTTCCGCAAGCCATTGCTTCTATAACAGGCATGCCAAACCCCTCATAGACCGATGGGAAAACTAATGCCAGCGCAGTATTATACCAAAATGGCAAGGTTTCATCGGGAACATAGCCTGTAAAGTGTACTCTATCTGTTAGTTGGAGTGCCTCGACTTGGGCGAAGATGTCATCATACAGCCAGCCTTTGCCACCAACCAGAAACAGATGCAGGTCAGGGTCGCGTAGCCGGGCAAAGGCTTTCAGGAGCACGGGGATGTTTTTGCGCGGCTGAAGTGTGCCCACGTGCAGAATGAATCGTTCGGGTAAGTTGTTTTGTTGCCGGAATTTGCTGATTTCATGTGGTGATAACGGCCGATATACTTTGTCCACACCAGGATACACCACATCAATCCGGGAAAGGGGTACGCCAAATTGCTGGTGTACATCTTGCCGGCTGGATTGAGAAATGGTAATGATTCGTTGTGCCCACCGGCAGGAGCGACGGGTTTGCGTTTGCAGGTAAAGACGCTGTAAGGTTGGGAACCGTTCGGGATAATGAATGAAGCTGAGATCGTAAACAGTGACCACTGTGGGAGCAGGGGTCAGTAATGGGGTCACAAAGGCCATGCTGTGGAGTAAATCTATTTGCTGCCGCCAAACCAGACGTGGCCAGACTAATTGTTCCCACAAAATGCGAATGGGGGGTTTTTGGGTAGGCCAGCGGGTGGGAATAGTGGTGATGCCGGGGTGGGGAGGAACGGCCGTTTCCGCCTGCGCAAACACCACATACCGCATTTCCGCAAACGGCCAGGGCAAATAACGTAATATCTGCCAGATATATTGGTGAATCCCTGCCCGCCGGTATCCTGTTTCTCTCGAAAGCAATTGTGCGTTTATCCCTATTTGCATCATCCCGTCTAATCCATTTCTTATAGTGGCATAACCCAAAAATTATAGCGTAAGGCTCTATTAACAGCGAAAGTCCATTTTTCGCCAAAAAGTTGACATAACACCCCTCGACACTTGACGACACATACCGGCTATGATAGACTGCGTTATGTTTACTTGTCAGTTCAAATTGCCTGGAAAAGTCGCGTAAACCAACAAACAAAATGAAAGTATGTATAAATGATGACTTTTCAGCATCTCTAACACACCTCTCTGAAAACCCCAAATGATTGAGGAGGAACTAGTGAAAAGAATACCCTTCAAGCTTTTGCTCTTGGGGCTGTTGGTGATGATGGTGGCAGTGGCCTGCGAACGGCCGATCCCACGTGAGGAAACCCCAACTCCAGCCCCACCCGTGGAACAAACGCCTCTGATCAACCCAACACCCGTAACACCGGAAGCACCAATAGAACCTACAACCGAGACCACCGAAGGCAGCCCAAACGAACAACCCCCACAACCAACAGAAACACCATCTGAAACCTCACCGACAGAACCAATCACCCCTCCCACAGAAACTCCCACCCCACCTTCTGAACCCCCTACAACTGAAACCACCTACACTGTTCAGCCCGGCGACACACTCTTTAGCATTGCCCTGCGCTTCAACACAACTGTGGCAGCACTGGCTGCCGCCAATAATATTGTGGATGTCAATTCTCTGGAGGTAGGACAGGTATTGACCATTCCGACGGAAACGGCCGATACCACTCCCAAAAGCGGCGAACAAGTACACATTGTCCAACCAGGCGAAAACCTGTTCCGCATTGGATTACGGTATGGGTTTACTGTGGACGAGCTGGCCGCTTACAATGGCATTGAAGACCCCAATTCCCTGGAAGTCGGTCAGGTCATCCGCATTCCACCATCCGACAAATAAACAAGAGCAAGATTGCCCCTCACATCTCGCTTTGTAGGTGTGGGGGGCTCTTCGTCAACGCCATGAAAGTAATTCGCTCACGCATTGTATGGGAAGGAAGTAGCTGGCGGTTGCGCGTGAACACGCTGGCCATGCCAGATGGTACAGAAATCGAGAAAGGGGTTGTAGAACACCCCGGTTCTGTGGTGTTGGTTCCGCTACAAAACGAGCGTTCTCAGCCCCAAATTTTGATGCTCTCCCAGTATCGCCTTTCTCTGGAGCGAACTATTCAGGAGCTACCCGCGGGAACACGCCACTGGCACGAAACCTGGCTGGCTTGCGCCCAACGGGAGTTGCAGGAAGAAACTGGTTTTCGGGCTGGTGTTTTTGTGCATTTGGGAAATATCTGGCCAGCTCCGGGCATTTCAAATGAGATTATGCGTATCTATCTGGCGTATGATCTGTTGTATGATCCTTTACCGCAGGACGCAGATGAGCGTATTGAAGTACGCCCATTTCCGCTGGAGACGTTGTTGACGCTCATCAAAAACGGCCGTTTACAAGACGCCAAAACCATTATTGCGCTGCAAAAAACGGCCGATTACCTCCAAAACAACCCTATCCCTCCCGCCACGTAAGTCAATCTGTAAGCCCCTATCATTACCCTGTGTAAAATAGAGCCTTAGTGCAAAAATCCGCCCTGCACAACGGCGGCGTAACGGCAGGAGCAAACCATGAAACCGATACCACAATCACACCATCCCTTTGTCATCATCGGTGGCGGCCCCGCCGGCCTCACAGCCGCCTATGAGTTAACCCGCCACCACCACAAGCCACTTGTACTGGAACGACTGGACAAAGTCGGCGGTATTGCCCGCACCGAAAATTACAAAAACTATTACTTTGACATGGGTGGCCATCGTTTCTACACCAAATCAGAAGAGGTCAACCAATTCTGGCATGAAATCCTGGGGGATGACTTCCTGCATCGTCCCCGCCTTTCTCGCATTTATTACCGCAACCGATACTTTCACTACCCGCTGAAGCCCCTCAACGCACTTTTGGGGCTGGGATTCTTTGAAGGGTTCTTGCTGGCCCTTAGTTTCCTGCGCTGGCATCTTTTTCCATACCCGGAAGAAGAAACCTTTGAACAATGGGTAACCAATCGTTTTGGCAAGCGATTATATGAAACCTTCTTTAAGTCTTATACGGAAAAAGTATGGGGTATTCCCTGCTCAGAACTGAAAGCAGAATGGGCGGCGCAACGCATCAAAAATCTTTCATTTCGCACAGCTCTGAGTAATATGTTTTTCAAGGCAGGTAACGTAAAAAGCCTGATTGAATCGTTTTATTATCCGCGTCAGGGACCGGGCATGTTGTGGACGGCCGTTAAGGAACAGGTAGAGTCTCGTGGTGGTATTGTGCAGCTAAACAGCGAAGTAACAACCATCCACCGTGAAGGAAACCGAATTGTTGGTGTGGGGGTGCGTCAAAATGAAAGGGATTTGTTTATCACGGGTGAACATTTTATTTCCAGTATGCCAATCACGACATTTCTCAAGCAATTGACCCCACCACCCCCAGCTCATGTGTTGCATGCAGCCCAACAACTCCGTTATCGGGACTTTCTGATTGTGTGCCTGATTGTAAAACGGCCGTCTCTCTTTCCGGACAACTGGATCTATATCCACGAACCAAGCGTTCAGGTAGGCCGTATTCAAAATTTCAAAAACTGGAGCCCAGACATGGTTCCCGACCCCAATACAACCAGCCTGGGTTTGGAATACTTTTGTAACATGGGAGACAATTTGTGGAACATGGCGGATGAAGCATTGATTGAGTTGGGCAAAAAAGAGCTGGCCCAAATTGGTCTGGCTCAACCGGAAGATGTGATTGATGGTTGTGTATTCCGTGTAGAAAAAAGTTACCCGATGTACGATTCTGATTATGCCGGGCATTTGGCTACCATTCGGGAATATCTGGGCACGCTGACCAATTTTCAGACAATTGGCCGCAATGGGCTGCACCGGTATAACAACCAGGATCATGCCATGCTGACTGGTATGTACGCTGTGCGTAATATTTTGTTTGGGGAGCATCATGATTTATGGCGTATTAATGCCGAAGATTCTTATTTGGAAGAGATTGCGGCTGCGGAACAGTACGCGCCGAACAAACGGCCGTTTCGCGACAAATTTCCCACCCCAGCCACCAACTAACACCTGCCAGCCATGTTAATTAGCGTCATTATCCCCGTGCGAAACGGCCGTGCCACCCTTTCCCGTTGCCTGGACGCCCTCAAACAATCTACCTGGCCCCACTGGGAATGCCTCGTTATTGACGACCACTCTACAGATAACACAGCCGAAATCGCCCGGCTGGCTGGCGTCCGTGTTTACCACACCACCCAACCCGGCCCCGCTGCCGCCCGTAACCTGGGCGCACGTGTCGCCACCGGTGACATTCTCTTCTTTCTGGATGCGGATGTGCTGGTACAGCCAGACACACTCTCCCGTGTGGCCCAAATCATGCACAATCCATCTCTGGCTGCCTGTTTCGGCTCCTATGATGACCATCCCGAAGCCCCCAATTTTCTTTCCCAATACCGCAACCTCTTGCACCATTACACCCACCAAATCGGTAACCCTGATGCGGTTACTTTTTGGAGCGGGTGTGGCGCGATTCGCAAGGAGGTTTTTTGGCAGCTTGGTGGCTTTGACGAAAGCCGTTTTACTCGCCCCAGCATCGAAGATATTGAGCTGGGCTATCGGTTACGGCAGGCTGGTTACCGCATTTACCTGGAAAAAAGTTTGCTGGTAACACATCTGAAGCGCTGGACTGTCACGGATATGCTGGTAACCGACATTCGGGATCGGGCTATTCCCTGGGCACGGCTGGTAATAGCGGGTGGAGAGTTGCCTGATGACTTGAATTTGCGTGCGGATCAACGGATAAGTGGTGTGTTGGTTGTGTTGGGGGGGATTTCGGCCGTTTTTGCCTGCGCCTATCGGCCGTTTCTGTGGCTGGTTTTGGGTGCGATAGCCGGGCTGCTCTTTCTCAACCGACAATTTTATGCCTTTCTTTACCAAAAGCGGGGGGCAGGCTTTGCCCTAACGGCCGTTCCCTGGCATTGGCTGTATTTTGTGTATAGCTCACTCAGCTTTAGTGGTGTTTGGGTATGGCATCTGGTGAAAACAGCAAGAAATCGGTGGCAAGCCGTATTTGGGAATCGGTAAACATCTGCTACCATACTGACACGAGTATGGAAATGATTGGCATAAAAAGTTATTGCCCAAGGGAACAGGTGCATGAAAAAGAGTGACGTAATCAGACAAAAAATTCTGGATTTGGTAGCAGAATATTATGAAGCGGCTTTTGTGGAAGAAGCAGAACAATTTGTGGCCGGAGAAACGGCCGTTCCGGTTTCTGGTCGTATGTTTGACCACGAAGATATGCAATACCTTATCGATGCCTCCCTCGATTTTTGGCTCACAAGCGGCCGTTTTACAGAACAATTTGAGCGAGAATTTGCCCAATACGTCGGTGTACGCCACGCCCTGCTTTGCAATTCCGGCTCATCTGCCAACCTGCTCGCCCTCACAGCCCTCACTTCCCCCACCCTGGGCGAGCGGCAACTACGCCCCGGCGATGAAGTCATTACAGTAGCAGCCGGTTTTCCGACAACTGTCAATCCTATCATCCAAAATGGCCTGGTCCCTGTGTTTTTAGATATTGACCTGCCTACCTATAACATTGCCACAGACGCATTGGCCGATGCCATTACAGATCGGACACGAGCAATTATGATCGCGCACACCCTGGGAAACCCATTTGACCTGGACACAGTAACGGCCGTTGCCCAAAAACACAACCTTTGGCTCATCGAAGACAACTGCGATGCCCTTGGCTCCACCTATCGTGGCCGCAAAACCGGCACATTCGGCCACCTCGCCACAGTCAGTTTTTATCCGGCACACCACATCACGATGGGAGAAGGAGGAGCAGTACTCACTCGCCATAGCCGTCTGAAAAAATTGGTAGAATCTTTCCGAGACTGGGGACGTGACTGCTGGTGTGCACCAGGTAAGGCCGACACGTGCGGCAAACGATTCGAATGGCAATTAGGCAATCTGCCATACGGCTATGACCACAAATACATCTATTCCCATATTGGTTACAACCTGAAGGTAACAGACATGCAAGCTGCGGTTGGCCTCGCCCAACTCAAAAAATTGCCCCAATTTATCGAAACCAGAAAACAAAACTGGCGATATTTGCGCGAAGGATTACGGCCATTTTCCGACTTCCTCATCCTCCCCGAACCAACACCAAACAGCGACCCCAGCTGGTTTGGCTTCCTCATCACCGTCCGCCCGGAAGCCCCCTTCACACGCAACGATCTGGTACGCTTTCTGGAAAATCACCACATCGCCACCCGTCTCCTGTTCGGAGGCAACCTCACCCGACAACCAGCCTACCAACACACAAACTACCGCGTCGTCGGCGAGCTAAAAAACACCGACCTGGTCATGAACCAAACCTTCTGGATTGGCGTATACCCCCGCCTGACTACTGCCATGTTAGACTACGTACTGGAGACATTCACCGAATTCATACGGCAATACGTACCAGTATAAAAAATTGTAACTTTTAACACGGTATCTATTCAGGTCTGGGTTTGTTTCAGGCAGGGAGCAGGACAACGAATTAAAGAAGGAATGCTT
>RFGV01000115.1 GCA_003696605.1 Chloroflexota bacterium | reverse complement strand
GCGCCACTGCTTCTTGTTTGAATTCTGGTGTGTATCGTTTTCTTGGTTTTGACATGATTTCCTCCGATTCTATTGTATATTGAATCTGAGTTATTCTCATGTCCACTTTTCCGGTGTCACGTCAGTCGCCATATGAATAATGTATAAGCATGTTATGGGATTTCAAAAACAGATTTTCTACTAATATTGTCAAGTTATACAATAATAACGGCCGTTTCTCCTGCCAAAGTTATCCACGCGGGGGCTTCTGTCCAAAATATTGATAATAGTTCACCTGAATTGTGCCATTGTAGAGTTTGCGTACCCGGTCAGGACGACCACGCTTGAAATATTTGGGGAATTGACGGTCAGCGGTCAATACATATACAGACCACCCTTTCTTTTTGCGAAATATTTTGTTCAGAATGATATACAATTGGTTAACAGCCTGTTTATCGGCCAAACGAATACCATAGGGGGGATTGGTAATCATAACGCCGTATTGACGATCTATCCACAAGGCATCCAGGGGCTTGACGGCAAACTGAATATCAGCAGCGACACCAGCACGGATGGCATTTTGACGGGCAATTTCAATAATGGCGGGGTCGTTGTCATACCCGTAAAGTTGGGGATGGGGAAACGGCCGTTCTGCCGCCCGCGCCTCCTCTCTTGCCGTCTCCCAGGCCCTTGCCGGAATAACAGGCCACCCTTCCGCGGCAAACTGCCGCTTCAAACCTGGTGCCATATTTCGCGCCATCATCGCGGCCTCAATCAAAATCGTACCAGAACCACACATCGGGTCTAACAATATCCGTTCCGGCTGCCAATAACTAAGCTGCACCAACGCCGCAGCCAACGTTTCCTTCAGTGGTGCCGCACCTGCTTCTACACGATATCCCCGCTTGTGCAATCCCACCCCAGAAGTGTCCAGGGTCAGAGTTGCCCGATTTTTATACAACGCCACTTGCACAGCAAACACCGGGCCAGTTTCGGGAAATTCAACCATGTGATAATGGCTCTTCAGTCGCTCCACAATCGCTTTTTTAACAATAGCCTGGCAAGAACGGCCGCTTTGCAATTGGGACTTAACCGTTTTGGCCGTGACCGGAAAACGGCCGTTCGCCGGAATCCACACCTCCCACGGCAATGCCTTCGTCTGCTCAAACAGCGCATCAAAACTCACCGCCTCAAACTCACCCACAAGCACTTGCACCCTATCAGCAAAGCGGAGCCACACATTCAGGCGAGGAATATCAGCAACAGCAGCCGGAAACTGAATACGGCCGTTCGACACCTGCACATCAGCAAACCCCAACGCCTGCACTTCCCGTTTTACCAACGCCTCCAAACCAAACTTACTGGCCGCAACAAGCACAATCTCATTCATACCTCCATTTTACCGGAAACAAACCAATTCACCCCCCTCTTGCCATTTTTCCCCCAAAACAAACCCAACTTCATGTAAAATTAACACCACAAAACCAACAAACATTCACCCCTGGAGACAAAATCATGGGAAAACCACACATCCCCTTCCCCAAGCAGGGAACAACCAAAGAAGAAATACTGAGAATCATGCACGCCGCACGAGAAAAAGACATCCGCTGGCAAGACGGCCGTGCCTTCAGCCTCATCTACCACGCAGGCGAAGCACTCGACGAACTACTCAAAACCGTCACCCTCCTGTTCTTCTCCGAAAACGGCCTCAACCCCACAGCCTTTCCCAGCCTGCAACGATTCGAAGCCGAAGTCGTCAGCATGGTAGCAGACCTGCTAAATGGCGATGAAAACACCGTCGGCAACATGACATCCGGCGGCACAGAAAGCATCCTCATGGCCGTCAAAGCTGCCCGTGATTGGGGACAAGCCAATCGCCCAAACATCCAACCCCCCGAAATCATTCTACCCCGCAGTGCCCACCCCGCCTTCGAAAAAGCCGCTCACTACTTCGGCCTAAAAGTCATACACACCCCCCTGCGCCATGATTTCCGTGCCAACCCCCAGGCCATCCGGCAAGCCATTACACCAAACACCGTACTAATCGTCGGCTCAGCCCCTGCTTACCCACATGGCGTTGTCGATCCCATCCCGGAATTGGCAAAAATTGCCCAACAAGCAGGCGTACTTTGCCATGTAGATGCCTGTGTCGGTGGATTCATGCTCCCGTTTGTAGAACGTCTGGGATATCCTGTCCCCCCCTTCGATTTCCGGGTACCAGGAGTAACCTCCATTTCCGCCGATCTGCACAAATACGGTTACGCAGCCAAAGGCGCATCCGTTATCCTCTACCGGCACTCCCATTTACGACGTTACCAGCTTTTTGCCTGCACAGACTGGCCAGGCGGTATTTATGCCTCTGGTGCCATGACCGGCACACGCCCAGCCGGCCCCATTGCAGCTGCCTGGGCTGCACTTAAGTTTCTGGGAGAAGACGGCTACCTGGAAATTACCAAAAAAGTCATGGAAACCGTCATGAACATTCGTGCCGGAATTGCCAACATTCCTGGCATCACCATCTTAGGCAATCCAGAAATGGGGGTTATGGCACTGGCCGGAGAAGGGGTAGATATTTACGAAGTTGGCGATGAAATGGGATTGCGCGGTTGGCATCTGGACCGGCAACAATTTCCACCATCTCTGCATTTAACCATTAACGCGCTTCATGTAGGCATGGAACAAGCATTTCTGGATGATTTGGCGGTTGCTGTGGCGCGAGCCCGCCGCCTGACACTCCACAAAATTGCCAACAAAGTGTTGGTTTATGGAACACGCTGGCTTACAAGGTTGCTACCAGACAGATTGGTTAGCACACTAACAACCAAGGCATCTGGCCTGCTGGCAGGCAGTGGTGGCGGCTTGCCTAACCGAACAGCAGCAATGTATGGCATGATGGGCACATTACCAAATCGGGGAGATTTGAAGGAGTTGGTTTTGGATTTGGTAGAGGGATTTACGCGTGTTCCGGCAAATGACGATTGAGTAAAGGTTTTTTCTTTTATTGACTAATTGCTTGCCAGGCTTGTTGTAGTGCTTGTAAGGCAGCTTGGGCGTCTGGATTTTTTGCCAGGCCAGGGCGCGTTTGGATGGCTTCTTGTAAATCGCGAAATGCAACGTATAAAAGCCCTCTCCGGGCAAGTGGTGGACGTTGTTCGATTTGTTCGAGTGCATATTGGTAGGTTTCCAGTGCCTCTTTGGTTTTTCCCATGCAAAGCAATGTGAGTGGGTAATCGAACAGGTTGAAGAGTAGGTATTTGTTTTCTTTGGTGAGTTGGATGTAGAGGGTGGCGGCTTTGTCGTATTCTTGGAGGCGATAATAGCACCAGGCAAGGAGAGAGGCTTCGTCAGCTTCCAGTTCAGCGGTCTGTAGGTGATCGGCTATCCACCGGAATTTGTTTTGGGCTTGTTTTTCCTGGCCTAGCATCCGGTAGGCTTCGGCAACTCCTTTGTGAGCCCAGTAATTGTTTGGGGCGATGGAAACGGCCGTTTCATACGCCTGCAAACATTCTTCCGCCCGCCCTTCTCCCAGATTTTCCAAAGCCCATCCTTTCATCTGGTATGCCCAACTATTCTGAGGGTCCAACTCATTCACAGCCGCAAATGCCTCCACTGCTGCCTCATATTCAGCCAACTCACACAAAATATCCCCTTTATTGGCCAATACATCAGGCTTATTCGCATTCAAGGATAACACCTTATCCAATATCTCCAGCAACTGATCAAATTGGCCCCGACGTTTTAGCGCATGATAACGCAACATCAATGCCCGAACAATCTGTTCCCGATCACCCAACTCCTCGGCAACATCCAATGCTTCTTCAATAATTTGAAACGCCTCTGACTGCTTCCCCTGCGTCTGCAACAAGTCAATTCGCTTAAACAACACCTCTAATTGGCCTGCCTTCTGATTCAGTTGGCTATAAATTGCTTCAGCCGCATTAAACAATGCTTCCGCTTCAATAAACTCTTTCTGATCCACTGCCAGCGTCCCCAAATCGCTTAGAACATCTGCCTCACTGGCCGTTTGTCCGGTAGCACGGGCAATGCTTCTGGCTTCAGAAAAAAGTTTACGAGCCTGCTCAAATTCCTGCTGTGCCTGATGCCAACGTGCTAATGCCAGCAACAAACTAATTTCCTTGGCAGGCATCCGCAAATGACGGGCCAGCTTTAACGCCTGCAAAAAATAATCTCTGGCTACTTCATCTTGTTCGTCCAACCAGGCAATATTAGCCAATCCCCGATAGGCATCTATTTGCCCCTCAGGAATATGGTAATTGGTAAAAATGTCCAACGCCTTTTGATACTGTGTGGCAGCTTCGGTCAGTTGGCGTTCGGATTGGGCAATACGGCCGAATGTAATCAGTAATCGGGCTTCACCTTCGTGATACTTCAGTTCCCGGTAAAGGGCAATTGCTTCCAAAACAAACTGACGAGCAGCCTTTAGATCGCCCAAAATCAATTCCAGGTTTGCCAGATTATCAAGCGCAACCGCTATACTGCTCTGGTCTTCCAACTCACGAGCAAGCTCAAGGGCGGACAGACACATCTCACGTGCTTTTATATAATCAGACTGATTCCAGTAAATGCCAGCCAATCCTAATAAAGCCTGTAACTTTGCACCCGGATTATCCTGTTCCGTAACAATTTCCAGGAGTTTATGCTGATATTCCGCACTCATATTAATCGTCTCTTGATCAAGCGTTGTCACCCCAAGATTAAACAAATGTTGGAGTGCACGCTGAATACCGGTCGGAGAATCCAAATCCGTGAACATACGTCCAGCCAGGCGTGCTGTGGCAGAAGAGAGATCGTATTTACCCAGATCGTAATAAATGTAGCTCAAATTGAGCCATAAATCCGCACATTCACTGTTAATTTCGACAATAAAGTATTTTTTCTCCGAAGAATCTTCAGAGGTATCGTACGTATCCTTGATGTCTATCAAGTAAAAAAGGGAGTTGGACGAATCTTCATCTTCTGAATCTACAACATCATGCCAACCGTACCAACGCCCCGGATTGACAAGCTTTTCTTCGGGTAGTATTTCTTCTTGCGAGATACCATCCCTGTCAATTTGAATTTGTCCCTCTTCATCTTCATAGGGAATGCGTATCTGCTGACGGATAAGGGTGATTAGGGCGGCTTTATACTGTTTTTCAGCATCATCTAAACGCCCCTGGGAAATAGCCGCACGTGCCAACCCTTTTAATGATTCGAATCTTAACGTGCGGATATCACCAATTTCGTCTAAAGCTTGCAAAATGTGGCTGTATTCTGCGGTAGCTCTGGTATATTCACTGGTAACGCGCAAACTGTCGGCCAGATAAAAGCGTACCCATACTTTGAGAAGTGGTGAAACATATTCGTTTTCAGCGGCAAGCAGGTCGGCGGCTAATGTTTTGACTTCGTCATGACGGCCGTTAGCAGAGGCTGCCAGGATTTTCCAATATTGCAGTAAAACCTGAGTCTGATGAGATAGACGGTTTCCGCGAGCATGTTCGTCAATAGTTTGCACAAGTGCATCACAATAGCTGCCAGGAGCGTTGTATGCGGCTTCGGTAACCAGATCGTTGACAAGTTCAACGGCCGTTTCCTCATCCGCAATCAAAAAGTGATACACCCACTCAATCACCTCCTCCCAACTAATCCCCTCCTCCGTATCCAAATTACGGCCAAAATATTCAGCCGCTCGACGACTCACCGCACGATAAAACTCCCGCTCATGTTGCCACAAATTATCTAATATCACATCGCGCGTCAGAGTGTGAAAACTGTATCCATATTCAGAATAAACCTCAATGAACGATAGTTGCCGCAACTGTTTATAAATCGCCTCTACATCTACCAGATCCGCCTGCTCTTCCTGAACAGACACATCAGGGGCAACAACCTGCTTCATACGCTCCGGCCCCAATACAGCCTGCAAAACTTCCGGATTAAACCAGTGCAAAATAGCGCACCGGTATGCAGCATCTTGAACAACAGGCGATAACTTGGCCATATTCAGGCGCGTAATCTCCCATACCAACTCTTCCTGTGTTTGAGCTGCTTTTAGACTTGCCAGCAAATCTTCATTCTTCTCACTCATCATGCCTCTCCCGCTCCCCAATTCTCCAAAATCTGCGCCAACAGTAACGGCCGTCCTCGTGTGCTGCGATAAAAAATACTGATAGTATCATCCGGAACTGTCAACTCCAGCCGTTCCACAAACTCTTTTACATGAACCAAATCCAACCCGCGCAACTCTCGTCGCAAACACCAATCCCGCGAATCCCCACCCAAACGCGGAATATCCCGACCAGCCACAACCACTACGACATTCGGCAACAACCGCGCCATTGGCAAAAACATCTGACTAATCCACTCTTTAACCTCCCGGCCACCACGCTCCTGATCAAACGTATCAAACAAAATCACCGCCCGCTCTGACAGCTGCCGCAAATCATCAATCATCGCCCCAGTAAGCTGATTGTGATATTCCACTCGCTCCACCTGATTTAAATTACTCAGGCGCGTTTTGGCCTGCTGCCAAATAGCAAATGAAAATACAGGGGAAGATGTTTCTGTAAGCGTAAATCCCAATTTCGGCCGTGCCTGGTTAACGTTGGCCACCAGATCATTGTAACTTCGGTGTCGCTTCATATACTGAATCAAGGACAACGCTTTCAAATCCAACGTACTCCCCTCCAGATTTTCAAAATCCACATCCAGAGTCATACAAAGCAACCTCAGATCATCCAGCTTGAAGTGTGCTGTTAACATTTTGTGCAACTTCTGCTCTACATTCCCCGTGCCGGGTCCCTGAACAACTTGGCTAACTATCCGATAAAATCCCCCAAACTGCTCATACCCCAAATCCTCACACAACTTGAATAGCACCTGCTCCAAATTATGGGCAGACTTTAAGTCAAAACGACACCTTGGGTATGGTTCAGCCAAAGCCCAAAACTCCTCCAACAAGTGCGTTTTACCCATTCCCCCCTCAGCTTCAATCAACAAGATATGCTCCTGACGTTTTCCCCGAAGCATTTCATCAAATATGGCCCGCTCTTCTTCCCGATCCAGGAAAACTTCCTTGATGTTGATTTCAGTAGCCATTGTTCTCCCTATCTTTAAAACTGAACACCCGAATTCAATAAAAAAACCGCCGACGTCCGTCAGCGGTTTGTGTAAAGATGTCGAAATATAAACCCGCCTGAATTGATTACCAATACAATGAGCGACAGAACATTCTAACTACACTATAAAATGGGACATCCTTTAAAGTCAAGCGAAAATTCTCCCAGATATGCATTCCTTAATGGCAGACCACCAGTTTTAACAGTAACAAACTTGCTTTTTTGCCAGTTAGGGAGCGGCTGTTATCATTATTATCCCGCTTGCGCTGTTATATCTG
>RFGV01000114.1 GCA_003696605.1 Chloroflexota bacterium | reverse complement strand
GGTGATTTGGTGACTGCCGTAATGGTTCAGAACGTGGGCAAAAACAGCCTGCTTAAAATCCGGCTCGACGGCCGGGATATTTTGCTACGTCCGGGCCAGGAACCTTTGAGTATTGGCGTAGAATGGCCCGCAGTGCTGGAAGCAGATGCCCTTTTCATTTTTGAGCAGGAAAACCAACAGCCGGTTGACAGCTCAGGTTCACAACCTCCGCTCGATCCTGCTGAAACTGACATTACCCAGCCGGATGCAATTTTTCATTCGGCAGTGGTATTTGAAACATACTTCAAAAGATGGCAAGAACAACCATAGGCGCACCAACCCCGCTGCAAAGCCCGGTGGCTGTAACAGTGACAACCACCCCGGCAACTGCCGGCACATTGAGCATCGAAACTTATGAGGTGCTTACCGGCTTCTCTGTGGCTGCCGGCAAGTACATGGTGCACATCAAAAATGTTGGTTCGCTGATCCCTGGTGGTCTTGACGTTGACATTGACGTGAACGGCTACACCCTCAGCCCCGGAGAGGAAATTTTGATGGAGGCTGAATTTGATGCAGCAAACAACACTTACCTGACCACTCCGGCCATCACCGTGACAAATGCAAGCGGTGCCGGTGTGTGGTACAGGGTTAAAGGATCGTAAAATGAAACACCTAAAAAAAATACTCCTTTTCACCTTGCTTGCCTTCGCTGCGCAAGTTCAGGCGCAGTTCTATGGCATCAATGTGGAGGCCCTATGCTGGCAAACACCGTCCGGCACAGATTCAACCATTTACGCTGCATACATCAGCGCAGCAGCTACCACCAGGCCAACCAAAATTCACTACTTCGTTCCCATCAGTTCTGGAACAGGTGTGACTTCTGTCACGGTTTCAGGTGGCACCCTCAGCCCTGGCCCATGCTCAGAACAGACCAATGTGGATAGCACCGAAGCCAATATTCAAAACACCATCGGCTATTTCATTGTAGCCGACACCATCCCGGCCAATAGCGCCTGGAAGGTGGTCATTACCAATGAGGGAACCACGACGCACGATATTCGGGTGGATGGCGTTCCGCTCAGGCTTTACCCCGGAGAGCAATACAGGTGGGAGGATTATTTTGATCGAAATAGAAATGTGTGGGTGTATAACCCTGAAATCATAATTCCTGCCGGAATTTCAGGCAGTAACAACACCAGGAAAGTGGTTTTTCCTAAATAATTGAATATGAAAAGGTACGTCATTACTGCAACGAATCGCAAGACAGGGAAAAGAGAGGAAGTTTCTAATTGCGTTTCAAAATCAGATGCAAGGAAGTATCTGAAACAAGAAAAGGAACTTCATGCTAAATATCCTTCCAAAAAAGGATTATTTGGGAAATACAAGAATCCTCGTTTAAAAGCCTGTAAGAAATGAAACGAATTTTTCACATACTGCTGGCCTCCTTTTTCCTCTTTGCCTTCGCTGCGCAAGTGCAGGCCCAGCATGAAACGACCTTCGACCAGGAGAATTACACCATCTGTCTGGTGGATAGTATCGGTCCCACTAATCAGGTGCAGTTCTGGCGGGTGTTCTACATCAATACCGGCATGTACTCCGATTTCCGTTACGACCTGGCCACCCCCTACACGGTTTC
>RFGV01000113.1 GCA_003696605.1 Chloroflexota bacterium | reverse complement strand
TCCACAACCGCACCAACACCACTCCCCACCTTGCCCCCTGGTGCTCAAATTGAATTGCTTGGCCCCCCACCCGACACAACCTGGGTGGGCAACCAGCCTGTTACCTTTTACTGGCAATGGCCCTACCCCCTCGCCAACAACCAGCAATTTGTTGTGGTTATCCAAACAAATGGAGAAGAACAACGACTGGGGGCAGTGGACCAACCCAACCTGGGCACAGGATACCGCCTGCAAGCCGTGCTCCCGACCAATGGCGAACTGGTTTGGGAAGTGCGACTGGAAACAAAAGCTGCCCTGGCTCCGCTAATTAGCAGTGAGCGGCGAATATTAACTATAATCTCACCCCCTTAACGGCCGTTTCTGTGTATAATGTATCCACCATATACATAAAACCATTAACCACTGCCAGAAACGCAGAAGCTACCAAAATACCAACTACATTCTCTACAGCTTCCGCAACCTTACACCAAATATTCAAACTATGAGCACACCAAAAGACAACTTAAGCGGAAGAATCATCAACAAGCAGTATGAACTACTAGAGCGGCTGGTTCACCGAGCCATTACAGACCAATACCGGGCGCGGCAAGTATTCACTGGAGAAACGGTACTAATAGAAATCTTTCGGGAACCATCGGTAGATTCGGAAACCAGAGAGCGTTTCTGGCAACATATTCATTCGCTTGCCGGCGTAAAACACCCCCACATTGCCCCCATCCTGGCACACGGTGAAACTGAAGAAGGCCGACTATATGCAGTCATTCAGTCTGTTTCTGGCCCCACACTGGCCGACCGACTGACAGAATGGCAAACACGAGGGACGTTACCCTCCTCCGTTGAGGCATTACGATTGGTACACGCGCTGGCTGATGCACTGGGTGTGGCCCACAAAGCCGGCATTGTTCACCACAACTTGAGACCATCCAACATCTGGCTGGATGATAACAACAAGCCAGTGCTGGTAGATTTGGTTGTCCCCTATGTACCACTCCCCCCCACACCACTGGAAACACTCCGTCAACAAAAAATGCTGGATTATGCTTCGCCGGAGCAGCGAGCGGGCGAGATGATAGACGAGCGAAGTAATATTTATTCGCTGGGAATTATTTTGTATGAATTGCTGGCTGGTCACCGGCCACAGTTACCCATTTCGGACTGGCATATTTTTGAACACCGGTCACTACCACGCGAAGTGCCTTTGGAACAGGTGAAGCCGGGACTTTCGCGGGCAACGTATCGGTTGGTAAAAGGGTGTTTATGGCGGCAGGCATGGAGCCGATTTGAAACGGCCGAAATGATGGTAAAAGCGATTGAAAGAGCAATCTCAGAAGAAGAAGAAACAGCCATTATCCAGTCTACCCACCCACGCCGCCTGACTATTCCCCGCTGGCTCATTTATGGTGGCATCGTGTTAATTGTGGCCGGAACGGCCGTGGCCAGCCTGTTGTTATTGCGCTAAAC
>RFGV01000112.1 GCA_003696605.1 Chloroflexota bacterium | reverse complement strand
GGTTATACAGCGTTTCCCCATCGTAATCGAAGACGTAGTAGTTTCGATCGGCCCGTCCATGTTTTTTCAGTGTCTCAATGGCACCAGCCGGATTGGGAAGCGGGTAATTGTACCAGACACGGGCCACTGCGGGCAGGAAGGTGGGTTTCATGACAAAGCGGTTGGCAAAAATATGGGTTTTGTCATTGACTGAGGGCAAAATTGCTTTCATTTGTGCTTCTACGCGGGCATCTTCCTGTGTGTCAGCCAGCCAGCCGAGTTGGGTGTTGCGGGTAATACGGATATGGGTCCAGAGTAGTGGGATGAGTACAAGCAACAAGATGGCTCGCTGGCGATTGGGAGAAAGTGCGGGAGGGGAAAACGGCCGTTTTAGCCAGGCATCTATCACCCAACCCAATGCCCACACCAGACCCACACTGGCATTATACAGGTGTCGTCCGGCAAACAGCTCTGGCTTTTGCGACCATAACGCCCAATAAATAAACGCTGCGTGTAAAGCCAGCCATGTCAACCCAAACTTAACCGTTCGTCCGCCATACCAAAACCAGATTGCGCCGGCAAGTAAGAGTAAATAACTCCAGGCAATTGAGTACCGGAGCAAGAAATCCAGCCAATTGAAGGTTAGTGTATATCGCACAAAGAATTCGACGACATATAGGCTAAATCGGTATGGTGACAGATAAGTGAGGTACTGGTTGGCAGGCGTATCACCAACGCTAATAGTCAGGTTGGGGCGGGTGAATTGTATGACAAGATAGCCGATGACGGAAATGGCCATAATAAGGAAAACGGCCGTTTCCTCCCCTGATACTGGCCACTGCCACCCTTGCCAAAATCGTTTTTCGGCCATCTTTCCCTTTTTACGGCGTTTAGGCTGTGTACGCCTGGCTGTGTGGAGCATATGCAGCCAGACCAGCAGCGGCGGTAGCAAAAAACCTTCTTCGTGGGTGATAAGCGACAGGAAATAGAAAAGCAAAGCCAGCCCCAGATGCTTTCGATTGTGATGATGCAACCAGGACAAGAACGCGCTTACAGCGGCCAGTGTGAACACCACGCCACTTACAATGGCCATGCTGCTAATCCAGGCTACCACATCTAAATGATGCCCATGAATGGCAAACAGGGTGGTGGCAATCAGGGCAGCAAACGGCCGTATTTGTAACTGCCGCGCTACCCGATAAACCAACGCCACTGCCAGCAAATGCAATCCTAACAAAAAGGCGTAATATCCAAATGGATTTAGCCCGAAGACCAGTCGATTAAACAGAAACCACCAGTTTTGTATCGGGCGATAATACCAGGGAAGTGTGAAGGGATTTAACAAAGCCAGGGCAGAAAACGGCCGTTCCACATACGGCGCAATATAATCCAACTGCACATAATCATCCCCCACAAACGAACCATGATACGGAGGAAAATACACCCACATAGTCAGCAACAACAAGCCGACCAAAACCCAACGCGGTGAGTAAGACAACTTTCTTAACCTGTTCATATCGTGTATTATCCTATTAACCATATTATTTGGGCAAAACTTTTTACAGCACAAATCGTGCAGGAGAACCCGTATGCCTAACAAACTGGCACAAGAAACCAGCCCATATTTACGACAACATGCAGACAATCCTGTAAACTGGTATCCTTGGAGTGAAGAGGCCTTGAGCCTGGCACGCCAGCAGGATAAACCCATCTTGCTTAGCATCGGTTATGCTGCTTGCCACTGGTGTCATGTGATGGCACACGAATCATTTGAAGACCCGGAAACGGCCGAATTCATGAACCGCCACTTCATCAACATCAAAGTTGACCGGGAAGAGCGACCTGACCTGGACAGCATTTACATGAATGCCGTTGTGGCCATGACTGGTCAGGGGGGATGGCCAATGACCGTATTCCTCACTCCCGACGGACGGCCGTTTTTTGGCGGCACATATTTCCCGCCCACCCCCCGCTATGGAATGCCCAGTTTTCGGCAAGTCATGGAAAGCATTATCCATGCCTGGCACACTCGCCGCGACGAAATTGAACAAGGCGCAGCCGATATCAGCCAGCACCTCAGCCGCAACTTCGGTCTGACTGGCGATACGGCTGCCTTGACCCCAGACCTGTTTAATACCGCCCTCAACAACCTGCTCAAAAACTTCGATACCCACAAAGGTGGCTTTGGCCGCGCTCCCAAATTCCCCCCGGCCATGACCATTGAGTTTCTCCTGCGTATGGCCTGGCAGCGAGGCGATACAATGGCCCGCCACATGGCCGAACACACACTGAAAATGATGGCCTACGGTGGCATGTATGACCAGATTGGGGGAGGATTTGCCCGCTATTCTACCGATAATGACTGGTTAGTTCCCCATTTTGAAAAGATGCTTTACGACAATGCATTACTGGCCCGTACTTATTTGCACGCCTGGCAGCTAACTGGCAATCCACTGTATCGGCGCATTACCGAAGAGACTCTGGATTTTGTGGCGCGAGAATTGCGACACAAGGCAGGAGGCTTTTATAGCAGCTACGACGCCGACAGTGAGGGCGAAGAAGGCAAGTTTTATGTCTGGCAGGCAGATGAAATCCGGCAATTTTTGGGGCAAGATGCCGATTTGTTTATGCGGGTATATGGGGTGTCGGAAAAAGGAAATTGGGAGGGGAAGAATATTTTGCATGTGGCTCAAGAGCCGTCTGTGGTGGCAGCCGAGTTGGGGATGGAAACGGCCGTTCTTGAAACCAAACTCACCCAAATGCGGCAACAACTTTACCAGGTGCGGGCACAGCGTGTGTGGCCCGGACTGGACGACAAGGTGCTAACAGCCTGGAACGGGCTCATGATGGCCGCCTTTGCCGAAGCCGGACGCGCCCTCTCCCGCCCAGATTACACCGAAATCGCCAGGCAAAACGCCAGATTTTTGTACGAAACAATGCGCCAGGAAAACGGCCGTCTTTGGCGTACCTGGAAGGAAGGCGCATCCGCCCGCTACAATGCCTATCTGGAAGATTATGCCTACTTGGCAGATGGCTTGTTAGCCCTTTACCAAAATACCTTTGACCCACAATGGTTTGCCTGGGCTCAAGAATTGGCCGAAATCATGCTCACCCATTTTGCCGACACAGAAAATGGTGGGTTCTTTGATACTTCAGATGACCATGAAACATTATTACATCGCCCCAAAGAAGTACAGGATAACGCCACCCCCAGCGGCAACAGCATGGCTGCCCATGTCTTACTCAAGCTGAATCTGTACACAGGAGACGGCCGTTACTGGGACACCGCCACCCGCATGACAGCTGCCATAGTTGGCCCAATGGCCCAACATCCCACCGGTTTTGCCCACTGGCTTTGCGCCGCCGCATTCATTTTAGGAGAACCACAAGAAATCGCCATCATTGGCCAGCCCGGCGAACCAGAAACAGAAGCATTGGCACGGGTAGCCCTGCGCGGATTTCGGCCGTACCAGGTTGTCGCCATTGGCACAGGCAAAGAAAACATTCCGCTACTGGCCAACCGCCCACAACTGAACAACAAACCAACCGCTTACGTTTGTCGCCAGTTCATGTGCAAACAGCCAGTTACAGATGCCGCCGCCTTACGCAAACAACTGACCCGATAAACCATCACCCGGTTATTCCCCACGCACCTGGCGGTAAAATGCATCCAGTGCTTGCCAAAAAGCCATCTCCTCCCGATATGCGGGGCTATCCAATAACGCCTGCACCATATCCCGGCTTCGCCGCTGCACCGGCCACCGCGTCATATCCGCCATACGCAATGCTAACCGCGCTGCCAGCACAGCCGCTTCGCGCACACTCATCATATCCACTTTGTCCAATGTGTCGTATGGCGTATGCCCATACCCCCGTCCCGTCCGCCTGGTCAGATTGCCAATGCCACCAGTCGGCACCCCGGCCATCAAAAACGGATAATGATCAGAATGAGCATTCACTGACTGCCCCACGCCAAACGGCCAGGCCATTTCTTCTTGCCATTGTCGCAACAGTGGTTCCAATTCCGGCCATTCATTCAGTACAATATCTTTCGGGTTAATTGCACCAGCCATATCCATATTCAAATAAAATCGGATTTTGTCCAACTCGGCCTCATGATTTGCCACATATTGGCTAGAACCGATTAATCCGATTTCTTCCACGCCCCACAGGGCAAATCGCACAGTGCAGGGTAGTGCGGGCGCATATCGGGCCAGCACCCGTGCGGCTTCCAGCACAGCCACTGTTCCCGACGCCGGATCGGCCGCACCCTGGGAAATGTCGTGTCCATCATAATGGCAGCCTAGCATGACGATTTCATCTGTTTGCTGGCCGGGTAAATCGGCCAATACATTCCAGGAGACCATTGGCTCGATTTTGTCTGTGCTGGTGAAGCGCACACGGACTGTGCCGTGTCGTTGTATGAGTCGCCGCAGAAACATGCCGTCTTCATAAGCCATGCCGATACCGGGAATTAGCCCCGCACCATTGTGGCCAATGCCACCAGTAACTACTCCGTAACCGGGATAGTGGTTGACAAAAATAAAGCCAATTGCTCCTGCCAGTAAACTACGGCCGTATTTTTCGTTCCGATGAATCCACCGCTGTGCTTTGCCAGGGCGCATTTCGCTGGTTGTTAGTACAATTTTGCCGCTGATTTCTGCTGACCGGGTTTCAAAATCAGCCGGATCGCCTGCGCCCATGTCGATCAGGTCACCTTCCAGGTTGGCGGCTGGTGAATGGGGCAGAGAGATGCAAGGGATTTCCTTGTGTATGGGACTGATCACTTCCAGGTGCGCTTCGCCACGTCGCCAGCCGATATAGGGTACTTCTTCCAGTCGCACGTTGCTCAGGCCGTAGGTGATGAGTTTGTCGCGCATGAATTCGGCCGCTTGTTTTTCGCCGGGTGTGCCACCAAAGCGGGAACCGAATTGGTCGCATAGTATGGTGAGGTTGTTCATGGGTTCTGTGCTGGTGTACACGTCACCAATGATTTGTTGGTCGATTGCCAAAAATGGGTTGTGTCTGTTCATCAGGTTGCCTCCTGTTGTTGGGTTGAATGTTTTTTAAATGATGTATTTGGTGGTTACCGCTAGTCATCGGGGGGGTGGGTGTAGATTGGGGGAAGGCCGGGCAGGGTGAAGATGAAGCGGCTGCCTCCACCTGGTGCATCTTCGACCCAGATACGGCCGTTGTGTGCTTCGATGGCTAGCTTGCAAAAGGTTAGCCCCAGTCCTGTTCCGCGTACCTGTGCCCCACCCGGGTTTGTGTGCATGAAGCGGTCGAATACTTTGGTGCGGAATTCTGGCGGAATGCCGGGACCGGTATCTTCGATGATGCCGCGTATGCCTGGTTCGTGTTCTGGGGTGGGAGCAGGTTCGGGCAGGAAACGGCCGTTTACAGTCCCCCCAGCAGGCGTGAATTTGAGCGCATTGTCCAGCAAATTAATCAGGATGCGCCGCACCAACTCTGCATCGGCCCAGATGGGGGGCAAATCAGGGGGACAGGTGCAGGTCAGGGTAATGCCGCGCGCATGAGCCAGTGGTTGCAAACGGGCTATTACCTGTGTTACCAGGGGTGGCAGGCGCATTGGTTCTGCTTCTATAATGAGTTGCCCGCTTTCCATTCGGGTAACATCCAGGAGTGAGTCCACCATGTCCAGCAGGTCGGCACAACTGGTGCTAGCAGCCATGAGTAGCTCGTGGACGTTGTTAGAAACGGCCGAATTGAGGTGGCGTTGGGCCAGATTGAGCGTGCTGGCCATTGTGGTTAGCGGATTACGCAGGTCATGCACAATCATGCGGGTCAGGTCGGCACGCCGTTCGGCCAGTTCCTTTTCTTCTGTAATATCCCGAAAGAGCATGAGCCAACCCAGCACTTGTTTGTTGTTTGTAAATACAGGGGCTTCGGCACGGATAAACCAACGCTTTTGGTATGGTGTATCTGCTGGGATATCGTATTCTGTGTGTCGGGGTGTGGGGATTTTTCCCGATTGTAGTTGTTGGCACAAGGTAGCCAGACTGGTGGCTGTGTAGCCGATGCGTGCCAGATGGGTTTCGGCCAGAGGGTGGTTTAGCAGTTGTGTGGCTGGGGTATGGAGCAGGTTAGCGGCGACAGGGTTACACAGGAGAATTCGGCCGTTTTTATCAAGCATGAGAACCCCTTCTTCCATTGCATCCAGCAATGCTTGTAGCTGGCGTACACGTTGGGCCAGAGCCTCGTCTGTCAGGTTGTAGAGGCGGGCATTTTCGATGGCAGCACTGGCTTGCCCGGCGATTGCCAACAAGACTTCCCGGTTCCAACGGCTGAATGGAGTGGCAGGTGGATTACGCTGCAAGATCATGGCACCAATGAGTTTTTCATTGCTGGTGAGAGGAATGCCGAGCCAGGCGGCTGGCAGGGGGGTGGGTGGTGTGAGGTTGTGTTTGGCAGCAAAGTGGATGTTGGTTTGGTTGATGTCGAGCAAACGGCCGTTTGCCAATACCCATTGGGTAAAGTCGTCTGGTTGCCAGTTGGGGGTGATTGTTTCATGGTTGGTGAACGGCCGTTGCCATTGGCCGTCTTTGTCCTGTAGCACGATTTCAAAACGGTCAATGGGTACCAGTTCCTGGACAAGGGTATAAGTTCGTTGCAGCACGGTGGGTAAATCGAGTGTTTCGCGTAGCGACGCGCCACTGCGATTTAGGGCTGTAAACTGGCTGAGCTGGCGTGCCAGCGTGTATTGTCGTTGCCAGTTTAACCAGAGGATGATGCTGAAGATAGTTAGAGCGAGGGCAAAGAGAATTAGAGCAGGCAAGCCGCTTTGGAGAAAGATAAGGCTGCCTAGCAGGGCGAAGGCGGGTGCAGTGAGGCCAATGATGAGTGTAGCCAGGGCATTTTGTTGCCAGAATTGGGAAAACGGCCGTTTTTCCCACAGCCAGAGGCCAAGATGGAGTAGCAAGTAGGTGGGAGCAAATCCGATGGTGAGCCAGAGGAAGGGGGCTGGCATTTGCAGGGCATCACGGAAAAGGGGGGCAGCGCCACCACTGGATTGGTAGATGTATATGCCGATTCCCAACGATAGCAGATGTACCAGCACGAGGCCAACGCGTTCATGGCGAGACGGCCGTTCTATTTCCAGTGTGTTCCAGATGGATTGCCAGAGGGGGCGTGCCAGTTCGGCCAGAAGCAGAGAGCCGGTCGCCTGGAAAACGGCCGTTTTGGCACCCACAATTAGCAAACTTGTTAGCAAAACCAATGGTGTCAGGTTAATTGCACCCCACGCCGGTGGCAGCGAAAAATTGTAGGTGATAATAATCAGTACAGCCAGCAAAATAAGTTCTGGCGCTTCCTGACTACGGGTAACCACCCAGGTTGCAGCCAGCAAGCTGCCCAGAAATAAAACCCATTCGCCTACCTGTGCGGGTAGGTGGTGAAAGCGTTTGGGGAAATCAGCCATCATATGTTTTCCTTAAGTGTGTATTTTAGCACGCTTGGGGAACGGAGAGAGAGTTTTTTGAATTATCGGTGATAAACGGCCGTGTGGTTCGTTTATTTTCGTAAGGCGATAAAATTGGTTATACTACGCCGCTGTTGTGATGAAAAAGTGGTTGTTGCTAACGAGTTTAGTAGTTTTGTGGTTGGGAACGGGTTGTGGTTGGGCGGGGGAAACGGCCGTGATCACGCCTGTGGCACCGCTTTCTCCTACGATGACGGCCGTGCTCGTACCTGCTGTTGTGTCTCCTACGCCTGTGGTGTTGCCGACAGAAACGGCCGTTACACCCCAGGTCATCCTTTTACCTTCGCCGACTCCTCAGCCTACGCCGACACCGATTTTGTACACGGTGCAGGCCGGAGATACTATTTTGGGCATCGCCTTGCAATGGGGAACAACGGTCGAGCAGATTTTGGCACTAAACCCGGGCGTTAAGCCAGAGTTGTTGCAAATTGGTCAGCAATTGGTGTTGCCACCGCTGGATACGGCCGTTCTGGCGGCAGCGGGGAATGAACCGGTTACGTTGGCTGTGGCGGTGCAGAATGTGCGGGTGGTACGTACGCCGTTAGAGAGTGTCTGGTTGTTGGGCGAGGTGGCTAATTTGGGCGAACGGCCGTTGGTGAATGTACGGGTACAGGCTGATTGGCGGAATGGGGCTGGGGATGTGGTGGCAACGGCCGTTTCCTGGACTGAACCGGCTGTTATTCCTGTGGGGATGGCGGCGCCATTTGCTGTGTTGTTGTCAGACGCGCCCCCAGAAACGGCCGAACCTGTAATAACAGTGGTTGGTGGTGATTTGCTTGCGGGCACAGAGGCAGATTCGACATGGCTGCTCGGATTGCGGGCACGAGAAACGGCCGTAACGCAGGCAGAAGGCCGCACGGTGGTAACAGGTGTGCTGGCCAACGAAGACGCAGAAACGGCGATTCAGAGCACACTGGTGGCTACCTTGTACGACGAAACAGGTGGGGTAAGTGGTTATGCGGTGTTGGTGCTGGAGGAACCGCTGGCCCCAGGAGAAGAACGGCCGTTTCGTCTGGAAACTGCACCACCCGGCAACCGCCCGGTTACCGCCACTGTATTGGCAATTGCTCACAAACAAACTCAATCAGGTGAATAACACATGCTTTTTCGTTATCGTTTTATTCGATTTTGGATGCACATACTCCGTTTGCTTTTACTGGTACGTATTGAGGTCACAGGTCGAGAAAATATACCAGCCAAAGGACCTTATCTGGTCACTGTCAACCATATGAGCGTGGTAGATACACCCGTCTTGTTACTGGCATTCCCGGTAATGCGCTGGCGTTTTTTCGCAGGTGAAAAATGGCGCACACATCCGATTTACGGCCCCATTATGGGGTGGTTAGGGGCAGTGTATATCAATCGGGGACAACCAGACCGTCGCGCTTTGCGTGAGGCATTGGATGCCCTGAAAAGTGGCTCGGTTTTTGGGCTGGCGCCAGAAGGGACACGGAGCAAGGTCGGATATATGCAGCCAGCACGAGAAGGGGCTGCATATCTGGCTTCGCGGGCAAATGTGCCGATTTTGCCGGTTGGCATTGAAAATACGGACAGGCTGTTTGCCAATGCGTTGCGCTTGCGTCCGACCAAAGTTGTGGTGCATGTTGGACGGCCGTTTTCCTTGCCAGAGTTATCTCACCGACCCAAAGGTGCAGAACTGGAAGCACTGACACATTATATTATGGTGCACATTGCGGCACAGTTACCAGAACGGTATCATGGGGTGTATAAGGAGAGTCCGGCTTTGCGGGCTTTGCTGGCTGGTGAAGATCCATGGCCAGCTTGTCTGGCATTGGTGGGTTTGAACGCAGCCACCTGAATTCTGTTTTAGTGAAGTTATGTCTGGCCTTTGTAACGAGCCAGTTGTTGTTCCAGAGCGCGGATTCGTTTGGCGGCAACTTCTTTCATTTGCTTGATAACTTGTTGTTGTTTGGCTGCCAGCTCTTTGGTTTGTTGTAATTGCAGGTCTCTCTCTACAAGCAGGGCTTGCATTTCAGCCAGACGTTGTCCTTGAGCGGCCGTTTCCTTGAGGTACTGTTCCATTTCTTTTTCGTTGGCTTCCAGTTGCAAACGGAGTTTATGGAGTTGGTCTTTGAGTTGCTTCTTTTCTGATTCGGCCGTTTTTTGAGCTTCCTGCAGTTTTTCCAGTTCACTTTTAATGCGTTTTTCCTGTTCATGTAATCGGCTGGCTAATTCATTTGCTGTTGTTTGCCATTTTTGGGCATCAGTTTCTGCCAGTTCCAGCGTAGCTTGAAGTTCGTCAATCGTTGTTTCCTGCTGGCGTGTCAGCAGGCGTGTTTCTTCCAGTTCAATGCGGCTGGTTTCCAGATTGGTTTTGTACCAGAGTAGTTGTTCTTCGTATTCCTGAATTTTTTGTTCGGCTTTGTCCAGACTGGTTTGCAGGTGGGTAAGTTGTTCACGGGTAAGGGGGCGCGTATCTCGCTGACGTACCTGATCGAGTTCTGCCTGGGCGCGGTTGAGTTGTTCGGTGAGTTCGTTGCGTTCGGTTTCTAATGATGCCAGGTTTTCGCGTACGGTTTCCAGTTCTTGCTCCAGTTGCTGAATGTGTGCCAGGGCTTCGGCCGTTTCTTCTTTGGTTTTTTCCCATTCAGCTTCTATTTCTGCCCGCTGTTGCCGCAACATTTCAATTACTTTGCTGCTTTGCTCCACTTCCAGCTGTGCCGACGCCAGCTGTGCCTCCAGTTCCTTGGCCCGTTTTTCTGTTGTTTCAGCCAGTTCTTGCCAGCGTACCAGTGCATCTTCCTGTTCTGCTGAATGGCGCAAATTTTCTTGTAAGGTGGTTTCCAGCGTGCTTAGCCGATCGTTTGCCTTTTCCAGCTTTTGTTGAGTTTCCAGCAAAATGGCATCTACTTTTTCTTTTGCCGCGTGGAGTTGTTCGT
>RFGV01000111.1 GCA_003696605.1 Chloroflexota bacterium | reverse complement strand
GACATACCATCAAGCGTGCCAATCGTCCGCAGGATGTAGCCCTGTGCAACGGGTAGAGTTCCTCTCCAGCTTGTTGCCCCAAATATGAGGCCGTTGGTAAGGTAGCCAACGGCTTTGTGTTTGAGGGTTCTTTGAGCGTTCTTGTAAAACGGCCGTTTTCCGTTACCCAACAACTTCCCGGCCACTCATAAACACTCAGCATGAATATCAGATAATTTATGCAAACCCTGGCATTCATCTTGTTTTCAAGCCAGAATTTGTGTAATATTTTGCTGTGTTGTAAAAAATATTCATCATCAAATAAAAATAATTTATCCTTCTCAGAAAATTTTGCTTTTGAGGTGACAAAATGACCAAACAGCTCCAACCCGTCGGAATGCGTGCCTTTACCGTCATCTGGATTGGCCAGCTTATCTCCTTGTTAGGAACCAGCATGACCAATTTCGCTCTTACCATTTGGGCATTTGAAAAAACCGGCAGGGCTACCGATCTGGCACTCATTGGCTTTTTCTTTATCGTTCCCTTGCTCATAATGAGCCCATTTGCCGGTGCAATTGTTGACAGGCATGACCGCAAGCTGATGATGATGGTCAGCGACCTTGCCTCTGGTATTGTCACCGTTGTTGTTCTCATTCTATTTATGAGTGGGCGGTTGGAAGTTTGGCATTTATTCATTACGGCCGCTATTAGTGGCACATTTCAAACATTTCAATGGCCAGCATATTCGGCCGCTATCAGCACAATGTTGCCTAAAGAACAATATGCCCGTGCAAACGGAATGCTTTCCCTGGCAGAGTCCGGTTCTGGTATTTTTGCGCCAGTGTTGGCTGGTGCACTTTTGAGCTTCTTGGGGCTAACGGCTATCTTTATTATTGACATTGTTTCATTTGTCTTTGCTATTGGGGCACTACTATTGGTAACAATCCCCCAGCCAGAACGTACCGAATCGGGCGAAGAGGGCAAAGGGAGTTTGTTGCAAGAAGCGGCTTATGGGTTTCGCTATATTCTGGCACGTCCCAGTTTGTTAGGGTTGCAACTAGTCTTTATGGTAGGCAATTTTGTCATTAGTTTGGGCACTACAGTAACAGCACCAATGATTTTGGCGCGCACCAACAGCAATGAACTTGTTTTTGGCTCGGTGCAGTCGGCTGGGGCGATTGGGGGAGTGGTCGGTGGCTTGTTGATGAGTGCCTGGGGTGGGCCAAAGCGGTTGGTGTATGGTGTGCTGTTTGGCTGGTTGTTAAGTGGCTTGATTGGTGAAATTCCGATGGGATTGGGGCGGTCTTTGCCGGTGTGGGCTGTGGCCAGTTTTGTTATGGCAGCGCTTGTTCCTGTGATTAATGGTTCTAATCAGGCGATCTGGCAGGCGAAGGTTGCGCCAGATGTGCAGGGACGGGTTTTTGCCATTCGGCGATTGATTGCCTGGGTGGTGACGCCGCTGGCAACGCTGATCGCCGGGCCATTGGCAGATCAGGTGATGGAACCGGCTATGCGGACTGGTGGGGTTTTGGCAGAGCGGTTTGGTTGGCTGGTTGGTACGGGGCCGGGAGCGGGGATGTCATTGATGATGGTGTTTTCGGGTGTGTTGGTAACAGTGGTGTCGGTATTGGCGTTTATGTTTCCGGTGGTGCGGCTGGCTGAGGATATTTTGCCAGATCATGTGCAGACGGGAGGTATGGGGGCGGCGGAAACGGCCGAAACTGAAACAGCGCCTGCTTAATCTTGAATCATTACCTATATTTATACTTATCGGTAAGGCTCCCATTTCCAGTGCCAGTTGCGAAAATGGGCTTCGTGGCTTACCTGGCTACCCCCCACGCCCGGATACAGGCTAATAATTTCGGCCTGAAGACGAGCAGCAATATGAGAATCCCAGCTATCTGATTTGGGTGTTTGCGAAAATTGGCTGGGGAAATGTTGGTCATCAATAATCAGGGCGGTGGTGCGCCGCCGATAGTCTAGAACCATCACTACTTGATGCCAGTTAGTATCTGGAGGAATGTGGCCAACGGCGATCCATTCACCTCCGTTTTGGCTGCTCCAGCAGCACAAATGGCCGTATTTCTCATCCCAGGGATTGATGATCCACTGAAAGGCAAGGCCATAATCCAACCGGGTTTCGATGCCATCCCAAATGAAGAATCCGCCTTCAATGGTTTGCCCGTTATGCTGGTTGTTAGTCTGATCAGGCTGATAGGGGAGGCGAAACTGGTAGCTACAGGTGTGAATGTAGTTAAAGGCGCGATCGTTGAGGATGGGGAGATAGGTGATGTTGTGTGCCATAATGTTGCGTTGGTGGATGTTGGCTTGCAGGGTGCTGTAACTGGTATGATGGGTGGTGGCAATATCGTCGGGGGAAACGGCCGTTTCTCCTTCCGCTGTATAAATGCCATCGCCTAACACAGTTTGCCAACCGGCCAGGTCGGCACCGGTAAAGTAATAGGGCTTGTGGTCACGTTCTCGTTCACGGGAAATATTGGCACGGGCCAGTGCTGGCCGGTTGCCAGTAAAATGTACAGCAACGGCCGTTGCTGCCAGTCTGAGAAAAGTGCGACGCGATGCACGCATACTGCTCGTGCTCCTGATACTGCCCGGTAGCGCCTGCTATTCTATTTGGGGTACTACCAGTCTGATTCTACCAATCCGTTTACGGCACTTAAAAGCGGCTAAACGGCTCCCAATACATTAATTAGTACAAAAAATTATACAATCACTTCTCGGCCTTTTCTTTAGGAGAATTGGCCCAAAAAAAGCCGGGTTATTTGCCCGGCTTACAAGTTTCTACCTTATCCCCACCCAACAGTTAAAACAGCACCGAAGCCAACTCCCGGCGATATTGCTGGGTGAGCAAGTCATCATCTCCTAATAATTCAAAAATACCCAGCATGATCTCCTTGGGTTCTCCATTGCGATAATGCTTGTCCTGCCGCAATACATCCAGCAAGCCATCCAGTGCTGCTTCGATATTCCCTCGCTCAAATAACACGGCTGCCTGGCGATATTGTGCTTCAATAGGCGAAATAGTTCCTTCGTCTGGCCAGCCATTTTCTGCCTGGCACAAATAGCGTGCCAAAGGCTTTAGCCGTTCGGCCTGGGCCAGTTCTGGGGCATCTTTACATCGTTCCAGATAGGGTAACGCTTCGCATCCACGTCCTTGTCCCAAGATGGCCCGTGCCAGGTTGAGGAGGGCGCGGGGGTGGTTGGGGTACTGATCAAGAATGTCCAGATATAGCTCTTCGGCTTCTTCCCATTGGCGAATGACTAGCAGGCTTTGGGCTTTGGCTAATGCTTGTTCTATCGGGCTGGGTGCGATTTTTTCAATGAACTGGCGTACTCGTGGTTCGGGTTGTGCGCCCACGAACTGGCCGACAATCTGCCCGTTTAGGAATGCCTTGACGGCCGGAATGCCCTGCACATTGAAGCGTAGTGAGAGGTTGGGGTTTTCGTCCACATTAACTTTGGCTAATACGAAGTTGTAGCTGGGATCGGCGGCCAAACGTTCTAGAATAGGGCCTAGCATGTGGCAAGGACCGCACCAGGGTGCCCAGAAGTCCACAACAACGGGTATTTCGTGTGAGCGTTGGATGACCTCGTATTCAAAGGTTGCTTCTGAAACATCTATGATGTTGTTTAATTGAGCCATTAGATTTCTCCTGAGCTTGCAAGTGCCAAGAATGGTTGTCGGGTTTTATGATTTGTCTATTCTTTTAAGGTAGCCGCTTTTTGTTGGAACTGTGTAAGATTTTAGCCTGAGTAGAGGATACGGCCACAGTTGTTACAATGCACTTTTTTGCCAGCGCGGGCGTCCCGAATTTGTTGTTCGGAGACGGTGAGTCGGCAACCCTGACAGATGTTTTGTTTGAGTTGGGCTACGGCCGTTCCGTTTTTGCGCTGGCTGAGTGTCTGGTACTCATTAAGTAGTTCTTCAGGGATTTGACTGATACATTTTTGTCGTTCGCCGGCCAATGTGTGCAGGCGAAGGGCCAAAGTATGTTGTTCTTCTTTCAGGTAGGCTTGTCGGTTTTGCCATTCGTTTTCGATGGTTGTCAGTTCGGATTCGGCCGTTTCTTTTTCTGCTTCTGCTTCTTCAATAGCTATCATTGCTTCCAGGATTTGGTCTTCCAACGTGCTCCGGCGACGTTCCAGTGATTCGATTTCGTGTTGCAAATCACTTAGTTCTTTGGGGTTTTTTACATTGCCGGAATAAAGTCGTTGTTCAGATCGTTTTCGTTTGGCCACGATGCTGTTCAACTCGTCAGTGAGTTGTTTGTGCTGGGTGCGATGTTTTTGCAGGGTGGCAACGGCCGTTTCTGCCCGTTGCCGTGCTGCCAGCAACGCTTCAGTTTCTTTTTGTGCCTGCAATACCTCACTCAGTCGCTGTTTTTTCTCCCGGATTTCTGTATCAATTTGCTGCAATCGAAATAACTGTTGTAAATGTCCCATCCATACCCCCTTTGTGGAGTTAGCCGACGCAGCCATTTTAACATTAGAACGGCCGATTCGCGAAACTTTCTGCCCAAAAGCGGTAACAATTCCAGAGAGATACACCCCAAATTACCTGATGCCCATCCTGTACGCCTGGGGTATAATCCATCTGTTATGTTCGATAAACTATTTCAGCTCGGAGAAAAACCATACGATACAGAAGATGCAGAGTGGGATGCATTTGTGGCTACCCATCCCCAAGGCAGTATTTTGCAAACCACCAATTGGGCACGCCTCAAAGGCCGATTTGGCTGGTCGGGACAACGCGTATGGCTCAAAAAAAATGGCAAACTGGTAGCTGGGGCGCAAATTCTGTTCCGTTCGGCCGTGTTCGGTATGCTCAAAATGGCCTATATCCCGCATGGGCCGTTAGTTGACTGGAATGATGAAGAACAGGTAGAAGTTTTGCTAAATCAGATTGATTATGCTGTGTGGCAGCGGGGTGCGGGGATTTTGAAGATTGAACCCTTGCTGTGGCAAGAGGAAATGCCGCCGGAACAATGGCAGGCCATTTGTGAGCGGTATGGCTTGCTGCCAGAGACAGATACGATTCAGCCACCACGCACAATTTTGGTAGATTTACGGCCGTCTGAGGATGAAATTCTGGCTGCTATGAAACAGAAAACCCGGTACAACATTCGACTGGCGGCCAGGAAAGGGGTAACGGTGCGCAAGGGGAACGAGACGGATATTCCTGTGTTTGTCCGTATGATGCAAATCACCGGACAACGTGACGGGTTTGGCGTCCATGATCCAATGTATTACAAAGTAGCATATGAATTGTTTGCACCCTCACAGGCTGCCTTGTTTATTGCCGAATATGAAAAACGGCCGTTAGCTGCCGTCATGGTCTTCACCATTGGGCGCAAAGCCGCCTACTTCTATGGGGCATCCACCAACGAAGAAAGGCAACGCATGCCAACCTACGCTGTCCAGTGGGCAGCCATGCAATGGGCCAAAGAGCGAGGATGTGCCACATACGATCTTTGGGGCATTCCCGACGCCCCCCCCGAACAACTGGAAGCAGAATTTACCGAACGAAACGACGGTCTTTGGGGTGTTTACCGGTTCAAACGAGGATTTGGTGGACATATTCGACGCACAGTTGGCGCGGCAGATCGTGTGTACAATCGGCACGTTCACAGACTGTATCGCTGGTGGCGGGGGCGACAACAACGATGAGAGTGCTAAAACCACAACCGATTTACCGTGCTTCTGCCTTCAAGCGAGAAACTTCATCTGTGATCTGGCAACAAGCTATTGCCAGCTTGCCATCTCCTCATCCATTGCAAAGCTGGACATGGGCCGAATTCAAGTCCCGATGGGGTTGGCAGCCAATTCCCTTGCTGCTAACAGTTGCCGAAAGTCGTTGGGAACCACTGGCAGCAGCCATGGTATTGAAACGCAAGTTGCCCCGATTGCCTTTTTCGGTGTTATACGTGCCACGAGGACCGTTGTTGGATTATTCTGACGGAGCGTTGCGCCGGGTTGTGCTGGCCGAATTGGAACGGGTGGCCCGTCGGGAAAAAGCCATTTTTATTAAAATCGATCCAGAAGTGCCTCGTAGCTATGGGTATGACCCGGAACGGCCGTCTCCCACCGGTGCCCAAGTGATTCGTGACCTTCAGGCACATGGCTGGCAGTTCTCTCGCGAACAAATTCAGTTCCGCAATACAGTCGTGCTGGATATCACCCGCCCCGAAGATGAAATTCTGGCCGCCATGAAACAAAAAACACGATACAATATTCGCCTGGCTGCCCGAAAAGGTGTTGTGGTACGAGCCGGCACACCAGACGACTTTCCTGTTATTGCCGCCATGTACCGAGAAACGGCCGAACGTGATGGCTTTGCCATTCGCCCCCTCGCCTACTACCTCGATGCCTGGCAATCCATGTTCCAGGCTGGAATGGCACAGCCACTTCTGGCAGAATACGAAAACAAACCAATCGCGGCCGTTGTGCTGGTACGCTTTGGCAAACGAGCTATTTACATGTACGGAGCATCCACCAACGAAGAACGCCAGCGTATGCCCAATTACCTGCTTCAGTGGGAAGCCATTCGCTGGGCAAAAGCACAAGGTTGCGAAACATACGACTTTTGGGGCGCTCCCGATAACTTTGTAGAAACAGATCGTATGTGGGGAGTCTGGCGATTTAAAGCAGGATTTAACGGACAGGTGGTACAACACATTGGCGCATGGGACTATGTAATACGGCCGTTTTGGTACTGGTTCTACTCTGTTGCCATCCCCAAATACCTCAACCTGCTCCGCCAGCAACAAAAACCAAAATAAAACAAAAAATCCCTGTAGGAGAAAAAAATGAGCAGAACAATCGTCGTTTTGGAAGGAGATCAAACAGGACAAGAACTACTTGAAGAGGCACTGCGTATCCTCGAACCACACATCATTCGCTTCGACCTCGACTTCTTACGCTTCGACCTCAGTCTGGAGAACCGACGCCAAACCAAAAATCAAGTGGTGTACGATGCCGGTAAAGCCATTCGCCAGCATCGCCTGGCCATCAAAGCCGCCACCATTACCCCCGAACAAAAAGGAGACGTCGGCAGCCCCAACGCCATTTTACGGGAAGAGATGGATGCCGAAGTTATCTTGCGCACAGGCCGCCGCATTCCAGGTGTACGCCCTGTTGGTGGTGTGTATGCACCTATCAGCGTGGTGCGGATGGCACGTGATGACGCCTACGGGGCCAAAGAATGGCGCGAAGGCGAAGAAGGCTCCCCTGACGAAATTGCCTATCGCACAGAAAAAATCTCCCGTCGCGTGTGCCGTGCCGTAGCCGACTTTGCCTTCTTGCATGCCCGCCGCAATGGCGCAAAAGTTTTCGGTGGACCCAAATACACAGTCAGCCCCGTGTATGAGGGCATGTTCAAGGAAGAACTGGACGCTGCTGCCAAACGATACCCCGATGTTCGATACGAACCACAATTGATTGATGCCACATTTGCCTTGTTACTGGCTACCAGTGGTGAACCACTGGTTATCCCGTGTCTGAATCGGGATGGTGACTTGATGTCCGATATGGTATTGCAAATGTTTGGTTCGATTGCTGGTTCAGAATCAATGGTTATTTCAATGGATGACCAGGGCGAAGTGGATTGTGTGATGACGGAAGCGCCCCACGGCACAGCCCCGGCTTTGGAAGGGCGTAACGTAGCTAATCCGATGGCCATGATTTTGGCTGCGGCTGGTTTGCTCTCGTTTATGAAAGAGCCAGAAGCGAAACGAGCCAGTCGGGCAATTTACGAGGCTACTCTGGAAACTGTATATGACGGGATTCGTACTTCTGATTTGGGTGGTTCGGCTCATACGGATGAGTTTACCAATGAAGTGATTCGCCGTGTGGAAGCAAAGCTGGAGGTTTGGTCTACTCTTACGTGAGCCAGATTTGTCTAAAGAGGGAGTTGAGGGGATCGACTATTAGCCGATCCCCTTTTGTTTTAAGGTTGGTTAGCTACGGTGCAGGGTGGTGACAGTGGGGAGTAGATGGAGCATGAGGATGCCTACTGGCAGGAAGATGATGGTAGCACAAAGTACCCAGGCAAAGACAGCCCAGAGAAGGCTGAACCACCAGCCAATAAGCAAGAAGTAGATGGCACGTAGCAGAAAGGGAGGCTGACTGGCGGGAACGAAACGGGCATGCCCTTCGGCATCGGTGACGTAGATGCCGGGGCGGGATTTGAGGGTGAGTACCTGGGGAACGCGGTCAATCATCCATAGTCCTAATGGCAGGCCGAGGACTGTGGCGTTGAGTGCCCAGGCTACCAGAATCCAGATGCCGGTGATTTCCCAGCCCAGTACCAGAAACCAGATTGCCCGAATCAGAAATGGGATATTGCGGACGGGTTGCTGGATGGTTTTTTCCGCTGGTGTGGTTTGTGAGGTCATAATTGGTTGTTCTCCTTGTACAATGTTGTTGGTTGTAGAGAGGTAATTTGTCATTATATATTGTACGCAGGGGAACGGTTATTGTTGCATTGTTTCTTCTTCTGTTGGGGTGCCACAGCCCTGAAGGTGGAAGAGGGTGATTTCGGGTGGGGCGAGGAAGCGAACACGGGGGGCGCTGAGGCCTTCGAGGCCCAGGCCGCGGCTGACGTAGAGTTGGGTTCGGCCGTTT
>RFGV01000110.1 GCA_003696605.1 Chloroflexota bacterium | reverse complement strand
CGCTGCCCAGGTGGTCAGTATAGAGGTGGTGCAGGCCGTTGTTGGCCGGGTCCGGGTCGCCAGTCACGCGCACGGCCACGGTTTGCCCGGCAATGGCGTAGGTGATGCGTTGGGTCAGTCCATTATCTATTGCCTTGAGAATTCCATCTCCCTCTACAGCCAGATAGCTGACAACTTCAGTAGTGTGATTGATTTCGCTATCTGTTACTGTGTCTTCTTCAATGTATAACCTTACCCCTTCCGGCGAATGACTGGCTTGATCATAGCGTAAGTGTGCTGGGTCGCCCCCATCATATGTCGCTATAGCTGCCGCCACTCGCGGCTTGGCAGCAAAGTTTTGACTAAAGTTCAGTTGGTGCCAGTTATGTGTCACAACATCGGCCGTATTACCAGCCTCGAATAAGTGACCAGCCCAATTTCCTGTTCCTGGCTCTATTGCTAACCAGCCAATGATTTCTGCTCCATGAACGTTGGACCGTCCACTATCCTGTTCCATAGCTATTTGAACACCAGAAACACTACTGTTTTGTTGTCGTGTTTTCACCCAGTAAGGATCATTGTTCGTTTGTACCTGGCTAATTACCACCGGCGTCGTTTTAAAGTTGCTGGTGAAATTGACGGAAAGCCATTGGTTATTAATCCCTGGCCCAACAGTAGCCGCTGTCGTTTGCCGTCCCACTTCTAATTGTGTGCCATCAGGTAATAGCCAGTTACCGGCTTCTAGCACCAAATAACTAACAGCTTCAGTAGTATGCCCGCCATCTTTGTTGGGTGCTTCCTGAATATAAAGAGTGAAACGATCACTTCGCACATCAGTAATGCGGACAACGGCCGTATCGCCACCATCTCGTGATAGAGGTTGGGCAAAGACGACTGGGTTATTATAATTTTGTGCCAGCATAATGGTTTTGGGTGTGTGTGTCAAAATGTCATCGAGCAAGCCCACTTCACCCATGGGCATCAACGACACTTCTTCTTCATAATAGGGGTATGGAGAATAAATGACAGAATTTGGTGTAATAGTGGCTACCCGCTGGCCATCCGGGTCGTAAGCAAAGGTGGTTGTCTGACCGCTGCCGGTTTCGGTGACAGTGACCAGCCGGTTTTCCGCGTCCCATGTCTGGCTGAAGCTGCCGTAACTG
>RFGV01000109.1 GCA_003696605.1 Chloroflexota bacterium | reverse complement strand
CTTCTGATCTCTTTGCTTCCCCTGGGAAACCCCGAAGGGGTGTAGGTCGGTCGCTCCCTGGCATGAAAAAAGTCGCTCCATGACTGTATGCCATTGAGAGCGGCTTTTTTTGATTATAGGCTTGTTTTAGCTTTTTTGTCCGGGTTTGTAAACAAGGGGCACAACTACGGTTAAACGCCGGTTAAACTGCGGAGAGGGTGGGGGATTTCGGTTTCAACAATCCCGGCAAGCGGGATTGTTGTATTTCTACGTTTTTTTGTGTCTTACCCCCCTCGATCGTCGCCAATGGGGTGTGTTGGCGGCAATTGCTCCGGTTTTGCCGGGCGACTTAAGATAAAGGTGAACTGTTAAACCTGTGCGTCTCTATTGTTTTTCTGTGTTGGTGATGGTTTTGTTTAAAACGGTTTGCATTTGATTCAAATATAGTTCCAACGCCTCGCTGCCTGCTGGCGTCAGACGACAAATGGTGCGCGGTATTTTACCTACAAATGTCTTTTCTATTTGTACATATCCGGCTTTTTCCAGCTTTGTCAGGTGGGAAGATAGATTCCCCCTGGTTAAGCCGGTAGCATTGAGCAAATAGAGAAAATCGGCGCTTTCTGTAGCAGAAAGAATGGCCATAATCATTAAGCGGGCTGGTTCGTGGATGATTCGATCGACATTTAGCAGGTGTTTTAGTGTTTCGCTCATTCTGACTCCTTATCTGCTACGGGATGGTGACGAAGATATTGGCCAAATACCCATCCACCAGTTAGCAGCATAATGACGCCGGTGGCGATGAAGACAACGGCCGTTCCCACCACTACTTCACCTATCTGCAAAGTTACCACAGTTGCCACCAAAATCGCCATCCCGCCCAATGCGTAAAATCTGGGCAAGTTAATGCGATAGCCTATATAACCCAAACTTATAGCAATAAACCAACCCAAGACCAATGGCAATAGTTTTGAAAACTGGGGAAATACCAATGTTAATCCTATCCACCCCAACAAAATCAGACCAACTATCCATCGCCCAAGCAGTCTTGTTGGTTTCCGGTATGCCACATATCCGGTTCGTGAGTATGTTACTCGCTGTTTTGCCCTGCGAACTAACCAATTCCCCACATAGCCGCCTCCAAGCACCAATAACGGCAACCCAATCACCAACATGCGCTGTCCAAAAGGCTGTTCTTGGTACAAATATGAAGTACCCAGCAAGATACCGATTAGCAGGTAGAGCAGCCCGATGGTCATTTCACCAATACCATCTTCGTAATAGTATCGTTGTGTTTGTTGAATAATTGTGTGGACTTGTTCTTTCATTTCTCACCCCCTATTACAAACAAGTTTGCAATACAAACCAGTCTTCTAAAAAGATAGCATAAATAAATAATCTTGTCAAGAGGTGATTAGGCGTAAAGGTAAGCGTTTCCTTGTTTGCCAATGCGCTGCACCAGGTTGATGTGGTGCAGGCAGTAGGCCATTTTTTGGGCCAGGGGTCTGGGGATATGATGGTAGCTGGCGAGATCGGCGGTGGTAAACGGCCGTTTTTCTTCTGGTGGAATAAATATCAGTAAATCTTCCCGTCCGGCAAAAAGACGTGTCTCCAGCACGGCCAACAACCGTCGCTCTTCTGTACGCCAGCCACGACGCCGCCACGCCCGACTACTGTCATGATAACGCCATTCCTCTTCCTGAATCAGTACCACATCCAAGCTAAAATTGGGATGTGCTAACAAGGCGGGAAAGCTAACCAGTTGTTGAAACAAGTGTGCATAAGAGCCACGAACTGGAGACTTACGGCGAGAAGGAGCGGTATGACCGGGAAACGGCCGTTTTACAATCCACTTCTCCGCAGCTATCGGATACACCAGCCGTACCGGATATTTCTCCACCAACACACGCAACTTGCGGCGCAACGACGCAAAATTCCCCGTTTGAATCTCTATCAGCAGTTCCCCCCGCACAATATCAATCACAAAACCATCAACCACCTGCTCCAACCGGTCAGTTGGGCGTGCGTACCATGCCTTCAGCGCCGCATGCAACGGCTTTTCATTCAATAAACCAATCTCAGGTGAATCAGACACAAAACCCAGCTTAAATTAAAGACTTTACTAAAAAACCGCAGAAGCCCCAGAAAACGCAAAGGTTTACCAGACAAAACCCGCGTTATTCCTGTCTATCCGCATCCTTCTTCGGGAGACACATTAAGGAGACACATTAAAAAGGGAGACACAGGTTTGTGTCCCCCTATAACAACATCCAATCAATCTATCAGTCTGTGGCATGAGCAGCCACTCGTTCAGCCTGTTCATGTGGTTGGGGCTTGGCCGCCACCAAAAAACCGGCAAACATCAACACAGCCGCGACCAATTCACCCAGGTACAGGTAACCACCATATCCCAAACGTGTCAGTGTACTTGCCAGCCCGATAGAAAGCGCACCAGTAGCAATCAACACATTGCCAACCACCCGATTGGGCAATACGCGCTTACGCCAAAACAACCAGGCCGACCAAATGGCACCACCAACCAAAGTAAACAAACCATAAATGTTGAAGAAAGGCGTGGTTAAACGAACATACGCGCCATCTTCTACTGAGGGCATGATGGTGCGATATTGCTCACTCACTGGCTGGGCAGTTGTGAACTGGGATGCGTCAAGCAATGGCATAATACGCAACATCAGTATTGCAGCCACCAGACTGCCTGCAATTAAAATAACCGTGATGACGTGTACCCATTTTTTACGAAATAGCAGGTACATTGTTCCGTGACCAATCCAGCCAGCATTCAAGGCTGCACCAAACAAGTACCAGATAAAGAAAACCCATTTGTTCCAGGCAATTGCCAGATAAGCTTCGGCAAAACTGCCTGCGCCAAACATGGCCAGCCCCACCCCCCAGAAGAGAAAGTGTAGTTTGCGGCGCACAAAAAAGCGTTGTAAGACAAAGGCCGTGAATATGAACATAACGGCCGTTGACAAAAAGGGAAGAATTGTATTCAAAGACATAACTCACTCCACCTGACTTGACTTATTGATAAGGAATAATCCCTAACAAAATACCAGCAGCAACCAAAATCAGAATGGCTGTTACTATTCCCAATCCAATCAGCAATACAGGTATTACTTTTTCATAAAATACCGAATCTTCCGGCATACGAGACGAAGGCCGAGCAGACCGCCTCTTTTTTGTTTTACTCATCACCCAGCACACCTCCACAAAATAACCAGACGGGAATTATAAGCTCTCTGAATGGTAATTACCAGATTGTTATACAGTATAAAATTTTATGCAAAACTATGCAATATATAGCAAAACTATACACAAGTGAGCGTTTTATACCAGTGACATTTGTCACTAAATCAGAGTAAGCTTTCTCACATTCTGGAAAAAGGATGCCTGATAGGGTGATGGACAGTGGGAAGAGGTGAGAAAGAAGTAAGAATTTACCTACAATAAACAGTAGCTACCTTTCCTGTCCACATCATTTCACTATAATTTCCCCCGAAGAGGAAACAAGGTATGTCTAAAAAACGACTTCTCATTGTATTTCTGGTTCTGACGCTATCGCTTATTGTAGCCATTCCAGCTATTGTAAAAGCTATTCCACCCCGGTATGCGGCGCGACTGCCGGAACCGCTGCGTCAGCTAAATACACCCAAAACAGAAGTGGCTATTCTGCCGACTGTGGCTGCACCAGTAGCAGCCGAGTCTTTGTTGGGTGAAGTAATTCAGCCAACGGCCACACTAATTGCAGCCCCGCCTACCCCAACGCCTATCCCTGTGGCCAATTCGACAGCGACACTTGTCCCTACTTTCACGCCACAGCCATCTCCGGTGCCAACAAATACGGCCGTTCCTCTCCCGGCAGCTGCCCGCCTGGACGGATTTCGTCACCAATTCCAAACCTGGAACAACTGCGGGCCAGCAACTATGGCCATGACACTTAGCTACTTTGGGTTAAACCTGGACCAGAAAGAGACAGCAGCTTTCCTCAAGCCAAACCCGGAAGACCGCAATGTCAGCCCACACGAAATGGCGGCATACGTTAACAGCCAAACCCCTTATGCGGCCACTTTTCGTGTTAACGGCACCAAAGAAATTGTCAAACGGTTTATCGCTAACGGCATTCCCGTCATTTTGGAAATTGGTATTGAACCCCCTGGAGAGTATCGTTGGCTAGGCTGGTATGGGCACTACCTGCTTGTAGTCGCTTACGACGATGCCCAGCAACAATTTTGGGTTTATGACTCCTGGTTTGGCACCAGCGATGTGCCAATGGAGAACGCGACTACAGAGGGTCGCGTCCTCACGTATGCAGATGTGGATACCTTTTGGCCGCACTTCAATCGGAATTACATTGCTGTTTATCGTCCTGAACAGGCAGATTTGGTAGCGGAAATAATTGGTGAAAACATGGACGATGATATCATGTGGCAAAATGCTTTGGTACGCGTACAGGCAGAAACGGCCGCTTCTCCCAACAATGCTTTCAACTGGTTCAACCTGGGCACTATTTACAACGCACTAGGCCGGTATGAAGAAGCCGCCACTGCCTTTGACCAGGCACGTGCTATTGGGCTACCCTGGCGCATGTTGTGGTATCAATTTGGACCTTATGAAGCCTATTATCAGGTTGGCCGCTATGAGGATGTTATTCTGCTGGCTGATGTGACCTTGAAAGATCGCCCCTATTTTGAAGAATCGTTCTACTACAAAGGGTTGGCATTGGCAGCCCTGGGTGACATGGAAGCCGCTCGTGACAACCTGCAAAAAGCGGCTGAATTCAATCCAAACTTCACACCTGCTGTGGTCGCGTTAGAGACAATCGCCGCCAATGATTGACAGGCAGTCCTACTTATCCGCTTGATTTTCAAGGCCCTGATGGCAAGTTGGTTATATGGATAACAAGATACGCAACTTTATTTTGGTTATTGCAATTATTCAACTCATTCTAATAGGTGGTTTGCTGGCTTTACCAAAAGCGGTGCAGGCTATTCCTGGCCGGTATCGGGTTGCTCTGGCTGAACGAAATCCGTTTTTGAGTAACATTGCGGAGGGGGTAATTGCCAGGGTGGCACCAGTAGCCACGGCTTTGCCAGCACCTGTCCAGCCGGTTGGAGAAGCTGTTGATTTAGGTGAACTGGTGGCTGGACCAACTACGGCCGTTTCTCTCCCTGCTTCTTCCACCGCAACACCAGTTCCCCAGCCAACCGATCTACCCTCCGCCGAGCCAGCCACAACGGAGCCTGCGGCAACAAAAACGGCCGTTCCTACCGCTACCACTACCCCCACACCACAACCAACAGCCACACCAACCCCCATCCCACTCCCCTCCCAAGTACGACTTAGCGGTCTCCAGCCTGTCCGCCAATCATTCAACAACTGTGGTCCGGCCAATCTCACCCAGGTACTCAACTTTTATGGCGCAGATATCAGCCAGGCACAAGCCGCCAGCTACCTCAAGCCCAATCCGGAAGACCGTAATGTCAGCCCCTGGCAAATTGCTGACTATGTGAACGAACAAACACCCTACCAGGCGCGTGTCTTTGTAGGTGGCACGCTGGAAATGCTCAAGCGCCTCATTGCAGCCGGTTTTCCCGTTGTTGTCGAAAAGGGATACGAACCCAATGTGGAAGGGGCGCCTGGCTGGTGGGGACATTATCTAACGCTCTTTGGGTATGATGACGAGGCTCAGGTTTTTAACAGCATGGACAGCTACTTGGGGCCGTTTAATACCAATGAAGGGCGCACAGATTCCTATGAGTCCATTGCGTTTTACTGGCAACATTTTAACTACACTTTTTATGTGGTGTTCGAACCGGCACAAGAACAACTCATTCTTGATCTGTTGGGGCCGGAAATGGCTGACCCGTTTACCATGTGGCAAAATGCGGCCAATCGGGCGAATGAAGAGACAAAAGCAGAGCCTGACAATCCGTTTGCCTGGTTTAATTTGGGAACCAGCCTGACAGCTATGGGTGAACTGACGGGTGAGGAACGGTATTATCAGGGTGGGGCGCAAGCGTTTGACAAGGCACGGGAGATTGGGTTGCCGCCACGTATGTTGTGGTATCAGTTTCGGCCGTATCTGGCATATCTGAAAACAGGGCGATACCAGGATGTGTTGGCTTTGGCTGATGCCACGCTGGAGACGCAGGGGGGGCGAAATGTGGAAGAGACGTACTGGTATAAAGGGCACGCACTGGCCTTTTTGGGGGATATTGCTGGGGCACGAGCTGCTTATGAGGCGGCGTTGCGGGTAAATGAGAATTTTTATCCGGCACAAATTTCGCTGGATTCGTTGCCGTAATATGTCGTGGCTGGTGTTGGTGCGTCATTCTGCGGTGGCTGTGGATACAAATCGGCCGTCTTTTACGTGGGCTCTCTCGGAAGACGGCCGTTCTCGTTGTCGCACTTTTGCTCCTTTGCTTTCTCCATACACCCCTGCCCGATTTGTGGCCAGTACAGAACCCAAAGCGATGGAAACAGCGCGTTTGCTGGCTGAATTTTTGCAATGCTCCTGGGAAACCGCCGCAAATTTACACGAGCACAGTCGGCGTACTGTGTCATGGTTTGCCAAACGGACGGATTTTGAAGCAGCAGTTGCCCGATTTTTCAGGTTGCCGGAATCGCTGGTTTTTGGTGAAGAAACGGCCGTTCAGGCCCAAACTCGCTTTACCCATGCTGTCCACTCAGTGCTGGCGAGCTACCCAAACGATTCTCTCGCCATTGTAACGCATGGGACAGTTCTCACGCTTTTTATTGGTCAGTTTAATCCAGAAATTTCCCTTTTTGATTTCTGGCAAATGCTGACGCTACCGTGTGCGTTTGTACTTAATCGAAATAATTTTCGGCTGAAAACGGCCGTTTATTTCCCCCAAATCTAATCATCGGGCACAACCCGATAAATCGCCGCCCACAAATCCCAATACACCTGCTGCAAATGAGGATCATCCGCCGCTTGTGCCATAAATGCTTCGTGACGGGTATCGGTAAACACAAAATCCGCATTAAAGTGATGAATGATTACTTCACCCGGATTCTCAATCTTTCCTCGCGTCAGATCAACCCATTCGTCAAATAATGTTTTGTCCGCCAGTTCCATGTAGGTCGGATCCAGACCAATGGTATAGACTTTGTCGCTATCAAAAAAGAAAAGAAAGGGGAAATCATCCCAGTCTGTTTGGAAAACGGTGGCAGCGGAAGGGCTGTTTTGGTGGAGCCAGCGCATGGCGTATACATATCGGTTACCAGAGCGAGTATTGGCCATGGAGGCACGGGCGTGGTTGAGTGTACGCAAGGTGGTTGGTAATAGAATCAGGGCAAAGAGAAGAGGCAGCCAGCGGTAGAAAGACGGCCGTTTTTCACGCCACGCAACCAGCACAGGTGTGGCACTGAAAGCCGTAAATATCACGACAAAAGCCGGAAAATATTCTATGAACCGACGGGATTTGAAAAGCATCACCCCCGTAACGGCCGTTATGAGCAACGCCGTCAATGTGACACCATCCATCCGCTTTTCTCGCCATCCCAACGCCATTACACCTGCAAAAAGCACCCCAAACACATAGCCGGAATTTTTCATCAATGTCCATGTCTCATAGGGGTACCATTCATTGCCAACGGCCGTTCCGGGCTCCACAATTTTGGGCAAAATATGACGAACAACAAACTCAACGTTTTGCGGAAAATACGGATTTATCACCAACCCCAAACCAAAGCCAACCAGCGTAAAAACCAATGCTTGCCAGGGAAACCGATGTTCAGTCAACAAGGCAGCCATGGCATAACAACCAGCAACTACCAGCAACAACGGAAATCCATCAAATAGCCACACATAGGCAAACCCTAACACCATCAGCCAGCGATAACGCCGCGTAAACATCACATATAACCCCAGCACCATAAACAAAAGAGATGCAGACTGGGCACGGGGCATATTCATCCGAAACAGAAAAGCCTCTGACACCATAAGCAAAGAAACAGCCCATCCGCTAGCCCAAGGCACATGCTGACTCCGCAACAACCACCAAACGGCCGTAAATGCCAGCGCCGCCAGAAGTATCGTGGCAATTTTTGCCCCTTGAATTAATCCTGCACCTTCATCAACCAGGGGGTCAGTGGCAGCAAATGGCGCCAGATAAATATGGTAAAGCAAGTGATGGTCATAAAAAGATTGTTCGTTCAGAATAGTAAGCGGAAGTTTGGGAGGAGATGGTTTAATGCCCTGGTGGCGTACAAGGTAACCCATTTTGATATGGTAGTAGCCGTCAATGCCCGCCAGTGCATCATCACTGCCATACTGGACAATAGCCAGCAAGGCAACAAAGAGTACAAAGAGGGAAACGGCCGTTACCAACATACGCTGCTGTGCTGCCGACAAACGAGATACTCCAGGTAACCATTCTGCCAAAGAAGGTATTGGCCAGACATCCCCCCATGAAATTCTTGCACCTTGCTCACCATTACCAGCCAGTTCACGCCGCCCCAACAAATACATACACCAAACCAAAACACTCATAATGAGCAACTCCCCCCCATCTTCCACAATTGCCCAAAAGTCATCCCAAAGCCCCTGCCAGGGCAACTGGTGCATCATATCCACGCCAACACCAACCACTCCCAGCAGACCAACCAACAGAACCAGATAAGCAGTCAGACGACGAGAGGCGAGATCGCTATACCGATAAGCAATGGTAAGGAGTATCAAAAAAAACAACCCTGCTGTGGTAAAAACCAATAGTTCTCCCCAATCTACTGGCCGTAACCCAAACCACTCCTGCAATGAAAGAGCCTGTGCCAGCCACTCTCCTGTCTTTTCATGGAATTGCCAGGCATCATCTGCTACCAGGGCGCCAAAAAGTGTCATCCAGAACAGATACAAAGGCTGACGTCGTCGCCAAAGAAGCGGCCACAACAGCAGGATAATCAGACTTATCTTCAGATATTGCCAAAATTCGGAAAATCCCTGATCGTGTTCCAGCGAGTAACGGGCATCACCCAGTAATGGTGTGAACCGATAGAGAATGTGGAAAAATATAAAAATCAAATCGATTAGAAGCAAGAGGCTGAGAAACGGCCGTTTCCCAACCCCCTGCTCATTTGTCAACGCTTGCCCTTTCTCACAAACATCATCCAGCATGCACAACCTCAGTCATTATCATTACTGTTATGATTATCATTGTGATTCTTGTTCTTGCCGCCATTGTCATTATGGTTACCAGGACGGCCGTTATCATTTGGTGGCGGCGGTGGCGGTGTAATAACAATCGGAGGCTGATAAACCACAACAATCGTAATCACCGTCACACCACCACCCTCATCCAGGCACAACCGAACCAGAATTACGCTATTAACCGTCAGCTGTCCCTCGACATGAATCGTACCATCCAGACGAATTGCAGGCCAATTTGCCAGAACAACCACAT
>RFGV01000108.1 GCA_003696605.1 Chloroflexota bacterium | reverse complement strand
TACCCCCCCTGACAGGCGTATTGGCGTGGCGGCTCTGGCGGTCAGCCAAAACGGCCGTTCTGGCCGGACTCATTATTGCGCTTTCTCCTTATGCCATTCAATTTAGCGCAACGGCCTACACCGACCCTTTGTTGACGTTTTGGTTGGTAGCCGCATTGGTAACGGCCGTTTCCGGGCAAACTGGCTGGTCTGGCTTTTGGTTTGGCCTCGCTTTTCTAACCAAATACCAGGCAGTTCTATTCTTCCCCTTGTTAGTCGGCATTGGTTGGTTAAATAACTGGCCTTTCCGACGGTGGCAGCGCTGGTTTGTTGGTGTGTTGGTTGTGGTAGTGATATTGGGGGGATGGGGATACGGCCGTTCCGGTCTGGCCTCTCTCTGGCAAAATCAGATTAACAACTATGGCGGCATTCGGTTGGCCTGGTCATGGGAATTATGGCCCCGTTTGCAGGCATGGCTCACCTACTGGTCATTGTGGGTTGGGTCAGGCTGGTTATTAACAGGACTGTTTGTGGTGATATTTTGGCGCTGGCAGCAACAACATGATATCAAAGCAGGTTGGGTGGCTTTGTTTGTAGCCGGTTATTTATGCCTCCATTGGCTACTGGGTGTACCTGTGTGGGATCGTTATCTGTTGCCAATAGTGCCGTTGATTGCTTTATTGGTGGCGTGGGCAATAGGGACGGGAACAGGTTTGTGGCACAAGGGTGTCACTCTGTTATTGATAGGAGGGATGGTTGGTGCAGCAGTAGCAGCCAGAAACGGCCGTTTTCCCATCGGAAGTTCCCCCCAGGCTGACAGCGGAGCCGCAATGGTCGCTGCCCACCTGGCCGATGCTCCCTACGGCACAGTTTTGTACGATCATTGGTATAGCTGGCAATGGCGATATCACCTGTTTGATACCGGCGTGTATGTGAGCTGGTTTCCCTACCCGGAAGCGCTGGTAAAAGACCTGACTGCCTTTTTTGAACAGGGGGGAGACCGGTATTTGGTGCTGCCCGCGGACAAAACGGCCGAACCAGTTATACGAACGCTGACAAATGCCGGATTTGTTCTGGTCGTGTCATTTAAGCCAGATAACGGTAATATGATTTTATACCAGATTGCACGAGTTGAGTGAGTACAACTTGAACGACAGAAAGCAAAAATTATACCCCTTTTTGATAATTCCTGTGCTGGTGCTGGTTGTTTTTCACAAAATGGCCTTTACCAATCTCATTCTGGCGCGGGGTGACACCTTTCTCTACTTTTACCCTTACTGGCAGGCAGCCAGCGATGCCCTGCATACCGGGCGTGTGCCATTGTGGAATTCCCAGCTCTTCATGGGCGCGCCTTTGCTGGCAAATAGCCAGATGGGTTTTTTCTATCCACTCAATTGGCCGTTTTGGTGGTTTTTCGCTGTCCCTTATGCAGTGAGTGGCAGCATTTTGCTCCATCTGGTTATTGCTGGCTGGGGGGCGTATCTGGCTGGGCGGCGGACGTTGGGTTTAAGCCGAATGGGTGGGCTGGTTACGGCCGTTCTCTTTGCGCTCGGCGGGTATATCACGGCTCAAGTGGAGCACATCAACCAGCTGCAAGGTATCGCCTGGCTACCCTGGTTTTGGGTTGTTTTGCCCACATTGCAGGCAGCAGACTCTAAACAACGATGGCGAGCAGCAACGGCCGTTGCCCTGTTATTCTCCTTGCAATTATTGGCCGGCCATTCCCAAACTACGTTCATTACTGGCGTGGGCGTAGGGGTGTGGTTAGTCGCTTCTCTGCTCACATACGGTCAAGAGAGCAGGATGTGGGCCAGTCGGATGCTGCTTCCCTTGCTGGTGGGAGGATTGTTGGCCGGGCTAATAACGGCCGTTCAGTTATTGCCAACTCTGGAACTGACACGCTTTTCCAGTCGTCAAGGTGGGCTACCAGTAAATGAGGTGCTATCTTTTTCCTTGCACCCTTTGCTTTTGGGGCACTCTCTCCTGCCAGCTTACGGACAATCTCTCTTCACCGAATATGTGGCGTGGCTACCGGTAAGTGGTCTAATTTTGGCTATGATTGGTGGTTGGCGTTGGCGCAAACGCAGAGAACTTTGGCCGTTGTTATTGCTAATCGGTATAGCTATTTTTCTGGCTTTGGGTGTGTTCAACCCGGCCAATTGGGTGTTGGCTCGCATGCCCGGCTTCAGCTTCTTCCGTGTACCTGCCCGGTGGCTAGTATTATATGCGTTTGGGATGGCATTGTTGGCTGGCAGGGGATGGGATGAAATGGTGGCAATGTGGCATCAGGGGAGTGGCGCATGGAAACGGCCGTTTCGCTGGGGGGGACTATTACTCATTATCCTGATGCTCTGGCGAGTAATCAGCGTGCCACTGGCTGTCTATCTCCCTGTTGGTCCCGAAGCACCCCCTGTTTCTCCCAATTTGTTCACATGGCTAGGCTGGTTAGTCGAGTTGCTATTGTGTTGGTTTTGGCTGGCATATACCGGGCCTGTCATCTGGCGGCAAGGCGGGCTACTGCTCGCAGGTAGTCTGGCACTGTTCCTTGCTTCGCGTAGCCAGCCTTTCAATAACCTGACCACACCCGAAGCATATTTTGACTTACGGCCGTCTATTACCCGCCTGCTGGCTGAAACCCGAAACAGTCAGCCAACAGACCGCCTGTTGAGTTTATCTGACATATTTTTCGACCCCGGTGATCAGGCAGAAATTAACACCATTTATCAAGATCAGCTTTCGGCGGCTGCGCTTTATGACTACACTATTGCCATCAAACAAAAGGAAATTATTGCGCCCAATTTGCCATTGGCCTATGGGCTGGCGTCTGTAGATGGGTTTGATGGGGGGATTTTGCCGCTATCTTCGTATAGCCAGCTAACGAGGTTGGTGTTGCCAGCCGGGCATGTCACTACAGACGGCCGTTTGCGAGAGCATTTGGATGCTGTGCCCGAAGCACGCTGGCTAGACCTGTTTAATGTTCGCTATCTGATCACCGACAAGGTGGGAGATGCATGGCGTGAGGGGGTATTTTTTGATTTGCAGCACCCGGTAACATTGACAGAGCCAGTACGGGTGGGATATATACCAGAATTTGCGGCGACAGAGGTTCGCTTTTTGGCTGATGGGGCGCCGGCGTGGGTAGAAATGGATTTGGCGGATGGGCGGTTGCTACGGGGGCATCCGGTTTCGCTGGGGGATGGTTTGTTTGTGGTTTCTTTGCAAGTTTATCCGTATGCTGTGCAAGTTAAGCAGATGGCATTTCATCCGGCAGAAGGCACATCGGTAACTGTGCGGGGTGTTTCGCTGGTTAATCAGCTGGATGGCACGTTCTATCCGCTGGTTTTGGGGGCGTATCGTCTTATTCATTCTGGGGATGTGAAGATTTATGAAAATTTGGATGTGTTGCCACGGGCGTTTTTGGTGGGGGGGTGGCAATGGGTGGCAGACCAGGCGGAAGCGTTGCGGCGTATGCAGGCAGCCGGGTTTGTGCCAGGGGAAACGGCCGTTTTGCTGGGGCAGGGCGAGGACAAAGCCATTGAGGATGAAGTGGCTGAAGGGCGGGTAACTGTGCTCCAATATGAACCGGAGCGTGTTGTTTTGGAAACACATAGTGAGCAGCCTGCACTTTTGGTGCTGACGGATGCTTTTTATCCGGGTTGGCGGGCGTGGGTAGATGGTCAGGAAACGGCCGTTTATCCAACAGATATCCTTTTTCGCGGGGTATTTGTTCCTGCCGGCACGCATGAAGTTCTCTTTTCGTATCATCCCCGCTCTTACCAGGTGGGGCGATGGATTTCGCTGGCTGGTATTTTGCTTTGGCTGCTAATTTCTGGCATCATAAACAATCATAAGTAATCAGGAAGTGGGCAGGTTCTCTGGAGAAACCATGAGTTGGCTAACTGATTCTGATACGGCCGTTTCTGACTCTGGCCTGAACGCAACCCAGGAACGAGATTTACGCGTTTCCCTTTTGCGGCTATATGTAATTTTTGTGGGTTCCGTGTTGGTCGCGGTGTTGGTTTTTGCCGCTCTCGTTCGCAACCGCCTGGAGAGTGAGGCCATTGAGCGAGATTTGGCTCTGGCTGAGGCAATTGGGGGAAAGGTGGCCGAGGCGTTGGCGGTAAGTGGAGATGAGGAGTCAGTTGATTTATCACCAGTTGCTGAATCATTGGTATTGGTGACAGTGGATGGAGAAACGGCCGTTATTATTGCCAATGCATCACGTCGGGTCGTTTTAAGCCAGGCCACGACTGTGCCCGACGCTGTTTGGGAAAACTGGCAGGCACGTGTCGTCCGCCAGGCATTCCAACCAAATGCCTCTTCCTTTTTCACCACAGACCCGGATGGGCAAGCATGGGAACATGTGGTTGCCATTGTGCCCGGAGCAGACTGGCGGGTAATCGTCGAACGGCCGATTTCGGCCGTCCTTTCTGCTGCTCAGGGCTTTTTCCGTGGTGTTATCATAGCCATTATTATTTACCTGGTCGGTGGTTTCTTCTTCTGGACTATTCTTTCCCGAGAAATCATTTCACCTTTGGAATGGCTGGAAGAATTTAGCGGATTGATGCGTTGGCGTGGCCATATTCGGCCAGATGAACGAGTCCGTTTTGCCCAACTCACCCGCCGTTCAGACCAGGTTGGCAGTTTGGCCCGTTCTTTGCTGGCGATGGGGGAAGATATCGAAAAGCGATTTGTGGAGCTTTCGACACTGCTGGAAACCAGTCGTATTGTGGCTTCGTCGCTGGATGCCACGCGCGTGATTGATAACATTCTGGATCAGGTGGAGCGACTTTTTCATGTGGACAGGGTGGCAGTTGTGGCTTTAGACCAGCGGGCGGGTGTGTTTCGTATTCAGGCCAGTCGTGGCCTTTCGGAAGATTACGTCAGTCAGTTGCGCATTGCCCCATCTGAACCAAATTCGCCATCCATGCGCGCATTGCGTAACCAGATACCGGTTCAAGTGTCGGATACAGAAACTGACCTGGCTTTTGCTGATTTTCGCCCGCGTGCCCGTCAGGAAGGGTATCGGTCAGTGTTAGCAATTCCGTTATTCACACAACATGCTCCCCCTGCTGTTCTGTTGCTCTACAAGTCTCACCCTTATCGGTATAGTTATCGGGAGCTGGAGCTGGCTTCCAGTTTTGGGCATCATGCTTCTATTGCCATGGAAAATGCAGCCCTGTTTGCCCAATCGGATGAACGGTTGCAGGAGCAGACGCAACGGTTGGAAGCGATTGTGGAAAGTTTGCAGGATGGCTTGATTTTGGAGAGTCAGAGTGGGGGGGTGTTGTATTGTAATCGGCAGGCGGCCATGCTGGTAGGTGTGCCGTTGTCGGAGGCGCAGCAGATGCCAGTAGTGGAGTGGCTGAAACGGTTGGCGGAAACGGCCGTTTCTCCCGAAGACCTGGCAGAGCAAATTCCGGCAATTCTCCAGAAGCGCGGACCGCATTTTCTGGACCTGACACGCAGGCGTGCAGACGGCCGTTTACAGGACTTGCGCCTTCAATTTTTCGATGTCACCGATGCTCACGGCCACCGCATTGGGCGTGGCCAACTCTGGCACGACATTACCCACGACAGAGAGCTCGACCGCATGAAATCTGCCTTGCTCTCCACCGTTTCCCACGAACTACGCACCCCCTTGGCTGCAATCAAAGGATATGTGAGCACCCTGTTGGCACAAGACGTTAACTGGGATGCACAGACACAACGAGAATTTCTGCAAACAATCAGCGAAGAAACCGACCGCCTGACCCAACTCGTACGTAATCTGCTAGATATGTCTCGCATTGAGGCCGGTATGTTGCAAATACGGCGCGAATTGTATCCACTGGCCGATATCCTGACTCGGGCAGCCTCACAGACAGAAACAGTTTTGGGTGGACGTTTGCAGATGGAACTCCCTAAAGAGTTGCCTATGGTGTGGGTTGATGTACCCCGTCTTGAGACCGTCGTGCGCAATTTGCTGGATAATGCTGCCAAATATTCACCGCCGGATTCACCCATCATTTTACGAACGTGGGTAGAAGATGGTCAGGTGCTGATACAGGTTCGGGATTTTGGTTCTGGGGTGCCGGAAGAAGTTGGAAACAAGATTTTTGATCGTTTTTATCGGGTGGATAATGGGATGACACGGCAGGTAGGCGGCGTAGGGCTGGGATTGGCTATTTGCAAGGGGTTTGTCGAAGCACATGGGGGGCGGATTTGGGTGGAAAACGGCCGTCCTGGCGCAATATTTACCTTCTCTCTACCACTCAATACCGATTCATCGGAGGAATCAATCCATGTCAGGCACAGCCAAGAAAATTTTGGTCGTTGATGATGAGAAAAACTTACGCGAATTTGTCAGTCGCAACCTCAGTGCGCGCGGTTTTCAGGTTTTTACCGCAGCCAATGGCTTGGAAGCCCTGGCTATCTTTCAGCGCGAACCGTTAGACCTCATCATTCTGGATTTGATGATGCCCCATATGGATGGCCTGGAAACATGTCGCCGTATTCGCCAAAGTTCCATTGTGCCCATTATTGTTCTGACGGCGCTGGGAGAAGAAGCCGACAAAGTGGCTGCATTTGATTTGGGTGCAGACGATTATTTGACCAAGCCTTTCGGGGTAGAAGAATTGCTGGCACGGGTTCGCGCTCGCTTGCGCCGTGCCAATTGGTCAGATGCCCCGCCAGTGCGCCAGGTGTTGCGATATGGGGAAATCGAACTCGATCCGCAATCCCTGACAGTCTGGTGTCGGGGAAAGATGCTCAAGCTTACACGCACCGAATTTGACCTGTTGCACTATTTTATGCGGCATGTAGGCAAGGTGTTGCCCCATCGTCTGATTTTACAGTCGGTATGGGGGCCAGAGTATGGGGACGAATCTGAATACTTGCGTGTTTATGTCGGCCGTTTGCGTCGTAAAATTGAAGCTGATCCGGTAAATCCCCAATATTTTTTTACGGAACACGGAATTGGGTATCGGTTTGGCAACCCTGGATAATAAAAAAGTGGAGTACCTGCCTGGCACTCCACTCTTCTTTGCTTGGCTATGGCGATGCGTGCAGCAAACCTAATTGTGCTTTTCTGTTGGGTCCAGGAGGGTAATCAGCCCAAGCAGCCCCATATTGGCAAACAACAGTGGAGCCAAAAAAGGTGCACCCCGCAAGAACCGCTCCGGCACAAATACGCTTTTCGACGTGAGGTCTGCCTGTATGTGGAAAAAGGCTCCCAGCAGCCCAACCACAATGAGTAAAACCATTGCCAAGGCGTAAGTGAGAATATCCTGGCGTGTGGGGTTGTCCAGTGCCCCCATGCCGGCGGCAACAACTGCGCCAAATGTACCTGCGGCTACAGGAACCCATAGCCAGGGATTGTCCCAGCCGGTGCGGGCATGATCAAATGCACTGCTGACCAACGCGATAAGAGTTCCCATGCTGACCATGAAGAAGTAGGCACGGGTTTTGCTATATGGGAGTTCCAGTCGTTTGCCAAAAGGCAACGCCAGCGTGCCACTATCGGGTGGATCTTCGATCCAGGCGGCACTGATGCCCAGAATGCCAACGAGAGCGAAGGAGAAGGGGGCAAGGATGGGAGGCGCCCAAACGAGGAGGGTAAGGGTAATGCGTTGGGAAGGGGGGGCGTAGGGGAGGATGGCTCTAATGAAGTGGAAGTAGGCACCAAGAATGCCAACGATGATGCTGGCGAGGAGGACGAGGGTGGCAAGCAGGGAGGCTAACGGCCGTTTCCGTATCGCAATCAGTCCTGCCAGCAACAACAAGATGCCCGTCGTTGGTCCAAAAAGAATGGGAATCCACTCACGTGGTCGGATTGTTCCGTTTAGCACATGCGCCAGGTAAGTATCCAGCCCCAGAAAAAACTCATTGATCGCTGCCATGAGCAGCATAAGCTGATCACGAGATAGCGGCAGTCGGAGTTTTTGGGACTTTGGAAGAATAACGGCCAGATGGTTCACGTCACTCTCCTGTATCTATACCAGCTTCTTCAAGCTTCTGGTTGGTCATTTCAATCAGCTCAGCCCGGTCACTTAACATTTCGTACACACCATGCCATTGTACGTAATCTGCGCCCTGCATCCAGACACCGAACTTGGCTGTGCGGCCCCAGTGATGCCACAGCTCAAAGTGAGTGAAATCAATTGGTTCGTCAAATGGTTCGGCCGTTAACAGGCCATTCTCCTTGAGCGGAGCAATGATTTCATTGCTTTCACGCACCATTTCGTTGATTTTTTCCACAGCCGCATCAGCATCAGCGTAGAACGTCTCAATGAAGTTTTGGTTGTGGCATTCAGTGCATACGCCTTGCATTCGTACCTGGTTATCTTGCCAACTCGGTCGCCGTTCGCTTATTGGTGCAAACAGATACCAGGTTAGTCGTTCGCCCACATCATGGGTTGTGCCAGCCGGGCCAAATCCGCTCATGTGGCAGGTGGCACAGGTGGGTGCCGGAAAGTCAGTCACATCAAGCGTGCCCGGTTCAGCTTCCCAGTTCCAGGTGTCACCAGAGGTGGCGTAGGCAATACCATGTGGCGATTCCTGATAGATTTCCCATTGGGGGTGATCAGGACCAATATGGCAGGCATTACAGGTTTCTGGTTTGCGGGCTTGTTCCAGGCTGAATTCATGCCGCAAGTGGCATTTTTGGCATTCGCCTACTGATCCATCCTGGGCGGGTTTGCCAATGTTGTGGCAGCTTTCGCACGCAAATTTGGTGACTTCAGTACCTTCACGGGCATGCAGGGCATTGCGCATTTTGTCAGGGCTGAAGCCGCCTTCGGGGATGGCCTCATACATTGCCAGTTGTTCTTCAGTCAGGTTTTCTGTGCCTGCGTAGGCTACATAGGCGGGTAAGCTGTGTCGGCTTTGGTTGTATTGGGCCACTTCGGCTGTATGGCATTCTTCACAAACGGCCGTTGTTGGCTGATTCAGAACGAACGTCCCTTCATGTTCTACGGCGCCAGGATAATTTGCCTCAACTTCATGGCAATCCCGGCATGTCACTTCTGCTGCAGCCATCGTGCTGACGCCATATTGCTCTACTATACCTGGTGTTGTACGTGAGTGGCACACAACACAGTCGTCGTCACTGTTGGCCAAAACGTTTACCCGTTCCTCTGGTTGGGTGGCTTCTGTTCGGCTCGTAGATAACACAACCAGCGCCAGGCTAATGACGACGATGACGGCCACCAGACCAATGATAAGTAGCCTGGCAGAGCGTAAAGCGTTTGGCGATCTTTCACTGTTCATACATTTATCCTCCTGTGCTTTTGAACAATGAACCTGGATATAAAAAGCATTTCTTGCTGGGAGAAATGCTGTTATCAGGGATGGTGTGTCACGGGGTTAAAGCGAGTGTGAACAGCAGTATAGCGTATATCATTGAGGTATACAAGGGCGGATCAATTTGTGAATATACGCACAAATTAGAATTTGTATTTGATCTAGATCAAATAACTAACCAAAATCTTCGTTTTTCCCTGGTTGTGGTTGCGATTTTCCCCAAGGCTCTGTTATCAAGATTCCGGGATAAGTGCTTTTAAGAGAGGGTCTTTCCATTTTCTGTTGTGGAGTGTGTAGATGCCAAAGTCGGTGCCAAAGTCCCAAACAGCCCAGGAAAAACCACGTTTTTCAGCTTCTGCACGTACGGTGGAAAGCCATAAGGCGCGGGATGGTTCGGGAACTGTGGCATGGACACCAAATTCGCCGATGTATAACGGCCGTTGTTCGGCTGTTGACCAGGCCAGAGCGGCATCGAAATCGGCTTGTAATGCGCTTACGTCTGCTTCTGTTCCCCAGGTGGTGCTTGAAGAGGGGGTATCCTGATGGGTAAATTCGTGTGGAGAATAATAATGGAAAGTGACGATTAGACGGCGATCATCGGCGGGAAGTGTTAAAGTGTTCAGGCGGTTGACATTGTTCCACGTGTCGGGGCCAATGATGACATATCGTTCCGGGTTCGTTTCACGAATGGCAGCTAGTGCCTGGGGAAAGATTTTGTTCCAGACTTCGCTGTTCAGGTTGTCTTGGGGTTCGTTTAAAATCTCGAAATATAAGTCGTTTGGGTAATCTTGATAGTGAGCAGCAATTTGTCGCCAGATTCCTGCCAGTCGTTCGGCTTGGGTTTCTGGTTGTTGCATGATGGCTTCGAAATGGTGGACGTTGATGACAACGGCCAGATTGTGGGCAAATGCTTGTTCGATAACCCAGTCTATGCGTTTGAAGATGCGTGGTTTGATGGTATAGGGTGGTTCCAGGTCGGCGTAAGCAGACCACCGGATGGGAACTCGTACATGATCGAAGCCTGCGGCGGCGATATCGGCGAAATATTGTTCTTGTAAGTAGAGACCCCAGGCGCCTTCAGATGGGGCTTCCAGGGCGTTGCCAAGATTGACGCCGCGGCCTAAATTTTGATTGGCAGCAAAGGCTTGGGTGTTTAGGGTGGGGATTGGATCGATGGTGTTGGTTGGATTGGGTAGGGGGGGAACGGCCGTTTCTGTGGGGGGGACAGAAGTAGAAACCGTTTGGCAGCCAACTGACAGCAAAAGCAAAAGGGTAACAAGGCTGAAAAATATACGGGTTTTCATGCGGCTTTCTCCAAAATTTAACTGTTAGTTTTGAAATGAGAAAAGCGCGGCCAACGGGATAGCCTGTACATTGTAACAACATTTCTTATGGTTGCCGATATGATTCGTTCCTGTCC
>RFGV01000107.1 GCA_003696605.1 Chloroflexota bacterium | reverse complement strand
GTCATGCCGTCCACCCAGGTTCGGCTTATGTTCCCCATCCCTTGCAAACCAGCCAGCCCCTGAACGCTGTCAGCCAGCCCTGTTTCGAGCGACAGGACCGGTGGTCCGGTCATCTTTTCCCCAGGCTTCTCGGGTAAATTTTGAAGCAATTCAAACCGTGCATCGGTCAGTGCCAGCTCATTGAGCGATCGAATGCGCAGCGCTCCAAACCGCCTAGGACGGACTTGCATGCGGGCGACCCGGATACGGCTGGTCGGGACTCCCTTTTGGGTGGCTGTGTAGGACAGCCCGGAGATGGTCAAGGGGCGGCTTGTGGACGAAATCTGTTTTTCTCGCGGCGGGTTTCCAACTTCAGCAGTCTGTAGGATCAGCCAGGCCAGGGCCCCCAAGACCAGCCCCATAAGGACCAGCAGGAGTTTTGTTAGCGATTTGCGCTGCATACTGTTCGAGGACGTTTGAGGTAAAAGCGGGCTGCCTAAGCAGCCCGCTGCAGTCAAATTGTCAATTAGGGGGTGCCAAGATAAGGTCCGTATTCAATCCATACGGTTTCCACAGTTTGGCTGAGGTTGGCAGTTTTGGTTAAGGTTGCCTCGATGCCATATTGTGGAGCATATGTCTTCGGCCCCCACTCAGGGTGTATTTTGATTTCGATTTTCTCAAAAACAGTGGAGTTTTGGTTGTCATTCGTCAAGAGCAGGCTTCCGTCTTGCTGGATTTCATAAAATCCAGTTTCAGTTCCTGACCCAAGATAGTTAGACCAACCAAATGTAAAGGAATGGTTTGCCGTATCAAATGTAAGGTCCCAGTTGATGTCGCTCGACCAGCCAGTGAGTATCATGTTAGTGCAGCCATAAACACTCCCATCCAGGAATCCATCGAAGAAATTCGTATAGTGTCTGTAGAGCAAGTCAGGGTGCCCATCCCCATCCAGGTCCTGATTAAGGTTAATTTGGGTTGTGTCAGGAAGTAGGCCCGCAAATGTTGGGTCAGGCAACATGCCAGGCACTTCGCCCGTGTAGTCTGGGGCCATACTTCTTAAATCCAGTCCGGCAAACAGTTTGGAAAAATCGAACGTGACCGGGTTGCTGACCCCAAAGGTGGCCGGGGCATCCAGGCTTGTTTTGGCTGTTTGCAGCTGGCCTTTGATTTCGTCGATGGTTGCCAGGGTCAGAGCCTTGTCATAGCCGCAGGTTGGGCCCATG
>RFGV01000106.1 GCA_003696605.1 Chloroflexota bacterium | reverse complement strand
GTTGGAAAGGTGCTTGACGAACGGAGATGATTTCTCGTTGAAGCTTATCCCCTATTTTTAGCAAACTGTAGGTTTACTAGTTTTAAAACAAAAACAGCATTAATGAGGGTCATTGTCCAGCCGGAAACCATGCCCCCGTACTGTGACAATATAATTATAATCATCCAATTCTGCCAGGCGATCACGGAGCCGACGTACCAACGCATCAATCGCCTGCTCCGATACACCAATGCCATCTGTTCCTGGCCAAACGACATCTACAATCTGATCACGACTGCAAACTGCGCCATCTGCTTCGTACAAAAGCTGGAGCAAGCGAAACTGCGCCAGAGAGAGGGGCGGATCCAACTCCTTGCCCTTGATGAATACAGCCCGCTGCGCGACATCTATAACCAGATTGCCTTCTTGTCGCGGTGGCTCAAAGGTGAGGGGCAGGGTGGCATCTGTGCCGACAAAAACCAGCTTGACGCATAAGGCAATTTGAATTTCATCCCCATCCTGTAAGGGAACGGTGCCAGTCACTTGCTGACCGTTGAGGTGTGTTCCGTTTTTGCTGCCGAGGTCTTGCAGAAAATAACGGTCGTCTTTGTGCAAGATCTTCACATGATGGCGCGACACCTGACGTTCTGGCAAAACCACATGACAATCACTTCCCCGCCCAATCAAAAACTCATCAGAATCCACTGTCCAGCTTTGACCGGCCAACTCACCTTCACGTGTTAACAAAACAGGTTTTTCATTCATGGTTTCTTCCTTACTTGGTGCGATTTAACAAAACAATTCCAGAAGACACAAATGACGCCATCAAAAATCAAGCACGCTTACATTGATTATAATCATTTCAACGAGTACAATCACCATTGAAGCGGATTTTACATAGTTACTTTATCACACCATCGGCCATACAAAAAACAAACACCTGGCCGATTTTGGAATTAAATAAACTTATCATGCAACCACCATTAGCAGACGGCACTATTCTACGTGAACGATACAAAGTGACCAATATTGTCGGTCAAGGTGGGATGGGCTGTATTTATCGTGCCGAAGATTTACGACTCCCCGGTCGCTTGTGTGCCATCAAAGAAGTTCAGCCAGATCCATCGCTACCTGCAGAATTACAGGCTCAGGCACAAAACCAGTTTTTACGCGAAGCAAGTATTTTGGCGCAACTTGACCACCCAAACTTGCCCAAAGTTTCTGACTTTTTTTCGCAAGACGGCCGTGATTACCTGGTAATGGACTACGTACCAGGCAAAGACCTGAGGCAATTGTTGGCCGAAAACAAAGGCCCCTTCAGCGAGCGACAGGTACTCCAGTGGGCAGAACAAATCATAGATGCGCTCGCTTACTTGCACCGTCAAGACCCACCAGTTTTGCATCGGGACATTAAGCCGGCCAACATTAAATTAACACCCGACAACCGGATCAAGCTGGTGGATTTTGGTCTGGTCAAACTCATGGCCCCGGATGATGCCCGCACGATTACCATTGTTCAGGGGCGTGGTACAGCCCTCTATACACCGCTGGAGCAATATGGTGGGGAGAGTGGCCATACAGATGTACGGACAGACATCTACGCATTAGGCGCAACGCTTTACCATTTACTCACCAATGTACCACCGCCAGATGCCAAATCTCGCTTTCTCAATCCAGGGCATTTGCGTCCCCCACATCTGATAAATCCAGGGGTTAGCTCAAATGTGTCTGATGCGATTATGTGGGCAATGGCTATGCATCCAAACGAACGGCCGCATTCTGTACTGGCATTTTACGAAGTGCTGACGGGGCGCAAACGCCGCCCTGTCGTGACACAAGTAGCCAATCCCACCGTTGCCTTATGGGAATCGTTGCAAGAAAATTGGATGGTGGCGACAATTGCACTGGTGTTGTTCATTTTGGCCGTCTTTCTGACGATTGCATCCTGATTTGGGTTGGTGAAAGGGTGTCCAATTAAACTTGACATCTTTACGGGGGATGGTTATATTTTGCTAGGCTTTCCCGATGTGGCAAAGACGATGTTTCCCGAACCGCATAAAATGAATCTGGCAAGGAGATAATAATGGCGAGTGTAACTTACCGGCATGTATATAAACGTTATGGTGATGTAACGGCCGTCAAGGACCTGAACATCGAAATTGCAGACAAAGAATTTGTGGTCTTTGTTGGGCCTTCCGGGTGTGGCAAATCAACCAGTTTGCGCATGTTGGCAGGTCTGGAAGAGATCACTGAAGGCGAAATTTTGATTGACGACCGGGTGGTGAATGATGTGCCGCCAAAAGACCGTGATATTGCCATGGTGTTTCAGTCCTACGCCCTTTATCCCCACATGACAGTCTATGACAATATGGCATTTGGTCTGAAACTGCGTAAAACACCAAAGGCAGAAATTGACCGGCGTGTTAAGGAAGCCGCAGCCATTTTGGGATTGGAAAACTTGCTTGATCGGAAACCGAAGGCATTGTCTGGTGGTCAGCGGCAGCGTGTGGCTGTGGGGCGAGCTATTGTTCGTGAACCGGCTGTGTTCCTTATGGATGAGCCACTTTCAAACCTGGATGCCAAACTCCGTGTGTCGGCACGTGCAGAAATCAGTAAGTTGCACAAGCGGTTGGGAACCACGTTTATTTATGTGACGCACGATCAGGTTGAGGCAATGACAATGGGGGACCGTATTGCCGTGCTGAATGATGGTGTGTTGCAGCAGATTGATACGCCGATTAACTTGTACACAAAACCAGCTAATGTGTTTGTGGCTGGCTTTATTGGTAGCCCCAGCATGAACTTCTTTGAGGCAACGTTGGTTGGTGAAGAGAATAAGTTGTTTATTGATGCGGGCGATTTTCGTGTGACTGTGCCGGATGATCGCAAGCAGGTGTATGATGGTTATGTGGGCAAGCAGGTTATTTTTGGTATTCGGCCAGAACATATTCATCATCCGGATTATGCCCCGCCTAATATTTTGGCGTCGCCGGTGAAGGGGACGGTGGAAGTGGTGGAATTGTTGGGGCATGAGTTGCATTTGTATGTGAATTCTGGCTCGAATAGTTTTGTGGCCACGGTGGATACGCGCTCGCAAGTGCAAATTGGGAATGAGGTGCAATTGGTGATGGATATGAGCAATATGCACCTGTTTGATAAGGATACGGAGTTGGCGATTCGCTGATTTGGCTGGCTGATAGTTATTTGTGTGTAAACGGCCGTTTCCCCCGAAACGGCCGTTTTGTTTCCCATTGACACCCAGCCCAGGCAGGATACACTTAACCCAAATCTATGACTGTGGAAGGATAAAATGCCTGTAGCTCATTATGACATTGGACAATCATTTCCTGTCCAGTTTGTCTGGAAACTGCCAAACGGAGACTACTTACGAGCGGTATTTGAAGTTGACGTGGTTGGGCATGTAGAAGAAGCTGATAAATACATTGTGCAGTTGCGACAACTGATTGCTGGCCGGCAAGAAACGGCCGAAGGTGAAATGCGTCCTCTGGAAGCATACAGTCGTGAATACTGGCGTCTGGTTGGGCAACTGACTGGCAACAAAATTACAGTGGCTTACGAAGTGGATGACGGCCGTCCACTCCATTTACGTTTGGCCACACTAACTGGTGAACACAACTTTTTCTGGCGGTTTGCCCGGTTTGAAGACCCAGAGAAGTGGCAAAATGCCTGGCTGCCTGGTCGTAAAGAGAAGGAAATCAATCCACCGCTCCCCAATTCCCCTGAAAAATAGACAATTAATTGGTTACGTTGGTGCCAGTTTCGCGAATATTTCGGGTGCAGGAATAGAATAAAGAGCGCGGAGG
>RFGV01000105.1 GCA_003696605.1 Chloroflexota bacterium | reverse complement strand
TTTTTTGTCCCTGCCTCCTAATGCTTTGAACACTAATCAGCAGCTTACAACTTCCATTGTTTATTCCAGGGAATGACCTTCTGAACGTACCCGCCGGGCATCCTGCACCATTGTGTGCCAGACAGCCTCCAGCTTTTCCGGCTGTTCAAACGTAAAGTAAACAGTACGGCGGGTGGTAGGTGGCCGCTCTTGCTGCCCCCCATCCACATAATAGAACCTGACCTGATCAGAGTATTCAGGTCCCCAGGTGACCATAAAAGTGACAGCCAGCGAAGGAATTGGTTCTGGCCCAAAAATTAGCCAGCCATGACGAATTTCCTGCAAGTTGGTGCCGTTGAAAAACTGGTACAGGTATTTGCCTGGTACTTGTTCGACCATCACAATATGATCCCCTAGTGGCACTTGCCAGTAATGCGCTGGTCGAAGCAGCACATGTGCTTCCCGATCATTAAGGCTAAAGATGCCAGTAGCCCGCAGGGGAACACGTTCGTTGGCTTTGAGGGGATTCAGCTTTTCTGGCGGGAGCCAGGGGGTTTTGCGGGGAACAAAGCGGGTGTACCCGTCTCGTTGTGCCTGCCAGTAAAGGATGCGTACGCTTGCTGCCAACAGCAAGGCAATGAGTAATGCAAATACATGGAGTCTTAACAACCAAACAAGGAACAAGGGCATTAAAGATAGGCCTTTGATCCAACTGCTGAGACGAAATCCGCCCCATCGGCGCAAATGGGTACGGTATGCAAAGGCATAGAATCGGCCTAACCAACAGTAATAAGTTCGCTTGAGGGGAGATAAGTCGCTCATTTTGGTTGCTTTTTGTTTAGGATTCAGTTTCTATTGTATCCTGCTCTTTGTGGAACGCGAATTATTTTGGGGAGAGGGGTGGCTTTTGGTAGACGCCTACCAGGTGGAGTCGCATGGAGGGGGGGAGGGTTTCTTCCAGATAACACATGAGGCGAAAGAGAAATGGGGTGAAAGCGAGGTAGGTGGGGTCGGGGATGGGGTAGTATTCGATGAGGGTCAGGCCGGTTTTTTGGCCGAGTTGGTGGAGGGTGGGGATGGTGTTGGCGCGGTAGTAGGTGGGGAAGGTGTCGGTGGTGGCACGGCCGTAAAGTCGTTGGACGAGTTGTTTTTGGAGGCGGGCGAAACGCCCTAATCCACGGTTGAGCCAGGCGATGGGATGACGGCCGTTTGGGGTGATGAAGATGAAGACGCCGCCAGGTTTTAGTACGCGATGGATTTCGGCCAGGGTGTCTAACGGCCGTTTTAGATGTTCGAGCAGCCAGCTGGCAAATACCACATCAAATACTGCGGGTGCAAATGGCAGACAATGGCTAAAACCGACAGCCCGCGGAATGCCAAGCCGATGTTCGGTCAATGAAAGCCAGTCTGGATCAAGGCCGATCATGCGGGAAAGAGGGTGCTCTAATTGTTCTACAAGGCCACCACGGCCACAGCCAAGGTCTAGCAATCGGCCGTTTGGGGGCAAATATTTGCGTACCAGGGCCGCATATTGTTCAGTTGCTGGTTGCCAGCCTGGCCGACGCTGCTGGTATTGTTCTCTCAGAGCGTTTTGTTTCTCTAACGAAAGCATGAAAATTGTCCTGATTTTTAGGGTTGATTCTACCGAAAACGGCCGTAATGGGTATAGTTGGTTGTAATGTCAATTGCTGTCATGTTCGTTGGGCAAAAGGGAAATGAAGTTGAACGCCATTATTGAGCAATTACTGACAAAATTACTGACAAAATTACTGCTTCTTTTATTGTGGGTAGGAATTTTGGCCGCCTGTTCGCAGGAGTCATCTTTCATAACAATGACACCAGATGTAACACCTACGGCAACTTTGCCTGCTTTGGCGCCAGTGGCTCGCACTCAGGCGGATGAACAATCGGTTTTGGTGACACCGTCGCCGGTAATTACGGTGTTGCCTACACCGACACTGACGATTACGGCCGTTTCCGACCCCATGTTTGCTGTTGCAGCCGAACTGGCACAGGCCACGCCACCAGAGCGGGATGACGTGGCATTGGCAATGGCTTATCGAGGGGTTTCAGAACGGCCGTCTCTCACCGCCCCACCGATTACCGACCCCTTGCCTGTGGGCACACGACAAACATTTCGTATTACCAATATAGATAACAACACCGTTTCCTCAATCGAAGCTGAATTGCTGGCAGTGGGCAAACACGCCTATTTTTGGTTCGATACCGGTGCTGGTTCCTTTTTGCCCGATCCAGAAGATGTTGCCCAGGCTGCGGCTGCATTTGACGAAATTTATGAAAAAGCGATTGGCTATTTTGGCTCAGAAAACAATCCTGGTATTGATGGTGATCCCCGACTATATATCGTTCATGCATCTCCCCTGGTGTTATGCGATGTTACATTAAGCACACTGGAAAATTGCGGGTTGGCCGGATATTTCAGTGCCAGCAATAGTCTGCCCATTCAGATAGATGCCAATTCTAATGAGCATGAAATGTTTGTTATGAATGTACGCCAGTTTGGTACCAGTTTTTACCTGAATGTGCTGGCACATGAGTTCCGTCACATGATTGAGGATAACCACGATAAAGGAGATGCTGATTGGGAAGTGGAAGGATCGGCCGTGTTGGCTGAGGAATTGCTTGGATTTTCTCAGGTGGCACACCAACGGGCTAATTTGTTTTTACGTCAGCCAGATATTCAGCTTAATAGCTGGTCAGATACAGATACGGCTCCCCATTATGGCAAAGGGTATCTGTTCAATCGGTATCTTTGGCATCGGTTAGGGGCGGAGTTGTATTATGAGTTTGCTACCAGTCCTGCTACCGGATTGTTGGCATTGGACGAGATAGCGCAACAGCATGGTTTGTCGTGGACGGGAGAATCACTCTGGTTAGACTGGTTGCTGACACTGGCCTTGCAGAATGAAACGGCCGTTTTTCCCGAATATCACATTCCCGACATTACTCTCAATACCGTTGCCATGACCAATATCACCTCCCTTCCCGCTGTTTACGACACAACTGTTTCCCAGTATGCGGCTGATTATTACCAATTACCTGACCAAACAGTTACCCTGCGCTGGTTAGGAGACGAACGTGTCAGCCTGTTGGCGGTACCACCAGAGGATGGCGGATGGTTTTGGTACGCGCAACGGGCGAATTATAGCAATCCACGCCTGACACGCCTGGTTGATTTACGTGGCGTAACTCAGGCCACATTACAGTATGATGTGTATGTAGATATTGAGCGGGGATATGATTTTGCTTATGTATCAGTTTCTACGGATAACGGCCGTACCTGGCATGGCCTGGAAGCAAATGGTATGCAAGGACTGGACGAGGCCGACAACCCGGCACATACTGCCCTGACCAGGCGATTTTACACCGGGAGACATCAGCGTTGGTGGACAGAACAAATAGACCTGACGCCATATGTTGGGCAGGAAATTTTGCTGCGTTTTGAATATGTCACCGATTTGGTACTTACTTATGATGGATTTGCTGTGGACAATATCGCCATACCGGAAATTGGCTTTTATGATGATGCAGAAACGGCCGTGGCTGGTTGGCAAGCTGAAGGCTTTTCCAGAGTGCCTCCCTACCTTCCCCAAACCTGGCATCTTCGTCTAATCACCTTTCCCCAAGGCATTCCTGCAATTATCCCCCTTGAAGCCACCGCTGGTCTTCCCATTCAACATACCGTAGAAATTGCACCAGGAGAGCGCCCCCCCATCCTGCTCATTGCTGCCACCGCCCCAATGACGCTTCAACCAGCCCACTATCAACTGGAACTCTCCCCATAAAATGAGGGGGAAAACACACAGACAATAGAGAGGCGGGAGTGGATGGGAGTCGAACCCACCGCCGCTTGCTCTGCGCAACCGGCCACCGATTTTGAAGACCGGGGCGCCCACCGGGACGCAACCACTCCCACGATAAGTGTATCCAAATTGGTTTCTGCGACAAGTGCCGCCGCCAAACAAGACTTGACAGTTTGCCTCCCTTTGGATAGAATTTTGGGCGTCTTAGGTTAACAAAAGAACGTGGCCCTTGCCGGGATAGCTCAGTTGGTAGAGCACTGCACTGAAAATGCAGGTGTCCCCAGTTCGAGTCTGGGTCCTGGCACTGTACTTTTTAGCTAAATAATGCGGGTGTAGTTCAGTGGTAGAACGTCTCCTTGCCAAGGAGAAGGTCGAGAGTTCGAATCTCTTCGCCCGCTCTAATAGAACCGGCAGGCAAATGCGCCTGCCGTTTCTTTAGGGCGACGTGGCCAAGTGGTAAGGCAAGGGTCTGCAAAACCCTGATCACCGGTTCGAATCCGGTCGTCGCCTTTCGGTTAAAGCCCTTGCGAGAGCAGGGGCTTTTTGGTTTTGTGAATGAGTGGTTGTATTGAGGAGATTGACATGTTGAATAGACTGGAACTTCCAGAGTCAGTAGATGAAGTGGATGCGACTCGATGGGAATCTTTTGCCCCGTTTTTTGAAGAGTTGAAAGAACGGCCGTTGTCCCCGGAAAATGCACGTGATTGGCTTGCCGATTGGTCCCACTTGAGCGAATTGATTTGGGAAGCTGGTGCCCTCATTTATATTAAAAAATCCATTGATACCACGGACAAGGAAAAAGAACAGGCATTTCTGGACTTTATCAATAATGTTGCTCCTCAGGCACAAGTTGCCAATCAGGCACTTAAACAACGTTTTCTGATGCTTGATTTACCAGATGAAGACCTGGCCCTTATGAAACGGGATATCCAAAATGAAGTGGATTTGTTCCGCCCTGAAAACGTCCCCCTGTTTACGGAATTGTCTAAACTGGATAATGAGTATGACAAAATCACTGGTGGTATGAAGGCCGAATGGGATGGCGAGGAAAAGAATCTGAGTCAGCTCTCTTTGTATTTGTACGACCAGGACCGTTCGGTGCGAGAGCGAGCGTGGAAAACGACCATGTCCCTTTGGTTAGGGGGGCGAAAGGAAATCAATGACATTTATACCAGCATGCTCCAATTGCGGCGGCAAGTAGCGGAAAATGCCGGGTTGTCAGATTATCGGGAGTATGCATTTCGAGAGAAGGGAAGATTTGATTACACGCCAGAAGATTGTTTTGTGTTCCACGATGCGATTGAGGCTGTGGTTGTGCCGGCAGCTGAACGTTTGTATGAAAAGCGACGGCAACGTTTGGCGCTGGATGTGGTACGGCCGTGGGATACGAAAGTAGATACGACTAATGCGCCTCCTTTGAAGCCGTATCAGGGACAATCGGAATTGGTTCGGGGTTCGTTGCGTATTTTGGAAAAAGTGGATCCGGTTTTGGGTGGCTATTTTGAGATTATGGCGCGGGAGAATTTGCTGGACCTGGATACACGTCCGGGGAAGGCGCTGGGGGGATATTGTAGTACGCTGGCATTGCGAAAACGGCCGTTTATCTTTATGAATGGTGTTGGTATTCATGATAATGTGCAGACATTGCTTCATGAAGCCGGGCATGCCTTTCACGTGTTCGAAACGGCGACACTCCCACTGGTTTGGTTGCGGAATGCGCCAATGGAGTTTTGCGAAGTGGCTTCTATGTCTATGGAACTGTTAGCAGCTCCTTATCTGACTAAAGAGCATGGAGGATTTTATACGCCAGCAGAGGCGGCACGTGCTCGTATTGAACATCTGGAGGGTATTATTACCTTTTTACCTTATATGGCGGTTGTGGATGCATTTCAGCATTGGGTGTATACGCATATTGACGAAGCCATGAATCCAGATAATTGTGATGCTGCATGGGAGGCATTGTGGTTGCGATTTATGCGAGGGGTGGATTGGACTGGCTTTGAGACAGAGCGAAAGACTGGGTGGCATCGCAAACCCCATATTTTCAGTTCGCCATTCTATTATATTGAATATGGGATGGCTCAGGTGGGGGCGTTGCAAGTGTGGCGAAATAGTCTGCAAAACCAGACAGAGGCTGTGGCGGCTTATCGGCGGGCGTTGTCGTTAGGGGGAACAAAGACACTGCCGGAATTGTTTGCGGCTGCTGGGGCGGAATTCCGCTTTGATAAATCGATGCTGACGGAATTGGTGGCGTTGGTTGAGGAAACGATTGCAGAATTGGAGCAGTTTATCTAGCTTTGGTAGTTTGCATGTGAAGGGACGTCTGATTTTGGTCAGACGTCCCTTTTTTGTTAGGGGGTGGATTGGTTGTTTGTGTCTTTTGTGTTTGCGGGAGAAACGGCCGTTCCGTTGTAGAAGCAGGGTAGGGGATGATCTGTACTGATGGTGACCTGTACGCGTGTGTCCTGGGGGAGATTGACGGTATGTGGTTGGAGGCTTTGAATTTTTTGTCCGTTGTTAAGAGCTATCTGGTAGATGTGGGCAATGCCAATGAAGCGGCGAGAGAGAATACGGCCGTTTCCATTTTCTGCTGGTCTCAGTTGGACGTCATCTGCCCGCACCCCAACCTCAACGGCCGTTCCTGGGGGTAAGGGCACAGGTTGCGGCAATATCCCTAATGGTGTTTCAATACCTGTCGTACGCACCACCCCCGGCACAAAATCTGTCTGCCCCAAAAACTCAGCTACAAAGCGTGTTTGCGGTTGATGGAATATCTCTTCTGGCGTTCCCATTTGCTCAATACGGCCGTCTCGCATAACTGCTACCTGGTCACCCAAAAACAATGCTTCTTCTTGATCATGCGTCACAAAAATTGCCGTCGCCTGTGCCTGCCGTAGCAAATCGCGCACCTCTTGCCTTACTTGTGCCCGCAAACTGGTGTCCAAATTGGAAAAGGGTTCATCCAACAATAAAACAGCCGGTTCTAGCGCCAAAGCCCGAGCCAATGCGACACGTTGCTGTTGCCCACCAGAGAGTTCATGTGGCATTTGCTTTTCCAACCCTGCCAGCCCCACCAATGCGAGCAAATAACGGGCACGTTCCAGGTCTTTAGCTGTTTTACCCAACCCAAACGCCACATTTTCCATAACGCTCAGATGTGGGAAAATAGCGTAATCCTGAAAAACCATGCCCACACGCCGCTTCTCTGGCGGCATGTGAAAACGGCCATCAGCCACCACTGTGCCCGCAATCTCAATTTCCCCTTGGTCCAGATGCTCAAATCCGGCAATCAGACGCAAGGTTGTTGTCTTGCCACAGCCACTTGGACCCAGCAACGCCAAAATTTGCCCGGCTTCCAGCGAAAAGGAAACATTGCGAATAACGGCCGTATCCCCAAAACTTTTATACAATTCACGACATGATACAGTTTTTCCAGCCATACCCAAATTGTAGCCCATTCTCCCTCACCTTGCGAAAGCCTACTCCCGTTTGGCATAAACACTCCGATTAAGGTAATATGAAGCAGGGCAAACCGTTCGTCAAACAGACAGACTGATATCTGCCATCACAAAAGCCATATCGGCAACGAGCCATACAGACAGGAGTTAGTTATGGAACCTAGCGCCACCATGCGCGAATATCTGGCCGAAATTTATCGCCTGCAAGAGCAGTCACCCACAGTGAATACCACAACACTGGCCGACCGCCTAAATGTTTCCGCGCCTGCCGTCCCTCGCATGCTCAAACGATTACAAAGAGCCGGTTATGTCAAACATATCCCCTACCAGGGCGTCGAACTCACCGAATTGGGGCGCGAAGAAGCATTGCGCGAAATTCGCCGCCATCGCATTCTCGAGGTTTTTCTAGTCAATATCATGGGATTTCGCTGGGATGAAGTACACGAACTGGCAGAAAGCTTGGGGCAGGGGCTAAACGACAAACTGGCAGAACGGATGGCAGAAATGACCAGCTTCCCAAACCGTTGCCCCCACGGTGAGCCAATTCCAGATGCAGAAGGGAATTTACCACACCTGAACGATGTCTGCATTATGAACTTGCCTGTTGGTTACAAGGGGAAAATCAGTCGCGTACGTACGGACGACCCGGAACGGTTGCGTTATTTCGCTTCATTGGGGCTGACACCAGATATAGAAATCGAAATAGTAGGCCGTGCCCCCTTTAACGGCCCAATGCGTTTGCGTGTTGGCCGAGATGAAGTGGTGATTGGGGCCGAACTGACCAAGTCCCTGTGGGTAACAGCTAAGGAAACAGCCGACGTGTCTTGACTTCGGCAATCGCATCATCCCGGTAGCGATAAAGCATCGCCGGGCGACCTTCTCCCTCTTTTTTGCGTTTGCCAGTTTCTTCCAAAATCCCTGACGACAGGATCTTGCGCCGGAAATTCCGTTTGTCCAGTTTTTCTCCCAGAATGATTTCATAAGCCTGTTGCAGTTCGGAAAGTGTAAAGACATCGGGCAAAAGACGGAAACCGACAGCTGAGTATTCTAGTTTGTACCGTAATCGTGTCAGAGCGTATTCAACGATTTCTTTATGGTCAAACGCCAGAGGAGGTAAGTTGAACACGGAAAACCAGCCGGTTTCGGCGGCATCATCACCCGGGCGATGTTGGATGGCGTCGTAGGGAACAAGGGCAAAGTAGGCAACGGTAATGACGCGCATACGTGGATCACGATCCGGGTCGCCGAATGTGTATAGTTGTTCAATATACACATCGGTAACGCCAGTTTCTTCTTCCAGTTCACGCAGGGCAGCTTGTTCGAGTGATTCGTTTGGGTGAACGAAGCCGCCAGGAATAGCCCACATACCAGCAAAGGGGTCGTATTTGCGGCGCACGAGCAGGACGCGCAAGTCTTCTTCGACAAGTGAGAAGATAACCACGTCAACGGTAACTGACGGCCGTTCTGCCAGTGGGGGAATATAGTTTCCAGACATAGATTGTATTTACCTCCTATACAATTTTGCCTGATTGCCGGTTTCGATGCCAGTTTTGCTACAGCCAGGATAAAAAATCCCCGACTTTGTGGGTCGGGGATTTTGTTTCAGGGGAGATCAGGCAAATTGGCTAAGGTTGTTCTGTCGGTAAAGAAGGTCGGACAATATCAGTAATAGGTGGCTGTAAGCCAAATTCGCTTTCTTCTGGTGTTTTCAGGCCACCCTGTTCGACCAGTTGGGGCAGGGAGACGCTCGTTGTGACAAATACGGTGTTATCTCCCTGAGCACGTAAGGCAAGTGTAATCTTGACGCCATTTTCGAGTGCCCATTTGAGGGCCAGTGCGTCTTGTGCAGTCATGCTGAGAATGACGACATCTGGCCGGGTAGTGGAACGTTGGGGTATCGGTGTAGGTGCCGGGCCGGTTTCGAAGCCGTCTGTTTCCCCGGTGTCGGTTTCACCTTCGCCAATGCCAGTTTCACTGCCTTCCAGACCAATTTGAGAAACGGCCGATTCTTCTTCCTGAAGACGGGGATCTTGCCATGTACCCACCCACAGCACTTCCGCTTGTTGGATGGTCAGTTGGGTCACTCGCCTGGGTAATTGTCGCCCGACTTCTTCTGGCGCTTGATTTTCGAATCCTATTTGACCAGGAACAATTTCGGCTACCAGGTTGATTTCCGGAATTAGCTCCAGACGCCCTTCGGTGGCTGGCGGGAACAGGAAAGACTGGCCTTCAAGTAAGGCAAGTTCATTAACACGTTCTACCCGATTGGGCAGGCGAGTCTGAAATTCAGGGTCAAGTTTTACCAGGCTGAGGCTCATCATCACATCTACCAAATCGCCTGGTCGCAGGGCGTAGGCGGCACCAGAGAGTTTATCAATAGGAAAGGCAACGGCCACTTTGCCCTGGTCAACATACAAGGAAAGGTCAGAACCAAATGCGGCCAAGTCGGAAGGATTGAAAGCCAGCATAGGGCGCAAGATTTCCTGCCCTTTGGCTATGGGGACGCGGGCAATTTTACCGACAACTTCGGATGGGTCGGAAAAGGTGTAGCCGCCTTGCAGAGCGATGTTGTTGTTGGGGCGCATTTCAACGTCTATGAGATCGCTGCGAATGCGTTCCCCGATTGGCAGGTCAACTTTGGCAATGATAACTGGTTCCAGGCGCAGGGCAGGGGTGGGGGTAGGTGGGGGAATACCAGGTTCTTCCTGAGAAACGGCCGTTTCTTCAGGGGGGATTACTTCTGGCCCCTGATCAACGCCACCCTGTCCACCTGAAAAATTCAGGAAGACCAGCACTGCTACCACTGCCAGGACCAACAACACCAAAATGAGCAAGATAAAGGTTCTTGGTCGCATAATGAAAATCCCTGTTTACGTTACAGATAATGTCAGAATTAGCCACCCTCCGGTGTCGGCTGGACTTCTCCTTCCGGCGTCGGGGGTGGTGGTGTTACTGTGACAATAATATTATCAACTGTGAAACCAAAATCTGCCGGAACTTCAATATTAAACCGGTCCAGCAAGTAATTCAGGTCCACATTTTCCACACTGTATAGTTGCCCATCATTTACACCACGCAAGGCAAAATCAATATCCGCATTGGCTTCCAGTGCATATTTGAGCAGTAATTGTTGTTGCGGAGAAAGAGCTACCAACAAAACATCAGGTGGTGTAGGTGTTGGTGTAGGCGGTGCCTGGGCAATGAAGCCGGGTGTTGCTGTTGGTTCACCTTCTGCTACTTCGACTGGTTCTGGGGTGGGCGTGGCGACAGCTACGGGCGGTACAGGTTGCCATGCACCCACCTGGATAACCTTGGCGTTTTGAATGACCATAGAAATTGCGACTGGTCTTTGCAGTTCTGAGGGTGAAATATGTGCCAAATCACCAGTTGGCAGTTCTTCAAAACGGCCGAAAACGTCAATTGTATAAACAATTAGTTGGATATTCCCTTCATCATCCACTGATTCCAGGAAGAAGTTGGCGCTATTTTGCAAGAATGTTTGGAACTCTGGATCCAGTTTCCAGAAAATAAACGTAATCAGAATATCAATATAGTCCCCTTCATCCAAACCGTAAGCAACACCGGAAAGCCGATCCATTGGCACTGCCTGAGCGACAAAACCAGGGGGAATAAGCGAAGATGGTCCAAAATCATTTACGCCAACAAGGGTTGGATCGGAAGCAAGCTGATCTTTGGTGATGGTTTCACCCTGGAAAATGTCTGTGCGGGCGTATTTTCCTACGACATCTTCTACCCGTGTTACTACGTTACTGTCCACTTCATCCCGCAAACGGAGGTCAGTGGTGAGTTCGGCTTCAGTAAATTGCCAGCCACGAGGTACAGTTTGCAAGGAAACCACGACCTCCACCATAGGTGGGAGGGTTTCTTGTGGTCCAGGCAAACCGGGTGGGGGAGCGCCTTCTTCGGCGGCAGCACCGGGTTCAGTTGTTGCTTCTGGGGTGCCTTCTGGAGTGGGGGTTTCTGCCGGAGTGCCTTGTTGTGTAAGTACCAGAAAACCAATTGCCAGAAGAACCAGGAATCCAAAAACAAAAATGACAATAGCAATTGTACGACGGCCCATCGTTTCTTCCCTTTACGTGTTTGTGAGATAGTACCTAGATGTTGAAATCATTTTAGCCGTGAGTTGAGTCGATGGAAACATCCTGGAGGTCGAGGGCACGGACTTTTTCCGTTTTGAAGTTGGAAGGATTATAAAATATTCCTGATAATATGTAAACCTTTTCAATGTGGCATATGTTAACATATGTAAAGTTGAATGGCAAATGGTACTGGGGAACCAGGGGTTATTTGGGGAGGAAAGGGAGGGTGGGGTCTGGTTGTTTGGTGGGGATGATGAAGGTAAAGGTGCTGCCTTTGCCGGGGGTGCTATCGAGCCAGATACGGCCGTTGTACGCCTCTATTAATGCTTTCACAATCGAAAGTCCCATGCCTACACCCCCAGTTTGGATGTGTCTTTCCTGTTTTTCTGGCCGATAGAACCCTTCGAATATTAGCATTTGGTCTTCGGGTTCGATGCCAATCCCTTCATCCTGTATGCTGATGATGACAAATGCCTGTTCTTCGCCATTGCCTGGCTGTGGGGTGGCCTGTATGTAAATGTGTCCTTGTGGCTTGTTGTACTTAATAGCGTTTGTGAGTAGTTCTTCTAATATGGTAGCCATGTGAATAGGATCTGCCTGAATGGGGCGGAGCTTTGGATCGATGGTGGTAATAATTTGTTGGCCGTCGGCGGCGGCTTTGGGCTGAAGCTCGCGGGTGATCTGGTCAATGAGGCGGCTGAAATCGGTCATGCCTTCGGTGTATTCTATACGGCCGCTTTTGATGGCTGTGGCAAAGAGCAGACCGTTGATTAAGTGCACCATGCGGGTAACATTTCGCTGGATTGTTTCCAGGAATTTGGTTTGTGTCTCGGACAAGGGGCCACCAGCACCGGCTACCATAAGTTCGATATATCCTTTGATGACAGTGAGTGGGGTGCGTAATTCATGGGAAATTGTGGTGAGAAAGTTGTCACGGGCGGTGCGTGCGCGTTCCTCTTCGGTGATGTCGCGCAGAACGGCTACCATGCCGTTGGGCTGTCCGGTTTGATCGTACAGGAGGTTGAGTTGGCCCTGTAAAATACGGCCGTTTTGTTCGAACTCGCTGGCGAATTTTTCCCCCTGGGTGGCGGCCAGCATGGGCAGATGGGGCAAGATGTCTGTAATGGGTTGATTGATGAGGGTGTTTGCTGGCTGGTTTAGCATTTGGGTAGCGGCCTGGTTGACATAAACAATCAGGCCGTCAGCCTGGGTGCATATAACGCCTTCGTTTAAGCATTCCAAAATGGGGTGGTCTGAGGTGATGAGGTTTGTGGTGAGGGGGGATGTGAGTTGGACGGGGCGTTTGGCGGGGGAGGCAGATGGCTGGCGGGTATGGTTGTGAAGTAGCGCGGTGAGGGGAACGGCCGTTACCAGCCCCCACCCCAACAACGCTTCTGTTGGCACAAAGGGTAACGTTGTCAACACACTTCCCAACACCAATCCACCGGCGATTATCTGCCATGAAATCCCGATTCCCCACAAGAAGAAAAACCAGCCTGCCAACCAGAGGCCAGCCCGAAAAACGGCCGTTACCGACACCTCCAACCAGTCCAGCCCGGCCAGCACAACCACCCAACCAGCCAACAGTGCCAATCCCGACATCAAACGACGTGCCAACAACTGCTGCTGCCAGAGAAACAAGCCAGTCAGCAGAATAACCGTGAGCAGAATTGGGTGAATTGCAGACATCAATATAAACTACAAATTTTTGTGTTATGTAAACAATCTTGAAAAATACAAATTATTGGCCAGGTAAAGGAACGTCAGTTAGCAATTGCCACCAGGCCTGCCAGGGGCGCGCATTAAGAGCCGGATCAGGTGTAGGCGGAGGCGGTGGCGTAGGCAGTGGTGTTGCCTCTATCACTAAAGGCACTACCCGTTTTTCGCCCGGTTTGATATACCCTGCCTCATTACGTGCATAAGACTCAACGTAATCTTCTTGTTGGACATAATCCAGTGTAGCCTGAAGTTCTGCCTGACGAGTGGATTCCAGACGGACTTCTTCTTCCAGACGGGCTTGATCGACACCAACCAGCCGTCCACTTTGTGCCCGTCGGTTTAGATCAAGGGCAATAAATAATGCCGCCACAACACCCAACAAGACGACAACTTGGGGGAGAGAAAGTAACGGCCGTTGACGAAACCATTTCTTGTACATCCTGCTCAAATCTTAACGTTTCTTTCCCGACAATGCAATAAAATGACTTGCTTTCAAAACTGGATGGGTATGACTGGCTACTCTCGCAAATTACCACACGCTATGTTAGAATTCATCCGCTATGGAGAAAATAGATTATCTGGTTGCCGGGCACATCAGTGCCGATGTGATACCTGGTGGCACAAAAATTGGGGGTGCGGTTGCATATGCAGGGCGCACCGCTCAGGCGTTAGGGTGCCGTACTGCGGCCTTAACCAGTGCCGCTCCTGGATATAATTGGGAAGCTGCCTTGCCAGGAATACTGGTTCATGCTGTGCCTGCGGCAGAAACAACGACATTTGAGAATGTGTACACCCCATCTGGCCGGGTGCAGACGGTTCATGGCTGGGCAGAACGGCTTACTACGGCTCATTTGCCCGAAAGCTGGAAACGGGCGTCTATTGTGCATTTGGCGCCAATTGCCAATGAGGTGGACCCGGACCTGATTTATTCGTTTAGCAATAGTGTGGTTGGCCTGACGCCGCAGGGTTGGTTGCGGCGGTGGGATGAAAACGGCCGTGTTTATGCCACCAACTGGGAAAGAGCTGCTGAAATTTTACCCCTGGCAGCGGCCGTTATCTTAAGCGAAGAAGATCTGCCTGATCGCGCCACATTAGAGGCATACCGGCAATGGTCACGTCTGTTGGTGCTGACTCAAGGAAAGGAAGGATGTACCTTGTTCATGGATGATGAGGTGCAGCACATCCCGGCCCCTGTGGTGCGCGAAGTAGAGCCGACTGGTGCGGGCGACATTTTTGCGGCTGCATTTCTTACCCGCCTCTACCAGACAGCGGGGAACCCGTGGGAAGCAGCCCGATTTGCCAATGAGATTGCTTCTCTTTCGGTAACGAAACCAGATTTGCCATCCAAAATTACTTTGATTCAGGAGCATATGCGGCAGTACATAGAGAGATGACTCGAATTTACGCGATTGTAAACCAGAAAGGTGGTGTGGGGAAAACCACCAGTGTTATTAATTTGAGCGCGTATCTGGCACTGAGTGGCCGCCGGGTGTTGATGGTAGATGTAGATCCTCAGGCGAATGCTACATCGGGGATTGGGCTCAATAAGTATGAACTGGCGCGTTCTACCTATGATTTGCTGTTGGAAGAAGCAACAGTGGACGAAGTGTTGCAATGTCAGCAAGAATATAAGGTAGATGTTTTGCCGGCTAATCCGGCACTGGCAGGTGCGGAAGTGGAGCTGGTGAATGCAATTGGGCGAGAGTACCGGTTACAGAAGGCGCTGGAAGGGATAAACGGCCGTTATGACTATGTGCTGATTGATTGCCCGCCCAGTCTTGGCTTGCTGACGGTCAATGCGCTCACAGCTGCCTCTCATGGCGTCATTATTCCCGTCCAGTGTGAATATCTGGCTCTGGAAGGGCTTTCCCAGCTTACACAAACAATCGAACTTGTGCAGAAGTACCTCAATCCTCAGCTTTTTGTACGAGGATTGATCATGACTATGTATGACAGCCGCACCAATTTGAGCCGACAGGTTGTGGAAGAAGTGCGGCGATATTTCCCGGGCAAAGTTTTTCGAACCATTGTGCCGCGTAATATTCGGTTGAGTGAAGCACCCAGCTATGGACAACCTATTAGTGTTTACGCGCCACATTCGCCAGGTGCGATTGCCTATAAAGTGTTAACGGCCGAATTGATTCGCGGTGATCAGAGTTAACGGAGCAGAATCATGACGAAGAAACGTGGATTAGGGCGAGGGTTAGGGGCGTTGATTCCCGGTAGCGACGCTGCTACTGATGCCAAACAGGGCGTGCAGACTGTTCCTGTGGCCAGTATTCAACCTAATCCCCACCAACCACGCACCATGATGGATGAAGAAAAGCTGGCAGAACTGGCGGCCTCCATTAAGGAACATGGATTGATACAACCGTTGATTGTAACGGCCGTTGCCAGCGGTTACATCCTCATTGCCGGAGAGCGTCGTTGGCGGGCATGTCAACTAGCTGGCCTTACTGAAGTCCCCGTCATCATTAAAGAGGCCACCCCTCAGGAAATGCTGGAATTGGCCCTCATCGAAAATATCCAGCGTGCTGACCTGAATCCACTGGAAGAAGCTTATGCCTACCAACAACTAATGGATGAATTTGGGTTGACACAGGAAGAAGTTGCCCGGCGAGTGGGCAAAGGGCGATCCACTGTCGCGAATCTGGTGCGTTTGCTAAACCTGCCGCCCAACATTCAGCAAGCTGTGACAGACGGCCGTATCAGCGGCGCACATGCTCGCGCCCTCTTGCCACTACCCACCCCCGAAATGCAAACAGCAGCCATGAACCAGGTCATCAAACTAAGCTTGAGCGTGCGCCAAACAGAAACCCTGGTCAAAAACCTGTTGGCCGAACGCAAACCCCGACCCAGACCCAAAAAACAACTACCGGCCGAACTCATGGCCGTTCAAACCCGCTTCGAAGAAATTCTAGGTGCCCCCGTCCAGATACAAAAAGGGGCAAAAGGCGGCAAAGTCGTCATCCACTTCTACTCCGACGAAGAACTGCAAGCCATTTACGAAATTATCACCAAAGACACATAACAAACAAACAAATCGAGGGAAAATATGAGCCAATTAGTACAGGAAAAACTGGCACAGGCGACACAAATTCTCGACGAATTTGATACAGACCTGTGGCTAACTTTTGTGCGTGAAACTTCCATGCAGCCTGATCCGGCACTGGAACTCATTGCCGATGTTGACGTAACCTGGCAGTCCGCATTTCTCATCAGTCGCACAGGCAAACATACAGCCATTGTGGGTAACTTTGATGCTGAAAATGTACGCTTGCTCAATGCCTACGACGAAGTAATTGGTTATGATGAGGGCATAGGCGAACCATTGCGGGCAGCACTTGCTCGTTACAACCCCAGGCAAATTGCTATTAATTACTCCGAAGGGGATGTAGCTGCTGATGGGCTAAGTCACGGGATGTATCTTGTATTGCAGCGATTGTTACAAGACACGCCATTTGCTGACAAACTGGTTTCGGCCGAAAAGATTGTGGCAGCCCTGCGTGGCCGCAAAAGCCCAACAGAAATAGACCTGGTACGACAGGCTGTGGCCACTACAGAGGCGTTATTTGATGAAGTAGAACAGTTTGTCCGGCCAGGTATGACACAACAACAAATTGCCGAGTTTGTTCATGAGCGAATTGAGGCACAGGGGCTGGATTATGCCTGGCCCAAACCATTTAACCCGATAGTCACTTGTGGTCCAGATTCGGCAATTGGGCATGTTGCACCAGGCAATGTGGTCTTGCAGCCAGGGCATACGTTGCATTTGGACCTGGGCATTAAGCAGAACGGGTACTGTTCTGATTTACAGCGTATGTGGTATGTATTGGCCGAGGGAGAAACAGAGGCGCCGCCAGATGTGCAACGGGCGTTTGATGTGGTGCGGGGGGCAATTGAGGCCGGGCGGGTTGCATTGCGGCCGGGTGTGCCTGGTTGGCAGGTGGATGCTGTGGCGCGTCAGTATATTGTGGATCATGGCTATCCGGAGTATATGCATGCGTTTGGGCATTTGCTGGGGCGGTCGGCACATGATGGGGCAACGGTGTTGGGGCCGCGCTGGGAGCGGTATGCAGGTATTTGTGAGTTGCCAGTGGAGGTGGGTAACATTTTCACGTTGGAGTTGCATGTGGTGGTGCCGGGTCGGGGGATTATGAGCCTGGAAGAGGATGTATTGGTAACGGCCGATACGGTTGAGTATTTGGGTACGCCGCAAACGGTTTTGCGATATATTCAATCTTGAGGTTGCAGGAGAGTGTGATGGGGCAAGTAACGGCAGATAGACGCGCTTTGTGGGGCGTGTTTTTGGTCAGTATGGGGGCGCTGGCACTGGAAATTGTCCTGACGCGCATTTTTTCGGTGACGATGTGGTATCATTTTGCCTTTTTGGCTATTTCGATGGCGTTGATGGGGAGTGCGGTTGCTGGCGTGTTTTTGTATTTTCGGCCTGGCTTGAAGCAGCGTGTGTGGATTGGTCGTGTGGCGGCGTTGCTGGCGGTAAGTGTGCCGGTGACGTTTTGGGTTTATGTGCAGATTCCGTTTGCGCCGGTGCTGATGAATCGGACGGATTGGTTTAATAATTCGCAGTTGCTGTGGCTGGCTTTGATTTATTTGGTGCTGGCTGTTCCGTTTTTTCTGACGGGGATGGTGATTGCGATGGCGTTGTCGGCGTGGGCAGCAGTTGCTGGTCGGGTGTATGGGGCGGATTTGGCCGGAGCGTCGTTGGGTTGTTTGTTGAGTGTGGTGGCTTTGGAGCGTTTGGGTGGTACGGGGGCATTGTTGTTGGTGGGGGTGGTGTTGTCGTTGGCGGCGGTGGTGTTGGGTTGGAAACGGCCGTTTTCTCGCCGCGAATTTGCTTTGCCGCTCCTGGCCGTTTTGGTTACCGGTAGCTTTTTTTTCTCCCAACTTTATTCCCCCTGGCTCCAAATTACCGTCAATAAGGCTGGTGGCGTCGAGCCAACGCCTGTGTACGAACGCTGGAACGCCCACTCTCGCGTTACTGTGTATGAACCTCAGGGGTATCCTTTTTTTTGGGCGGTATCACCGGAGAATTGGGAGAAAACGGTCAATAGTGACAGTCTGTACACGCATGCCTTGTTGTTGATTGATGCCGTAGCCGGGACGCCAGTACAGCAATTTGATGGCAATCTGGAACGGGTCTCGTTTTTGCGATATGACCTGACTTCATTGGTGTATCATCTGGTAGAGCAGCCCAGGACATTGGTTATTGGTCCGGGTGGGGGGCGAGATGTACTGGCAGCTTTGGCCAGTGGCGCACCAGAGGTAACGGCCGTTGAAGTAAACCCGGCCGTTATTGAAGCTGTGCGTGGTCCCTTTGCCGATTTTGCCGGGCACTTGTATGAACGGCCAGATGTACGGGTGGTGGTGGCCGATGCCCGCGGTTTTGTAGAACGCAGTACGGAAACGTATGACGTCATTCAAGCTTCCCTGATTGATACCTGGGCAGCTGGTGGTTCAGGCGCGTTTGCACTTTCCGAAAATAGTTTGTACACACAAGAGGCATTTCGGGCATATTATGAACATTTGAGCAACCGGGGGGTATTGACTGTGTCACGCTGGTATTTGCCAGAGCGACCGGCGGAGACAATGCGGTTGATTGCTACCGGTATGGCGGGCTGGCGTATGGCGGGTGTGACTGACCCGCGTGAACATATTATTGTGGTAATCAATCCGCAGGCCACAGCGCAAACGGAGGGATTATCTACTGTGTTGTTTGGCAAACGGCCGTTTACACCCCAAGATATCCAGCGTGTGCAGCAAGCTGTTGGTGAACTGGGCTACACCTTGCTTTATGCCCCTGGGCTACCACCACAGGACGAAGTCAGTCAGTTTGTAGCCACTGCGGATCATGAAAGTTTTATTGCTCAATATCCGCTAGATATTTCGCCAGCCACAGATAATCGGCCGTTTTTCTTCAACCTTGTCCTCTTTGGCGATCTGTTTGACTCTGCACTCAGTGGCAGTGGTGTGTATCGTACCAGCATGGAAGCCATTGTCATCTTGCTGGCGGTATTGGGCATCAGTGCCTTCTTTGGCTTGCTGTTTATCCTCATTCCCTTGTGGGCAGCTACCCGACGTGGTCATTTGGCTCGCCCCTCTGCAAGCTGGCTATTGTATTTTGCCTTACTGGGCATCGGTTTTATGCTGGTCGAAATCCCCACAATTCAGAAACTGACCGTTTACCTGGGGCGGCCAGTGTACTCATTGGCTGTGGTGCTTTTCTCGCTGTTGCTGTTTAGTGGATTGGGGAGTATGTGGAGTAATCGTTGGTCGGAAACAGAAACTCCGATCTGGATTGGGCGCATGATGTTGGCATTGGTGGTTATTATTTTGTTGCACGCCTGGTTGAGTGCGCCGGTATTGGCCGCTACTCTCCATTGGAGTCTGGTAGCGCGCATGTTGTTGGCAGTGCTTTGGTTATCTGTGTTGGGTTTTTTGCTGGGGATGCCGTTCCCAACGGCCGTTCGTTGGGTAGGCACTCGCCAGGCTGGGGCAATTCCCTGGTTCTGGGGGGTGAATGGTGTCATGTCTGTGTTGGGGTCAGCGTTGGCCACAACTATTTCTATCCATGCTGGTTTTCGTTGGACGTTGCTGGTGGCCGCATTGGTTTATGGTAGTGCGTGGCTGGTTTTGTGGCGAGGGATGCACCCCATTGAAAATGTGATAAAAACGGCCGAACCCCGGCTCTCGGTTGGGGACTGATACATGAAAAGAGCAATGCCCCCCGTGCTGTCCCATTTTCAGGCAGCAGTATTGCTAACGGCTCGCCAACAGAAAGAGAAGGTGGTGGCTGTTTCTCTGGATTTGGGATTGTCGGTTACAGAAGTGCAACTGACAGAAGCAGGTGTGTTGTTGCCAAACGGCCGTTTGCTTGCCTGGACTCAGGTAGAAACCATTGCGGCCAATGAATTGGGTTGTTTTTTGGTCACTGAGGCCGAAATCGAAAAAATACAGATTTTCTCCGAGCAGTTCAACCGATTGTATAGCCTGATGCCCACAATGGGCGCGCCTACAATGCTCATCTCTGGTATTCCCATGCATCGTATCAAGGGCACGGATCCTTATCGAGATACCTTGACCAAAATACAGGCCGTGGCTCCGGTAATGGGTGATGTGCTGGATACGACAATGGGGTTGGGATATACGGCAATTGAAGCAGCCAAAACGGCCGATCGGGTAACAACAATTGAGCTTGATCCGGCAGTTGTGGAAATTTGCCGACATAACCCCTGGTCTCAACAATTGTTTGATAATCCTAAAATCACCCGCATTGTGGGAGATGCTTATGATGTGGTGGCCGAATTTGAAGACGGCCGTTTCTCCCGCATCATCCACGATCCACCCGTGTTCAGTCTGGCCGGCGATTTGTATGCTACCGACTTTTACCGGCAGTTATACCGTATTCTCAAACCCAAAGGCCGACTGTTCCACTATGTGGGTGATCCTGAGAGCAAGTCGGGGAGGAATGTTACACGCGGTGTGATGCGGCGATTGCAGGCAGCAGGATTCACCCAGGTACGGCCGTATCCACACGCATTTGGTGTGGTGGCGCGAAAATAGGGAGGTGTTATGAGTGCAACGCTAGTGTTGGTAAACGGCCGAATCCATACCCAAGACCCTGCAAATCCACTGGTAACGGCCGTAGCCATTCGAGACGATAAAATTTTGGCCATAGGTACTGACGATGCCATGAAAGCCCTGTTGGGAGCAGATGGTGAGTTGATTAATCTGAACGGCCGTACAGTCACCCCCGGCCTTGTAGATGCCCATGTCCACTTTCAATGGTTCGCCCTGGGGTTACAACGTGTGAACCTGGATGGCAGTCGCAATCTGGCAGATGCCCTCTCCCGAATCGAAGACCACATCATAGCCAATCCACCAGCAACACCAGACGAATGGCTGGAAGGACACGGCTGGGCACAAGATAGCTGGCCAGAACGGGCGTTTCCCACTGCCCAACAGTTAGATAAATTGTTGCCAAACAGGCCGGCCATGTTGCGCCACAAAAGCGGCCACGCCGCCTGGGTGAATAGCTATGCGCTGAAAGTGGCAGGCATAACGGCCGAAACACCAGATCCCCCAGGCGGCGAGATACAACGGGATGAAAACGGCCGTCCGACCGGCATCCTCTTTGAAGAAGCCATCAACCTTGTATCTGAACACATCCCCCGCCCCACAACCAGCCAGATAGCCAATGCCATGCTCGCTGCCCAGTCCTACTGCTGGCAAGCAGGACTCACCGGCATTCACGACTTTGACGGCCGTTCCTCCTTCCTCGCCCTGCAACAACTCCACCAAAACAGACAACTCGGCCTGCGCATCGTCAAAAATATCCCCGTTTATCGGCTAGAACACGCCATTGGTGTTGGCCTGCGCACCGGCTTCGGCGATCATTGGCTGCGAATTGGTGGCGTCAAAATCTTCGCCGACGGCGCCCTTGGCCCCCGCACCGCCGCCATGCTCGCCCCCTACGAAAACGACCCAGACAACACCGGCATCATCGTCACCGACAAAGAAGAAATGATAGAAAAAGCCACACAAGCCAGCGCCAACGGCCTCAGCATCACCATTCACGCCATTGGCGACCGCGCCAATCATGACGTTCTCGATGTGTACGAAACCGTTCGCCAGCAAGAAAAAAGACGCGGCGACACCTCCCTCCGTCACCGCATCGAACATGTACAAATCCTCCACCCCAACGACATCCCCCGTCTCAATCAACTCAACATCATCGCTTCAATGCAACCCATCCACGCCACCTCCGATATGGAAATGGCTGACCGCTACTGGGGGGTGCGTGCTCAATACAGCTATGCCTGGCGCACTGTGTTGGAAACAGGCGCATTGGTTGTCTTTGGTTCAGACGCCCCTATTGAAGCCATAGACCCCATTCCCGGCATCCATGCGGCCGTTACCCGTCGCCGTGCCGATGGGTCTCCTGGTCCTAATGGTTGGTATCCAGAGCAACGCCTGACCCTCTCTGAAGCCATTTACGCATTCACAATGGCGGCTGCCCTGACATCTGGCCAGGAAAAACAACTAGGCTCGATTACCCCCGGCAAACTGGCCGATCTCACCATTTTTGACCGTGACATCTTTTCCATACCACTTCATGAACTTCAACACATACAGATTGCCGGTACAATCGTAGGTGGTGAATTCAAATACCGAAATATTGACTAGCAGTCAGGCTCTTTTCGTCAACCAATTGGAAAATTGCTTGCTCAACAAGGTATTATGTC
>RFGV01000104.1 GCA_003696605.1 Chloroflexota bacterium | reverse complement strand
CGGTATAAACTGAAAGAATGTGATCGGTGTTGACCTCGAACTCCTCAAAGAGATCATTGTTGGGGATGATCTTGTAAATATGATCCTGCCCCCTCACCAGCCTCTTTACCTTGCGAAGATCACCATCAACACCTAGCAGGACATCTCCTTCACTGGTTTCGATGCTGATTGTGCCGGTGAAGTCGGGTATCATGCCGTTGCTGTCACGGAATCCCCATCGTCCGCGGTTGTTGGCTTCGACGGTTGCCAGCACTGGGCCGGTGAGATCGGGGCCGATGTAGATGGTGACGAAGACGGGGTCGCCTGCCGGGCTGAGTGGCGCGGAGCCGCGAATGCGCCATTCTTGCCGGTCGGTGCGGAACAGGGCGTCTGTGACGACGATGACATCTTCGACCTGGATGATGACGGTGGCGATGTTGGAAGATGCGCCCTGGTCATCGCTGATGATGTAGGTGAAGACGTCAGTGCCGAGGAATTCGAGGTTGGGGGTGTAGGTGACGTCGCCGGTTGTGGTGTTGACCGAGAGGCTGCCATTGACGGGGCCGGCTAGGATGACGATGCTGGCAGGATCGAGTGGGCTGTCGACGTCGAGGTCGTTGGTGAGGATGTTGAAGGTGATGGGGGTTTCGATAACGGCCGTTACGTTGTCGTCGTTCGCTACTGGCGGATCGTTGACTGCATTGATGGTGACAGTGACAGTGGCCGGGTTAGAGAGTGCCCCTTGATCGTCAATGACTGTATAAGTGAAGACGTCGGTACCATTGAAGTTGAGGTTGGGGGTGTAAGTGACTTCACCTGTGACGGCATTGACGGAGGTAGCGCCGTTAGACGGGCCGCCGATAACGGCAACGGATGTGATGTCGAGACTACCGTCGGGGTCGCTGTCGTTTGTGAGTACGTTAATGACGACGGGAACATCTTCATTGGTGGTTGCCAGATCGTCTACGGCAATTGGTGGTTGGTTAGCTTCGTTAACGGTGACGGTGACGGTGGCCTGGTTGGAAATTGCTCCTTGCAGGTCTTGAACGGTGTAGGTGAAGGTGTCGATGCCGACAAAGCTGATGTTGGGGGTGTAGGTGACGATTGCCTGTCCGGTGTTGCCGTCTACGCTAACAACGGTAAGGCCGTTGGCCGGAGGTGAGGCAATGGCTACACTGGTTTCGTCTATGGCGCCGTCGGGATCGAAGTCGTTGGCTGTGACGGGGATGCTGACAGAGGTGTTTTCCAGAGTAATGGCCGTGTCATCCACCGCTATTGGATCAGCGTTTGCCTCAGTAACTGTCACGGTGACAGTTGCCGAATTGGAAACAAGACCATCGTTGTCGTTGACTGTATAGGTAAAGGTATCTACACCCACGAAGCTGATATCGGGTGTATAGGTAACGACACCAGTGGCATTAACCACCACACTGCCGCTGGCTGGCCCGGTGACAATGGCAACAGTGCCAGGGTCAATAAGGCCGTCTGGGTCGAAGTCATTGGTAGTGACCGGAATACCAACTGGGGTGTTTTCGGGTGTGGTGGCAGTATCGTCTACGGCTACGGGGCGAGCGCTAACGGTGATGGTGACGGTTGCCTGGTTGGAAGTGGCGCCGCCGTCGTCGTTGACTGTGTAGGTGAAGGTGTCCACGCCATTGAATCCAAGTGACGGGGTGTAGGTGATGACGCCGGTAGAGGGGTCAACGGCCGTTGTGCCATTGGCTGGCCCGCTAACTACTACAACAGTCGTGGGGTCAATAATGCCGTCTATGTCGGTGTCGTTGCTGAGAACATTGATGGCAACGGCCGTATCTTCCACCGTGCTTGTGCTATCATCATTTGCTACTGGTGGGTCGTTTACGGCCGTTACAGTAATATCGGCCGTGGCAATATTCGATACAGCGCCATTATTGTTGGCCACTGTGTACTGGAAGCTGTCTGTGCCAGCAAAATCTGGATTGGGCGTGTATGTCACTGTGCCGTCTCCGTTATTTACCAACACACCGTTCACTGGTGGCGTCACAATGCTCAGGCTGGTGCCATCAATTGTCAGGCCAGGAGCGGGGATGTCATTGGCAATGAGGTCAGCAGTAACGGCCGTGTCCTCACTGGTTACCAATGCATCATTTACCGCTACCAGAGTTGCTATCTGGCCCATTACCAGGAACTGATCCGTTTCCACCACATTTACACCCGGACCACCCACATCTGGCCCTTCAATACGGAAGAAGTTAAAGCCAAACGGACTGCCCGTAATTGTATGCGGAATATTCGGATCGCCGATATATCCTGCAGGGGGTGCCGGCGGGGTGTTATCCCACACCAGGAATGGCCCAGCCAACGTGCCAATTGCAGCGGCAAAGTCACCTGGCAAGCCACCTTCATCAACTGTGAAGTTAATCGAGCCGGCGCCATCTGCTACCAGCACATTTACACCGTACGGATGTGTTACCGTATATGTGGCTCCAGGTACCAGACCGTCGGCCAGGATACGAGTCCGACCAAATGTTTCCTGAGCGCCTGGTGCTGGTGGTCCATCATCTACAAACGCCGCACCGAGTGCCAATACAAGCGTGGCATCATTGCCGTTGTTGGTAGGCATTAGTGCTTCGGCTGACCACCAGAACGCCTCATCCGGGAAGTATGTGGGGAAGTCGAATGGTGGCGCCAGCAATAACCCGCATAACAAAACATCATCCAGACAAAGCTGCAAAGTAAGCGGATTGCGGTTGACAGTAACCGTTGCAACGTTGGAAACTGCTCCCTGGTTGTCTCGCACAGTGTAGGTAAAGACATCTGTGCCTGTGCCTACAAAGCCACCTGAACCTTGATGCCACACGGGGAAGCCGTTATCAGGATTGATTGGACCAACAGTGACTGGTGAGGCGCCTGTGTTGGTGTTCGGAGTATAGGTGATTTCACCTGTTACCGGGTTGACGCTCACAGTGCCATTAAGTGCTGTTCCAACTTCTACTGTGGTGGGGTCAATGACGCCATCGCTGTCGGTATCGTTCCCCAAAACGTCGAAGGTGATGGGGATAATGCCAGAAGTTTCGGCCGTATCATCATTGGCTACAGGTGGCGTGTTGTTGGCACTTAGTACAGAGATGACAATGCTATCGGAACCAGCCAGGCCACCAGTATCGGTAACAACGGCCGTTATCGTATGCACACCCACCGACAACGAAGTCGTAAACACACTCCCTGTACCAATTTGTCCATCAATAGACGAACTCCACACCAAATTCGCAGACAATGGCCCATCATCCGAATCCGTTGCCGAGCCTACAAAGCCAATCAAATCCAGCTCTCCAAACGACGATCCATCAGGGGGCGCCAATATTGTCACATCAGGAGGCAGATTCGCTGTACCAAACGGCGTTCCCGAAATAATCACCGGCTCCCTTGCCGAGCCACCATGACTGGAAACTACCGTCACATCCACAGGGGGAATCACTGTTGTCAGAGTAAAGGTACTACCTGCTACCATACTGCCCAACAAATTCCCATCCTGATCGTAAACACTTAAAGTCGGTACGCTATCCTCATCACTTGAGGTTGCTTTCACCGACAACTCATCTGTATCTGTATCATAGCGAGCCTCAGTAATCGTAATCAGGTCTTCTACCGGTACAACTACAATTGAGGGCGGATCATCCCCAATATTGGTAACAGTGATTGTTGCTGGCGGTGGCCCAGAACCATCAAATTCTAGACGGGCATAATATAAACCAGCCCCATCCCCTTCCATATCAGTAGGAACCAGATTTGGACCAGAAACACGCAGCGACTCACCTGCTTCTGAAAAGGCCCAGACATCCAACCCCTCTGGTCCAGGTCCGGTACTATTCTTATAACGAGCGCGAATTGCCCCCACGCCAGCAATTGTGCGAATCTTTCCCATAATGAAAAACTGATCAGTTTCGATACAGTCAGTTGTATCTATCGGATCTGCCCCTAAAGTGGGATCGGCACACAGGAAAGAGCTACCAGTAAAACTGCCAACCGGCCCTTCTACACGGAAAAAGTTTGTGCCAAATGGACTACCAGTTACAGCGTGTTCAAACAACGGATTACCTACAAATCCTGGTGGCGCATCCGTAATTGGGTCCCACGTCAGAAACGGACCAATGCGACTATCCAGCGCACCAGTGAAATCCCCCGGTGCACCAATTCCGATGTCTTCGGTGAGATTTATCGCACGGGGACCTGTGCCCACATCATTAAAAACATCAGTTCCATACGGATGTGTGACAGTATATGTGCCGGGTACTGTGGTATCAATACGAATACGAACCCGTCCAAAACTAATTTGGTCTCCATCAACTGGATCTTCATTCAAAAAAGCAGCTTCTAGAGCCAAGACCAATGCAGCAGAACCACCATTGGCATCTGTATCCATTATGGCATCCCCAGTCCACCAAAATGCTTCACCGGGAAAGTTGTCCGGAAATGATAGAGGACTGTTGGGGTCTGGAATGTCGCCGGGGAGGAAATTACAGAGAGGATCTGTAAAATCAAGACACAATTCCAGGGCAAGACCAGTAGCATCTTTATACCAGATGGGGAAGCCATGTTCTGGATTGATAGGCCCTACTTCCACTAAATGACTACCTGGCGGTCCATGATCGGCAAAGGCGATAAGGCCAAAACTGAAAATAGCCAGCCCTGTCGCCAATACCACAGCAACAACAATTAAGGAAATAAGTTTCCTTGTTATCTGTGGAGTTTCTTTCATAGCTTCCTTCCTTCTTTCCTGAAAAATTACTGGAGTCGTATCTTCTCATCAATCTGGCACGTTACATGAGAGATAGACACACGTCTTACTAATACCAAGTATGGTACTAGAGTACTATCAATTTTTGATCACCCCTTTGGGGTGATTTGGTATCAATTTGGGACGAGATTTTGAGAAAATTAGGATTTATTGGAAGGAAATACGTGGCGCAGGGAATGGAGTAATGGTGTATATGGAGAGATATTACTCCATTTGTCAACAGTAAAGGGGTGGGCTAGTTAATATGTTTGGTATTGCGAATATGTAGCAGCCCATGTTTGAGGGCATAATTGACCAGACTGCTACGGTCATTGAGATTGAGTTTTTGGTAAATACGTTGGCGGTGGCTTTTGACTGTATTGATGCTGATAGTTAATGTGTTTGCTATATCAGAATTGGTTAGTCCCTGGGCGATAAGAGTGAGGATTTCTGTTTCTCGTTCGGAGAGGTCGGTTGTCTGGTTCTGAACGGGGTGGTGGTGGAGGAATTCTTGAACGATCTCGCCGGCGAGTTGGGGAGGAAGATATATACCCCCTTGATGGACTGCACGGATGGCTATCAGGAGTTCTTTACAGTGATTGCCTTTAAGGAAGTAACCAGATGCACCGGCTTGTAATGCTTCAAAGAGAAAATCCCGTTCGGCGTGCATGGTAAGGATGATGATTTTGGTGCAGATGTTTTCCTGATGCAGCAGGCGTGTTGCTTCCAGGCCACTCATATCTTCCATTGTAATGTCCATCAGGCCAATATGTGGTTTGTGGGTGCGAATGAGATGTATGGCTTGTGCGCCTGTTTCGGCCAGCCCAAGTATTTGCATGTCTGGCTCGTCGGAAAGCAGGGAAGCCAGGCCTTCGCGCATGATCATATGGTCGTCAGCAATTATGAGTTGAATTGGTTTATGGCTGTACAAAATACACACTCCTTATCATATTGGTCGTGGTAGGGACAATTTGTACATTTGTCTATGAAGTTGGCTGGAATGTGCACTTTTATTGTTGTGCCCTGCCCGGGCTGGCTGATGATTTTTATTGTGCCGTTGACTAGTGCAGCACGTTCTGCCAGGCCAGCCAACCCCCAACCAGAACGGGAACCGGGGGATGAGGGGATGGTTTGGGGGGTGAATCCTTGCCCGTTGTCTGTGATGGTCATGATTAGTTCAGAATGGGTGTGTTGGAATGTGATTTGTGTTTGTGTTGCCTGACTGTGTTTGGCGATGTTGTTTATGGCTTCTTGGGCGATACGATAGAGGATGGTTTCGATTGGGTCTGGAAGGTGGGGGGGAAGGTTGTTGTTGTTGATTGTGTAGGTAATGTTGGCTGGTGTTAGTGTTTGTTCGGCTATCCAGTGGAGGGCTGATTGGAGGCCGAGTTTGTCGAGGACGGGGGGGCGGAGTTCGCTGATGATGGCGCGGAGGCTGGAAACGGCCGTTGTTATCAAATCTTCGCATTTTTGCAGCCGTTGAATGGCTTCCTGATCACTTTCGGGCAAGCGGTTTTCCAACCGTGTCAGACTGATTTCAATGGCCGTCAGCATTTGGCCGATTTCGTCATGCAATTCACGAGCCAGCCGCATACGTTCTTCTTCTTGGGCGTAGATTGTTTTATGTAGCAGTCGTTGGGTAATTGCCCGTTCCTCACGCAGTTCTTTGGTGCGTTCATTTACTTTAAATTGCAAAGTTTTGTTCCAGGTAGTTAATTGATCGATATAGCCGAGCAACTGGCGGCGCATTTTTTCCAGTGCTTCGGCCATCTCGCCAAATTCGTCTTTTGCCTGAATTTTTAGAGGGGTATCCAATTCACCGGATGCGATTTTTCTGGCTGCATCTGTTACCTGCCTGACCGGAATTAACAATTGCCGGGTGACAAATAGAGAGAGCCCCCAAACTAACAGGAGGACAAATCCACCAAACCAGCCCATCTCACGCTGGAGTTGCCAGAGACCGGCGAATGTTTCATCTTCATCGCCTCCGATGGCAACTCCCAGTCGAGCATATTGCAAGGGAGCAACGGCCATAACGTGCGGTTCGCCCTGATGTTCTCCGGGAATATCGTATAGCGCAAATGGTGTTGTGCCAATAACTGGTTCTGTGCTTTTCATGGCTTCTGGGTAGAAGTCGGGGTGTTCGTTGGATGACAAAAATGAAAGCGGAAGGGTGGCAATGACTGTGCTGCCGTCCTGGGTGATGAGGGTGGCATGACCTGTATGGCCCAGCCGTGCGGCTTCTTGTAGCGGTTTTTTGAGAGATTCATCTTCCAGGTTGATGATGCCGCTTAGATAGCCGGAGGTATTACCAGATTCGTTTTTGAGGGAGATGGTAACGGCAATGGCAGGACGGCCGTTTCCCGCCATCATAAACGGGTCTGATACAGAAAAAGCCTCCTCTGTTGTGGCATTTGTCAGAGGAGGCAGGTCGTTTATATTCAATTCTTCCGGATAAGCCAGCAAGATTTTTCCCGTTTCATCCAGGAGAAGCACACCATTATCAAAAAAGCCGATTTTACTCAATACGAGTAACAAATCATGCTGTTTGGATGAATCGAACCAGGCAGTGTTATCTGTACCATATAATAGAGCAGCGCTTTCCAGTTCGTTCACTGCTTCCAGAAAATAATCATCAATTTGATTGGCGGCCATTTGAGCAATAACCAGCCGTTCTTGTAGAATATGCTCACTGCTCACATGGAGAGCACGACGCCCGAGAAAGGCGAAGCCAGCAAAGAGGCATAAGAAAGCCACACTAATAGCCAAAATCAATTTTGGCCACAATCCTCTTAATACCACCCTGCCCTCCAACTTCTCAATTTTACCCTGGCTTATTTTCGTGCCCTGTGTTTTGGTGATAACTGGCAAAGAAACGGACACAACAACAATTTTATCTATGGTAACATAAAAAAATTAAGGATTTTCTTAAGAAAGAACTTACGTTATTGTGAATGACCCTGATTATGACTTTTGGCACTATGGCATATGACCGTTCAGAACATATGATGCAGATGAGTAAATTATCTGGAGGTATGGGTCATGAGATTGAAAGTGGAGCAAACAGAGGCAAGTTGCCCTGCGAAACGAAATCGGATTGTTACTGGTATTGCGCTGATAGCTCTGGGTGGACTGGCACTTGTTAGCCAATTTGTCCAGTTGCCAGGTATGGGCATGCTGGTGTTGCCGGGCTTGTCGTTGATTTTCATTGTGTGGGGTATTGCTGTGCGTGAGGCCGGGTTGATGATTCCGGGGGGTATTTTGGGGGGTATTGGGACTGGTATGTATCTGATGGATGTGTTGCCACTGGAAGGAACGGCCGAACCTGGGGTATTCATGTTAGCGTTTGCTGGCGGTTTTGGGTTGATTACCTTATTAACGGCCGTTTTCACTGACGAAACACACTGGTGGGCACTTTGGCCAGCCGGGATCATGGCCTTCATTGGCGCTGGCCTTCTCATTGGTGGCGTTGCCCTGAATCTGCTCAACCTCGTTGGCAAGCTCTGGCCAGTCGCGCTCATTCTCTTTGGCATCCTGCTTGTCATTCGTGACCAGCGCGGCCAGTAATACCGGCCCAGGCAGCCTGGCAAATTCAGGCTGCCTGCATTTTATCCATACAGCATACAGGGAGACAGCCAATGAAAGAACCAATTCTGCAAGCCAGAGATTTGCACAAAACATTCGGGGACGTCAAGGCTGTGCAAGGTATCTCTTTTCAAATTGCGCGTGGTGAAATTTATAGCCTGCTAGGCCCAAACGGTGCTGGCAAAACCACAACCATCTCCATGCTTACCGGGCTTATTCGGCCTACCCGTGGCGATGCACTGATTGGCGGGTACTCAATTACCCGTGATGTACAACGTGTTAAGGAAATAATCGGAGTCGTTCCCCAGGAAATCGCTCTTTACCCTTCTCTTACGGCACGTGAAAACCTTCGGTTTTGGGGCAAGATGTACGGATTGAGCGGAAAAAAGCTGGGGGAACAAGTAACGGCCGCATTGGAACTGGCCGGTTTACAAAATCGGGCTGATGACAAAGTGCAAAACTTTTCCGGTGGTATGAAGCGACGCCTGAATATTGCTGTCGGGTTGTTACATGAACCGCAAATCCTTTTTATGGATGAACCGACAGTAGGCATTGACCCGCAAAGCCGCCGCCGCATTCTGGACACCGTGAAGATGTTGAATGAGCAGGGGATGACGGTGTTATACACCACTCATTATATGGAAGAAGCAGAGGAATTGAGTCATCGGATTGGCATTATTGATCACGGCCGTTTGATCGCTGAAGGCACATTGGCCGAACTAACGCAGTTGGTGGGGCAAATGGAGACGATGCGGTTGTCGGTGGAGGCAGGTACAAAGGATTTGACAGAGGTGATGGCGATTCTGCACCAAATTCCCGAATTGCACAACATCTTTTCAGAAAATGGTCATCTGATTATTCAGGCGCAAGATGCCAATGCGGCCTTGCCTGTTGTGATTAGCCAATTGGGGCAGACCAGAGTAGCCATTAAGTCGTTGTCTATTCAGGAGCCAGACCTGGAAGCGGTGTTCTTGCATCTAACGGGTCGTGCTTTACGGGATTGATTGGGAGTAGATGTGCATGAAGTTATGGACGATTGCAATTAAGGATACTTTGGTGCGGTTTCGGGACAGAAATGCGCTGATCATGATGTTGGTTGCGCCATTGCTGATTTCGTTGGTGATGGGGCTGGCATTTGGTGGGAGTGGTGGCGGCGTAAGGATTGGTGAGATTCCGGTGGTGGTTGTGAATGAGGATCAGGGTGAGTTTGGGGCGGAGGTGGTGGCGGTACTGGCTGGTTTGATGGCAGATGGGGCGGAAGACGGCCGTTTTTTGTTCACCATTACCGAGATGCAGGACAAGCAAACTGCCTTGAGAGAGGTAGAACAAGGTAATGCTCGTGGGGTAATCTACATCCCCCAAAACTTTAGCCAGCGCCTGACCGCACCTGATGGACCACCTGTTGTATTGGAAGTGTACACCGATCCAACGGCCAATGTCTCGCCTGGGATTATTCGGGGAGTGGTAAACAGGATCGTTGCTGAATTTAACACAGTTGCTTTGAGTAATGTAGTGGCTGTGATACAGCTAACCCGATTGTTGGCACAGGCGGATGAGCCGCCATCGGCTGCTGTGTTGGCCAATATGGCAAACCTGGAACAGATTTTGGCTGAAGAAAGTCAGGCATTGGATGGGCCGCAGGGAGAAAACGGCCGTATTGTCCTGGCAACCGAATTACAAGGCGAGGCTGAAACAATTAATTTGCTCAACTATTTTGTGCCCAGCATGGCCATCTTCTTCCTGATGTTTACCATGTTTGATGGCACACGCTCTATTCTGAAAGAAGAGCAAGATGGTACGTTGTACCGATTAATGACCACGCCGACAAGTCGGGCAGCCGTACTTTTGGGCAAGATTGGGGGCACGTTTTTGACTGGCCTGCTTCAGTTTTTGGTGCTGGTGGCGGTTTCGTGGCTTTTCTTTCAGGTGGATTGGGGGAATTCTCCAGTGGGGGTGTTGCTGTTGGCATTGGCGACAGTGGCGGCGGCAACCAGCCTGGGGGCGTTTGTGGCCGCATTTGCACGGGATGTTAATCAGGCGGGGGTGTTGGGAACGGCCGTTACCCTTGTGTTTGCTATTCTTGGGGGTAACTTTATTGACTACCGGCAATTCCCCGGATTTTTGGCCATTTTCAGCAAAATGACGATTAATCGCTGGTCTTTAGAAGGATTTGTCGAGCTTACTTTGGGACATGCATCACTTTATGAGGTGATGCCCAATGTGGCTGTATTGATTGGTTTGGCTACGCTGTTCTTCGTACTTTCGCTTGTTCTGTTTGAACGCCGGTTTGTTCGCTAATTAAGGGGATGATCATGTTAAAACGTGTCGTAACAATTGCTGGTCTGTACTTGAAAACCACCTATTCATCCCGTTCTACCTTTATTTTTTCTATCGTGATGCCTTTGTTGTTTACGTATGTACTTGGGCAAACTATTCGAGGTGGAGGGGATGTCAGCACACCGGAGAGATGGGCTTTGTGGGTGGTGGATGGTGATGGGAGTGTATGGAGCGAGCGGTTTGTTCAGGAGCTGGCAGAGGATGGGGGGGTAGAAGTTGTGTTGGTGGATGAAGAGCGGGCATTAACGGCCGTTTCTGAGGACGAAATTGCCGCTGCTCTCATCATTCCCGCCGGGTTTGGGGCGCAAATTGAGCGTGGAAAGCAAGCCAGCTTGCGCCTGGTGCAAAATCCAGAACAGTTACCCGCCAGCCAGATTTTGCAAGAGATGGTGCTGGCTGCTCGCAACCGATTGGCGGGGCAATTGACTGTGGCAGATTATTCGGTGCATGTGGCTGAGGTGATTGGTGTATTGGGCAGAGCGACAGGAGCAGAGCGACAGGTATATTGGAAGGAGGCATTGGCGTTGGCCGCGCAGAAATGGGCTGACGAAACGGCCGTTTCTGTGAGCGCACAACCAGTAACCCGCCTGAAAGGCAATACGGCCGTTCCTGGTGGCACCAGCCAATCCTCTCCCGGCATGATGGTCATGTATGCGCTCTTCTTCACCTTTGGCGGTGGCGCTTCCTTGCTGGTAGAACGAGAACAAGGCACATTGCGCCGCTTGTTGGTAACCCCTGCTGGAAAAAGAACTATCCTGGCAGGCAAACTCGTTGGCATCTTCACCGGTGCACTTATCCAGATGAGCATCATGGTGCTGGCCGGCCAGTTTGTCTTTGGTGTGAACTGGGGGCAATCGCCTGGTGCACTGGTGCTTATGCTGCTGGCATATGGGTTCATGGGCACAACACTGGGATTGATGGTGGCTGCACTTGTTCGCACGACAGCACAAGCCAACGCAGCCGGAACTATTATCGTTATGGCATTGTCCTCACTGGGTGGAGCATGGTGGCCAATTGAAATTGTGCCGGGCTGGATGCAAAAACTGGCAATGGGTTTGCCCACTTATTGGGGGATGCAGGGATTTCATGACATTATCACACGCGGATTGGGAGAAACGGCCG
>RFGV01000103.1 GCA_003696605.1 Chloroflexota bacterium | reverse complement strand
TGCTTTCACACACAGTTTGTGTGTTTCTTAACATGCAATTGGGGCGGCCCCCTTTGCATTTGGACGATTTAGTGACCGCCGATTAGTTGCACATTAGGTTTAAGTACTAAATGGATGGGTATGGTTGTGGGTTGGCTGTAAAGAAAGTTATCCGGCAGGGCTAACGAGGATGTTTTGGGCAAGGGTTTGGTTGATGGTGTGGGTTTGGTCGCCGATTTTTAGGCTGAGGGAGCCATCGTGAGGGGCAACGGCCGTTATCTCTATCTCTGTTCCCGGCACCAGTCCCAGTTCTGCCAGATCGCGTAAAACCTTACTGTTTGTATCATCTGGAATACGGGTAACCTGTACCCGAGCGCCTACATCCATCCCGGTTAATGGTTCACCAGAAACAGCGGGCATGGCGCCATCACGTGTGGGGATAGGATCGCCATGTGGGTCGATGGTTGGGTGTCCTAATGCGGCCGCAATGCGTTCTTCCAGCTTTTCGCTAATAACATGCTCTAGAATATCAGCTTGTTCATGGACTTCGTCCCAGCTGAATCCTAATGCTTCCATCAAGTACAATTCCAGCAGGCGGTGGTGACGAATGACTTCCAGGGCGATTTTGCGGCCAGCTTCAGTGAGTGTTACGCCATAATGTTTTTCGTAGTGGACGAGGTTGAGTTTGCTGAGCCGCTGCAACATGCCAGTGACAGACGCAGGCTTGACCTGACGGGCAGTAGCAATACGAGAAGTGCTCACCGGGCTTTCTTGTTCGGCAAGTGTGTAGATGGTTTTCAGGTAGTCTTCGATAGCCTGATGATTGAGCGCATTGCGTTGTGATGAGGTGCCTGGTTCCAGTCCGTCAATTTGGGGCATTTGATTTAACCTCGTCCTGTCAATGTATTGTGTTTAGGATAGCACATTTTGGGATGGTCGTGTAATAGGAAGGGCGTTGACGAAATACGGCCGTTGCCGATATACTCATCCTCAATATCCCCACACTGTGAGGCAGCCAAATGCGACAAATTTGGATTACTAAACCTGGAGAGCCAGAAGTTCTTGAAATTCGTGAAGCACCAACACCTATTCCCCAAAACGGGGAAGTACGCATACGTGTAGAAACAATTGGCATCAACTTTGCCGATGTATTAGGCCGGATGGGCATTTATCCCGATGCACCACCCATTCCATACGTCCCTGGCTATGAAGTGGCCGGCATTGTAGATGCTGTCAGTCAGGGAGTGCCAGACCTGAAAGAGGGGGATCGAGTTTTTGCACTCACTCGTTTTGGTGGATATGCTGACACAGTTTGCGTGCCCCACAAACAAGTATTCAAACGACTCGACTGGATGAGTGCCCAGGATGCAGCCGCTCTCCCCGTTAATTACCTCACGGCTTATCAAATGTTAGTTGTTATGGGGTCATTGCGACCAGGTGACAAAGTACTGATTCATGGAGCGGCTGGTGGTGTTGGACTGGCAGCTTTGGACATTTGCCGGATTATTGGGGCAGAGACATTTGGCACCGCTTCACCAGAAAAGCATGATTTTTTATTGGAACGTGGCTTGCATTTCCCTATTGATTATCGGAATCATGATTTTGAACAGGTTGTTATGGATTTAAC
>RFGV01000102.1 GCA_003696605.1 Chloroflexota bacterium | reverse complement strand
GATTGTAGCCGCCTTGACAGCGAACCCGGACATAGACGGGATTCTGACATTAGGGCCGACGGGGGCAGCGCCAGCCCTGGCTGCCTTGCGGGATGAAGGAAAGCTGGGAGAGATTCAGTTAGCGACCTTTGACCTGTCGCCAGAGGTGTTAGAGGCGATACGGGATGGTGACATGCTGTTTGCCATAGACCAGCAGCAATATTTGCAGGGATATCTGCCGATTGTGCTGCTGACGTTGTTCAATACCAATCTGAACACCATTGCCAATGATGTGTTGATGACAGGACCGGGGTTTGTCACCCAGGAAACGGCCGCTCAGGTCATCGAACTCAGCGCTGCCGGTACACGGTAACTTAACTATATGGGCAGGGGAGGGAATTGATAAGATTCCCATTTCCTGCCCTTCTTGTACCGTATGAAGCATCAGCAGCCCGCTAACATCCTGTTTGGGAAGAGATCGCACCCAATTTCAAAAGAGACGACATGAGCGCAGGCGCAACACCGTGAATAAAAACAGTTTATTTTCTCTGTGCGCTCTATCTCTTCGCAATTCATTTTTAGAGGAGGAGTAAAATGACAACAACCACCGAAACTGCGTCACAACGTGATGAACGGATGGTAGAAGTCGGTTTATTGCGCCGCTTATTAGGCAGACCTGAATTGGGAGCATTGGGTGGCGCAATTCTGGTTTGGATCTTCTTTGCAATTATTGCGCCAGAAGGTTTTTTGAGTTTACGAGGCACATCCAGCTACCTGGAAGTATCTGCCCAAATTGGGATTTTGGCTGTAGCTGTTGCTTTACTCATGATTGGGGGAGAATTCGACCTCTCCGTAGGTTCTATAATTGGCTTTTCCGGTGCGGTAATGGCCATGTTGACCACAGAGGTGGGAATTCCATTGTATGTTAGCGCGATAATAGCGCTTCTCATTTCCCTGTTGGTCGGTTTTTTTAATGGGTATATGGTGGTTCGTACCAAATTGCCTTCGTTCATTATCACATTGGCCGGGTTATTTATTATTCGCGGCTTGACCATTGGCATCACGCGGGCGGTAACAGGGCGGACACAAGTAGGTGGTTTGGGAGATGCGCCTGGCTATAATGTCATGCGCCTTATTTTTGGGGTGGATGTGCCAATTGCAGGGGTTGGATTTCCAATTTCTATCTTTTGGTGGTTTTTGTTTGCTGCATTGGCAACATGGGTTTTATTGCGAACACCAGTTGGTAACTGGATATTCGGCATGGGGGGCGCAGAAGAAGCGGCCCGAAATGTGGGTGTCCCTGTTGATCGGCTGAAGATAGGGTTGTTTATGGTAACGGCTTTTGCTGCGTGGCTGGTGGCTACCATTACAGTAACGGTGGTGAAATCGGCCGATACCAAGCGTGGCGAACAACAGGAATTTATTGCCATTATTGCCGTTGTTATTGGCGGTACTTTGTTAACCGGTGGTTATGGTTCTGCCATCGGAGCTGTTTTGGGGGCATTAATTTTTGGCATGGTGCGCCAGGGTATTGTGTTTGCAGGCGTAGATGCAGACTGGTTCCAGGTGTTTATGGGCGCGATGTTGATTGTTGCGGTGTTGGTTAATAACTATGTACGCAAACGTGCGGAGGAGGCAAAACGATGAAAACTGGCAAGGTTCCTCTGATTGAAGTACGGAATGTTTCCAAGTTTTTTGGGAGTGTGATTGCCCTGAAGGATGTCTCTATGGCAGTGTATGCTGGCGAAGTGATGTGCCTTTTGGGAGACAACGGTGCGGGCAAATCTACGTTGATCAAGATATTGTCTGGTGTGCATAAACCAGATGAGGGGGAGTATTATGTTGAGGGAGAGCGGGTTGATTTTGATTCGCCGCGTGATGCACTTGATCGTGGTATTGCGACTGTGTATCAGGACCTGGCCATGATTCCGCTTATGAGTATTTCTCGTAATTTTTTCTTGGGTTCTGAGCCAACTCGTGGGCGAGGTATTTTCAAGCGGTTTGATGTGCGGTTTGCCGACCGGGTGGCACGAGAGGAATTGAAGAAGATGGGCATTGATATTCGTGATCCGTCGCAGCCGGTGGGTACTTTGTCTGGTGGTGAGCGGCAATCGGTGGCGATTGCGCGGGCGGTGTATTTTGGGGCAAAGGTGTTGATTTTGGATGAGCCAACGGCCGCTTTGGGGGTGAAGCAGGCAGGTACAGTGTTACGGTATATTGCTCAGGCGCGGGCTCGTAATTTGGGTGTTGTTTTTATTACGCATAATCCACATCATGCGTATGCTGTTGGTGATCGGTTCACTATTTTGAAGCGTGGCCGAACGTTTGGTACGTTTACCAAAGATGAGTTGAGCCGGGAAGAGATGGTGCGTATGATGTCCGGTGCGGACGAACTGGAGGCGTTGAGCCATGAGTTGGAGGAGTTTGCGCGTACGGATGCCATGCATGCTAAAGGGAAGTTGAGTGAAGTGGAGCAACAATTGGCAGAGTCGCTAGAGCGAGCAGCTAAAACTGGAGATGATGTATGACCAATTTGTCAGCCTGGCAAATTTATGATTTGTTGAACCGGCCGCGCCCATTGTGGTTAGTGGGGGTTGATTTGAGCGGAGCGTACTTGAAGGGGGCAAATTTGCGTGAGGCGGATTTACGGGATGCAAATTTGAGTGGTGCGGATTTGACGGGGGCAATTTTGCGTGGTGCGAATTTGGAGGGGGCAAATCTGGAATCGGCCGTTTTGGATGGTGCGATCCTTAATGATGCCCGACTTGTCAATGCCAACCTCAGCTTTGCCCATCTCGCTCGTGCCAGCCTCAAAGGTTGCAACCTGAATCAGGCCAACCTGGCTGCTGCCATCCTCACCGAGTGTAACCTGCGCGAAGCCCATCTTGTTGGTGCAAATTTGAGCAAGGCCAATCTGGACGAAGCGCTCCTCTTGCAGACTATTTGCAAAGGTGCCAACTTGAGCAAAGCCAGTTTACGTTACGCTCATTTAAAAGGGGCTACTCTTTTCGAGGCCAATTTAACCGACACTGATTTGACAGGTGCCCAGCTTGGCGGGGCAATGGGACCAGATGGAGAAGTGTGGGACTGAATGGGAGGTGATATATGGCTGAACCGGAAAAATTACAAAACTACATAAATGGGGAGTGGCGTAACTCCAAAGCGACTAATTTTCAGGATGTGATCAACCCGGCGACTGGTGAAATTTTAGCGCGTGTGCCCCTCTCGCCAGCAGCGGAAGTTGATGAGGCCGCGCAGGCGGCAGCAGAGGCATTTCAGGAGTGGCGACGTACCCCCGCTACTGAGCGTATCCAGTATCTCTTTCGCCTGAAGTATTTACTGGAGGAGCATTTTGAAGAGTTGGCGCGCATTATCACAATGGAATGTGGCAAAACCATTCATGAATCACGGGGTGAAATGCGGCGGGCTATTGAGAATGTAGAAGTTGCCTGTGGGATTCCCACGATGATGCAGGGGGGAATATTGGAGGATATAGCCAGGGGAATTGACGAGTTTATGATACGACAGCCGGTAGGTGTTTGTGCGGCTATTTGTCCGTTTAACTTTCCGGGCATGATTCCTTTCTGGTTTATGCCGTATGCATTGGCGTGTGGCAATACGTATATTGTTAAGCCGTCTGAACGTGTGCCGCTGACCATGCAGAAGATTTTTCATTTGTTGGAGGAGGTGGGTTTCCCGAAAGGGGTGGTTAATTTGGTGAACGGGGCGAAGGAAACGGTAGATGCCATTTTGGAGCACCCGGTGATTAAGGGGATTAGTTTTGTGGGGTCAACGCCGGTGGCGAAGTATGTATATGCGCGGGGTGCGGCGAACGGTAAGCGTGTGCAGGCACAAGGGGGGGCGAAAAACCCGATTATTGTGTTGCCGGATGCTGATTTGGAGATGACCACGCGTATTGTGGCCGATTCGGCTTTTGGGTGTGCGGGGCAGCGGTGTTTGGCGGCGTCGTTGGCAATTACGGTGGGAGAAGCCCGACATACGTTTGTAGAAGCGATTGCGGATGCGGCCGTTTCGCGTAAGGTGGGGTATGGCCTGGATGAATCGGTACAGATGGGGCCGGTGATTAGCTGGCAAAGTCGGACCCGGATTGAGCGGTTGATTGAGAAGGGGATGCAAGAGGGTGCCGGGTTGCTGGTGGACGGCCGTAATCCACACATTCCCGGTTATGAGAAGGGGGCGTTTTTGCGTCCCACTATTTTGCAAGATGTGAATCCTGCCAGTGAGATAGCACGTACGGAGATTTTTGGACCGGTGTTGGGATTGATCCATGTGAATGACATTGATGAAGCGATTGCATTTATTAACAGTGGTCAGTATGGCAATATGGCTTGTTTGTTTACCAGTAGTGGGGCAGCAGCACGCAAGTTTCGGAATGAAGCAGAAGTGGGAAATATTGGCATTAATATTGGTGTGGCGGCGCCGATGGCTTTTTTCCCGTTTAGTGGCTGGAAGGAGAGTTTTTTTGGTACGTTGCATGGGCAAGCGGGACATGCGGTAGAGTTTTTTACCCAAACGAAGGTGGTGGTGGAGCGTTGGCCGAAGGAGTGGAGTCGGCAGTTTTAGGTTGGGTTAGTTAACGGCCGTTCTTCAGTGCGAGTTCATCAAAGAGACGGGAACAGGCAGTCTGGCAGTTATTGATTTCCTGTTCCTGTTTTTTTAAGGAGCTTTGCACACGTGTGCGAGAGGTGAAGATATGATGAAAGTTGCCAATGCCCCTTGTTCATGGGGGGTTATTGAAAATACGGCTGGCGAAAGAGTTGGTTATCAACAGGTGTTGGACGAAATGCGTAAAACCGGATACCTGGGTACAGAGTTGGGTGACTGGGGGTTTATGCCTACTGAGCCGAAACAGCTACGGGCAGAGTTGGCCGCGCGGCAGTTGCAGTTATTGGGATCGTGGGTGACTGTCAGGTTGTATGATGCGGCGTATCATAAAGTGGGTGTGGAAACGGCCGTTCGTACCGCCCGACTCCTGGCTGAAGTAGGCGGCCCCGATGCTATCGTAATCATTGGCGATGACCACAGCACCGTTCCCTACCGCCATGATCATGCTGGCCGTATCCGACCAGAAGATGGACTGGACAAAGACGGATGGAAAATTTACACCACCGGCGCCATGCGTGTAGCTGAAGCTGTTAAGCGAGAAACTGGCCTGCGTTCAGCATTCCACCATCACGCTTCCACATTTGTAGAAACCCCCGAGGAAATTAAAACATTTCTCTCAATGACCGATCCAACGCTATTGGGCTTGTGTTTTGATACCGGTCATTACGCATTAGGGGGGGGCGATCCTGTGCAAGGGGTTTACCAGTACGCTGACCGCATCTGGCATGTTCATTTTAAGGATTTCAACCCCCAGGTGGTGGCACAAGCCGACCAAATGGGTTGGGGCTACCAGCAGATGGTAGGACAGGGTGTGTTTAGTGAATTGGGACAAGGTGTGGTTGATTTTTCAGCCGTGATAACCGCTTTGCGTGAGATAGGATATCAGGGCTGGATTGTGGTAGAGCAAGATGTATTGCCTGGAATGGGGAGTCCGAAAGAGAGTGCAGCCAGAAACCGTGCGTATTTACACCAGTTGGGTTTGTAGATGCGCCAAAAAGGTGTTGAGCAAATGAAGACAATAGGTGTTGGTGTAATTGGCATGGGGTGGATGGGAACGGTACACAGTCGGGCATATAAGGCGGTACAGGATCGTTTTTATGATTGGGGGGTGGGAGCTGAGTTGATTATTTGTTCTGACAGTGTGCCGACGCGAGCGAAAGCGGCAAAGGAGCGGCTGGGATTTGCCCAATGGACGACAGACTGGCAGGAGGTGATTGCGCATCCGGATGTGCAGGCGGTGAGTATTACAACGCCTAATTTTCTGCACAAGGAGATGGCATTAGCGGCTATTGCAGCCAGGAAGCATGTTTTTTGTGAGAAGCCGGTTGGAATTTTGCCTGCGGAAACGGCCGAAGTGTACCATGCCGCTTGTGATGCCGGGGTGAAGAGTTTTGTTGGTCTTAATTATCGGTGGGCGCCCCTGGTTCAGTTTGTCAGGCAGTTGATAACAGATGGTCGTTTGGGAGAAATTACCAATTATCATGGTCGTTTTTTTGCCATGTATGCTTCTGATCCATTGGGGCAGCTTACCTGGCGGTTTTTGGCAGAACAATCGGGAACAGGCATTTTGGGGGATGTGATGCCTCATGTGGCAGATATGGCTTTGTTTTTGGCCGGGCCTATGCAAAGTGTGGTCAGTAACCGGCAGACGTTTGTGCGGGAACGGCCGTTGCCCGTTCCCGGTCGGGGCACCCACTTTAGTCGCGGATTACCAGAAGACCCCAAAGGTGAGGTAACTAATGAAGATTACACAGGAGTATTGGTGAAATTTGCCAATGGGGCACGCGGCGCCCTGGAAGTAAGCCGCACGATCTACGGGCCAAAGTGCGAAATGTCCTTCGAAGTTTACGGTACAAAAGGTGCGGCTAAATGGAATTTTGAGACAATGAACGAACTTCAGCTTTATTTGCCAGATGAAACTGGCGTTCATGAAGGATTTGTACGCATTTTGGCCGGTCCACAACATCCATTTCACGAGCGGTTTAATCCAGGGCCAGGCATTGGCATCGGTTACGAAGACCTGAAAGTGATAGAGATGGGCCACTTTTTGCGTTCGATTGCCGAGAACACGCAGTATGAGCCTTCATTTGCTCAGGCTTATGGATATGCTCAGGTGCATGATGCCATTATGCGCTCATGGGAAAGTGGCACATGGGAGGCATTGCGCCCGTTATGATGACTGCCTGGGATTTGTTAACGGTTGGTCGGGTAGGAATGGATTTGTTTGCGGAGCAGGTCGGTGTGCCGTTTGCGCAAATTGATTCGTTTGTAGCCCATGTGGGTGGTAGTCCGGCGAATATTGCTGTTGCGGCCAGTCGCTTGGGGCTGAAAACGGCCGTTCTCACGGCTGTTAGTCCTGATCCAGTGGGAGATTTTGTGCTGACGACTCTAAATCGGGAAGGTGTGGATACACGCTTTGTACAACGCAAACCTGGCACACGTACAGGTTTGGCCGTGCTGGGAGTACAGCCCCCCGATCATTTCCCTCTCGTTTTCTACCGGGACAACCCGGCAGATATTCATCTTGTACCTGCGGACATACAAACATTGTCATTGGCTGATTTTCAGATTGTTTTGCTCTCTGGCACTGCGTTGAGTCGGGGAACTATGAGGGATGTTGTTTGGATTGTGGCCGAAAAGGCGAGACAGGCAAATGTGCCTGTTTTTCTGGATTTGGATTTGCGCCCTGATCAATGGTCGCACCCGGCTGCATTTGGCCTGAACATACGGCGTTTGTTGCCGTTGGTAGATGTGGTAATTGGCACCGAAGCGGAGATGGCGGCTGCATTGGCTGTGGGGACGGTAGCGCCAGAAGCGTTGTTGGCATTGGTGGAGGAATGGGTGAAACGGCCGTTTTCCCCTGATGTTTTCATTCTCAAACTGGGGGCACAGGGAGCAGTGCTTTTGACGCCAACAGCAGTGATTTCTGTCCCTGGTTTTCCGGTAACAGTGTTGAATACGGTGGGCGCTGGGGATGCTTTTGCGGGTGGAGTGATTTACGGCCGTCTTCAGGGGTGGTCGTGGCCTGAAAGTGTGCGCTTTGGTAATGCGTGTGGGGCGTTGGTTGTTACCCGTCATGGGTGTGCGGCTGCCATGCCCACAAGAGAAGAGTTGGACAAATGGATAGGAGAAAACAAATGGAGCATTTGATAACGCCAAACAAGGATAGCCAGATATTGATTGATGTGACGCCAGCATCGGCAGGCTGGCAGTATTTGAGTTTTCGGGTGGTGGCTTTATCGGCCGGGGAAATGTACACGCAGGCAACAGAGGGGAATGAGGTGGCGGTAGTGCCGTTGCGAGGAACGGCCGTTCTCTCTGCTGGTGGAAACAGTTTTTCCGTATCTCGTCGTGGCTACTTCCAAGAACCACCGCACATTTTGTATGCTCCGCCAGATACGGCCGTTTCTGTTCGGGCAACAACTTCCTTTGAATTTGCCATTGGTGGCGCACCAGCCACCGGCAAATATCCCATACGGCTCTTTACACCAGACGAAATGAAAATGGAAATTCGAGGTGGCGGAGCAGCCCGACGACAAGTCAATCACGTGTTGGCACACCCCTTGCCGGCAGAGCGACTCATCTTGTTTGAAGTTTACGTGCCCGGCGGTATGTACTCCGGTTGGCCACCCCATTGCCACGATGGATATGCCGGTTCACCATATCTGGAAGAGGTGTACTATTACCGCATTGAGCCGGAAGCCGGATACTGTATCCATCGTAACTATCGGCGAGATATACCGTTTGATGAACTTTTTACCGTGCGTGATGGCGATCTGGTTTTGGTGACCCAAGGATTTCATCCGGTTGCTGTACCACCTGGCTCACAAGTGTACTTTCTCAATTACCTCGCTGGGGAATTGCTGGATGAGGCCCGTGGCACACCACCATATGATGACCCGGATTGGGGCTGGATGAAAGAGGATTATGAGGGGAATATGCTGAAGCTGCCGGTTTTTGGTAATGATTGAAAAGGGAAAGAGCATGAGTGAGGAGCGTGTTGTTTCGGTTGGTGTGATTGGGACAAGCTGGTGGGCTGATGCTATGTACTTGCCGGCGTTACAGAACCATCCACTGGCGCGGGTAACGGCCGTTTGTGGCCGTAATGCCGACCGTGCCCATCAGTTTGCGCGGCAATGGGGAATTCCACACGTTTTTACAGACTATGAGGCACTGATAGAAAGTGGTTTGTGTGATGCCGTTATCATCGCCACGCGCAATGACACCCATTACCCAATTGGCATGAAGGCATTGAAGGCTGGTTTGCATGTGTTGTGTGAAAAACCGTTGGCTCTGACATATGCTCAGGCAGCGGAAATGGCGGCCACAGCCGACGCAATGGGTGCAATTACAATGGTCCCTTTTACCTACCGATATATGCCGACTGCGCGTTATATCAAGGCTTTGCTTGAGGAGGGGTATATTGGCCAGCCTTATCATTTGAATATGCGGTATTACACCGGATTTGGCCGAACAACGGACTATTTGTGGCGATTTGACCAGGATGTGGCTGGTTCTGGTGCGTTGGGAGATATTGCGTCCCATTTTATCTATCTGGCAGACTGGTATTTTGGGGCTATTGAGTCTGTTGGGGCTTTGTTGGGGTATATGGTCAGGCGGCCTGAGCGTGATCCTGCCGGACGGCCGTACCAGGTGGCGGATGATACGGCAATTCTTACGTTTGTGTTTGCCAATGGGGCACATGGTGTCATTCATGCTACCACAGTTGCCTATGAAGATACTCCCTTTGGCCAGACGCACCATATGGAGTTTCATGGATCGGAAGGGACGTTGTATCATTTTATAGATTGGGACACGATTCAGCGTGTTTCTGGAGCACGACAAGGTGAAGGTCCAGTACGTGAATTGTCTGTGCCTGACCAGTTTTGGGGGCGTGTGCGTCGGGATACAGTGCATCATACGTACAAGGATGTTTTTCGGCAAGAGGGGTTTATGACACAGGCGTTTATAACGGCCGTTTCCAACCAGCAGCCGCTTCACCCCAACTTTCATGATGGCGCCAGAATTCAACGAGTGATTGCCGCTGCCCAGCTTAGCCACCAGGAAAAACGGCGTGTAATGCTTAGCGAGATATAAACATTTGTGGTACAGCATAAGGAATAAGGGAGTAAGTTATGAACCATTTACCAAAGCTTAAGATTGCTGTTGTGGGAGCGGGGCGTATTGGCAAGATCCACGCCGAAACAATAGCCAGGCGTGTGCCTCAGGCAGAATTGGCGGGTGTGGCGGATGTGGTTGAAGCGGCAGCAAGAGAAACGGCCGTTCAATATGATGTACCTTATACCACCGATTACCACGAATTCCTGCACGATTCACACATAGACGCCATTGCCATCTGTTCCGCCACCCATACCCACACCCAAATCATCCAGGAGGCTGCTGCCGCCGGCAAGCACATCTTCTGCGAAAAACCAATTGATCACGACCTGAAAAAAATAGATGCGGCACTAACGGCCGTAGCCCAGGCCAACATCAAATTCCAGGTGGGATTTAATCGGCGATTTGACGCCAACTTTCGCAAAGTACGCCAGATGATTACCGAAGGCAAAATTGGTCAGCCGCACATTTTACGCATTACCAGCCGCGATCCAGCCCCACCGCCCATCGCATACATAAAAGTATCAGGTGGCATCTTTTTGGATATGACCATTCACGACTTTGATATGGCCCGTTATCTTATCGGCAGTGAGGTAGAAGAGCTGTTTGTCGCTGCCGGGGTTATGGTTGATCCGGCAATTGGTAAGGCAGGAGACCTGGATACGGCCGTTATCACCCTCAAATTCACCAATGGCGTGATTGGCACAATTGACAACAGCCGTCAGGCTGTATACGGTTACGACCAGCGCGTAGAAGTTTTTGGCGAAAAAGGCATGGTCGCTGTGGGAAACAATACCCCAGATACACACATCTACGCCAATGCCGACGGCATCCATTCGGCCAAACCCCTCTACTTCTTCCTGGAACGATACATGGATTCTTACATTGCCGAAATGCAGGCATTTGTGGAAGCAGTTGTAACTGACAAAGAACCGCCCGTTGGCGGGCAAGACGGCCGTATTCCCGTTGTCATGGGGTTGGCTGCCCGCAAATCATGGGAAGAAAATCGCCCCGTCCGTCTAAGCGAAATCAGCCCGACATAGCCAAGATACCATCCCCTCGCTATAATTCCTCCGGTTTAACAGATATAAGCTCTGATACCCCCGCAACCGCGCCCAAAACGGCCGTGCGGGGGTCATGCTGTTCAGAGTCCATACCTGTCATAATAATGTCCAACTCATATTAGGAGGAAAAATATGTCTCAGCAACGCAAAAAAGTACGTGTAGCAATCATCGGTGTTGGTAACTGTGCCTCTGCATTAGTACAGGGCGTACAATATTACAAAGATGCACCCGAAGATGCCGAAATACCCGGCCTTATGCACGCCACTGTTGGTGGCTACCACGTCAGCGATATCGAATTTACAGCCGCATTCGATGTCGTCGCTTCCAAAGTCGGCAAAGATCTGAGCGAAGCCATTTGGGCACATCCCAACAACACCATCAAGTTTGCCGATGTGCCTCACCTGGGCGTAAAGGTATATCGTGGCATGACCCATGATGGTCTGGGCAAATACGTCAGCACCGTTGTCGAAAAGGCACCTGGTCCTACGGATAACATTGTACAAATTCTCAAAGAGACCAAAACAGATGTTGTGGTTAACTTTATGCCAGTTGGTTCAGAAATGGCTACCAAATGGTATGTAGAGCAATGTCTGGAAGCTGGTTGCGCGTTTGTAAACGGCATCCCGGTTTTCATTGCCAGCTCTGAATACTGGTCAAAGCGGTTTGAAGAGCGTGGTCTGCCGGTCATTGGGGACGACATCAAAAGCCAGGTTGGGGCCACAATTACCCACCGTGTTCTGACAAATCTGTTTAAGGATCGAGGTGTGCATCTGGACCGTACTTACCAGCTGAACTTTGGTGGCAACATGGACTTTTACAACATGCTGGAACGGGAACGGCTGGAATCTAAAAAGATTTCCAAGACCAATGCTGTAACCAGCCAGTTGCCATATGATTTGGGTGAAGAGAATGTTCATGTTGGTCCCAGTGATTATGTGCCGTGGCTGACCGATCGTAAATGGTGCCATATTCGCATGGAAGGACGTGCATTTGGTGACGTGCCGTTGAATATTGAACTGAAGCTGGAGGTTTGGGATTCTCCGAATTCGGCTGGTGTGATGATTGATGCGGTTCGTTGTGCCAAGTTGGCGATGGATCGTGGTTTGTCTGGTGCGCTGATTGCACCGTCGGCCTATTTTATGAAGTCGCCACCGCAGCAGTTTACGGATGATGTTGCCCGCCAGATGACGGAAGATTTTATTGCTGGCAAGATTTAGTCTCTGGGCAGAAAGTAAACGGGCTTGAGATGACCCTTCCTTTGGTTATTATGCTGAAGGAAGGGTTTTTTGTCAGGGTTGGTTTAGGGATGTGGTGAGGCGGGTGATGGTGTGGTGAATGGCCTGGGCTTCGGTGGGGGTGGCTGGGCGGGGCTGGCCGCTGGGTTGGACGATGGCTGGGGTGAGGGTTAGTTGGCGAAGGCCGGTTTTGTCTAGCCAGGCGTGGAGAACGGCCGTTTCTGGCGGTCCGTCTATCTGAAAGACAAAATTCCCCAACCCATATACAATGACGCCTGATTCCCGGAAGGCAATTCCTTGCAAGATATGGGCATGATGACCAATAACGAGGTCTGCACCAGCCATAATGGCGGCTTCGGCCGCCGCTTGCTGTGGCGGGCTGGGGGTGGGGATGTATTCAAATCCGCTGTGCAATACGACGACAACGACATCTACCTGAGGGCGAACGGCCGTCACATCGGCCGTAATGCGGGTGGGAGTCCCCCAGGCAACACCCGGCTGTTCCCCTTTTGCTGTCCAGACGGCCGTATCAAATCCACTGACTTCTCGCGGTACATTCACATACCCCAGAAAGGCGATACGCACATTATTGACTGTGGTGATGAATGGAGCATATGCAGCCGCTTCATTACTGCCTGCACCAATAGTGGCAATGCCTTGTGCCTGTAATAGCGCAATTCCTTGCTGCAAAGCTTCTGGGCCAAAATCCAGAGCATGGTTATTTGCCAGAGTGAGCAGGTCGAATCCGGCCAGCGCCAGGGCTTTGGCTGCTTCAGGGGGGGCGCGGAAGGTATAGCTTTTATGTTCAGGTTGGCCTGTGTCACCCAGTGCACTTTCCAGGTTGCCCAAAGTCAGGTCGGCAGCAGCCAGCTCATCAGCAAAGTGGGCAAAGGGGAATGCCAGATCGCCGGTGGTGAGTAAGTAGCCTGGTCCTCGGTCGAGCATGATATCGCCGACGGCTGCGAGGTGTACTGGTTGCCAGGGTGGAGGGGTGGTTTGCCAGTGTGCGGCCAGGGTGGCAACGGCCGTTTCTGGCCCGGCCTGGGCGACCAGTGACCATGTGCGTTGGTAAGGATAGTCCGCGTCGGGGGGAAAACGGCCGTCTATGGGTAAGGCGCGCCACTCTGGTGTGAGGCTTGTCCAGGGAATCAGCCGGATGTCCGGGTGACTGCTGGCGATAATGGTGTCGGCTTCAGCTTGTGTGAGGTTTTGGCGAGGGTGGGTAAAAGGGACGGCCAGTGTCAGAGGTTCTCGCCAGACGGCCGTTCCGTTTGTATCGGGCAATAAAGCCACTTCTGCTGTGCCATTGGCCAGTGCGCTTGCCGGGTCATCGGTAGCGAGAAGTTCCCACTGCCAGGTGGGTTGTGTCTGATTGGCGGTTTGCAAAATGGGCGTTACTGTGTCAGTCCATTCGTTCGGTATGGCTACGGTCAGGATGACAGGTGCGCTGGTTGGTGCGGGGGTGATGGTGGCTGGTGGGGCAATTGTTGGTAGTGGTGTGGTTGTGGGGAAGATGGTGGGGCGTTGTGCCAAATGGGG
>RFGV01000101.1 GCA_003696605.1 Chloroflexota bacterium | reverse complement strand
CCCTCAGCCTTACCCTCTACGCCCTGCCATACACCCTTGCCGAACGAATTGCCGGTCCCTGGTCAGGCGCTCTCGCCGGCGCACTTGGCAGCGGCGGCGCCTTCTTCCTCTTTTTCGCCAACACCACCGACTACATCCCCGTCCTCCTTTTCAGTTTCGTTGGCATTCTGCTTGGTTTTACACTGGCCTGGTGGCGCCCCGTTATTTTCTACCCCTTTATCATCATCTGGAACTTCCTGCTTTTCCGTTTGGACGAAAGACGAGCGCCCGCACAAACACCTCACTTGCTCCACCGCCATTCAGCCTTCTGGGATGAATTCCAGCGCTTGCCACTGGTAGGGCTAGATACACATCTCTTATTGGTGATGGAGCGCAATCGGCAGGAGGCGGAAGCAGCCATGGCCTATTTGAACACCACGCGCCAACGATGGGCGGCACGAGCTGCCCAAATAGAACAAGACGCACGGCAGTTAATGGCCTGTCATTCTATTGCTGCCATTGGCGAGGCATACCATCGGCTCTCCACCAGTGAAGCAACTGACTCGGCCAGTGCGTTACTTCGCAGTTTTAGCCGAATTAGTCAGGACGTGGATGCGGCGATGCGACAGGAAAGCGCGTATAACCGGCGGCTGGCCTTGAGTGCTGTGGAAGATCGCCTGGATGGGCTTTTGCGGGAATTGACGCGCAGTAATGACCGGTATGCTGCCCGATTTCGGCCGATTGCTGCCCATTGGCGAGAGGTGGTGGCGGATGTTGTGCAACAGTTGGCTGAAGAGGCGGAAATGCGCCAGGAGATTGATAATCCTTATATCATTGGCGTACCGCTGACAGAAAAACAGGAGATTTTTGTCGGCCGTTCGGATATCAGTAGCCATATCGAACAGCTTTTGCTCGACAGGCGGCGCCCCCCTTTGTTGCTCTATGGGCAACGGCGTGTGGGTAAAACCTCTTTGCTGAACAATTTGGGGCGATTGTTGCCCAGTACAATTGTGCCGTTGTTTGTTGATTTACAAGGCCCTGTTTCTCAGGCACGTGATCATGCCGGTTTCTGGTACAACATGGCTCGCAGTATGATTCGCTCGGCCCAACGACAACGTGACTTGATTTTGCCACCGTTAGCGCGGGATGCACTGGCTGCCGATCCGTTTACCGGATTTGATGAATGGCTGGATCAGGTGGAAACGGTTTTGGGGGAGCATTTGGCGTTGTTGATGTTGGATGAGTTTGAGGTATTGGATATGGCTTTTGCCAGGGGGCGGCTGGATGCGGATGGGGTGTTGGGGATGTTGCGGCATGTGATTCAGCACCGGCCACGCTGGAAGGTGTTGTTGGCTGGTTCGCACACGCTGGATGAGTTTCAGCGGTGGGCAAGTTATCTGATTAATGTACAGGTGGTGCATATTAGTTATTTGCGGGAGGAGGAGGCTCGACAGTTGATTGAGTGTCCGGTGGAGGGGTTTGCATTGCGGTATGAGCCGGAGGCGACAGCACGGGTGTTGGCGCTGACGCGGGGACATCCGTTTTTGGTGCAGTTGCTGTGTGCAGAAGTGGTGGCGTTGAAGAATGAGCAGCCGGCGGAGGAGAGGCGGCTGGCACGTTTGGTGGATGTGGAAACGGCCGTTCCCCGGGCGCTGGATCATGGCAGTTTCTTTTTTGCCGATATTGCACAAAATCAGGTTGATCTGACAGAAGCAGAAGTGTTGCGGTTGTTGGCGCGCCAGGGAGAAGAAACGGCCGTTCCGCGCCAGGTACTTGTAGACTATTTCCCAAGCCTCATGGCCCTCGAAAACGCCCTTATCCGCCTGCAAAAACGAGAACTCATTGAGCGCATAGGTGACGGTTACCGTTTTCAGGTCGAGTTAATACGTCGCTGGTTTGCCCGCCAACCTGCCTGACAATATTTGCCCTTCTGCCACAACAACTATCCTGTACCAATCTCCCGAAATACGCCTGAGAGTCAGAGTCGGCATGGACATATAACCTGCCCGCAAAGTTTCCCTGACGTTTGTCAAGGGCTTTCTTAGCCGTTACAATCAATCTGGCAAAATCCCAATTTCCCATATGGAGAAGAAAAGTGACTGAACTACATCCTGCATACGACTGGCATGAAGTGGCGCGGCTGGCCTTGTCTTCGCGCCTGATGGATGAAATGGAAGAAAATGAACTGACACCAAAAGGGTTGGTTACTTACCAGTTTTCGGCACGGGGACATGAATTGAGTCAGATATTGGTGAGTCAGTTGCTAGATCGGCCGTTTGACGCAGCGACGATTTATTACCGCTCACGGCCGTTTGTGCTGGGGTGTGGCCTGACGCTGGAAGAAGCATTTGCTTCCAGTTTTGCCCGTGCCACCAGCCCCACCGGTGGGCGTGATGTGGGAATTACCTTTAATATGCCACGTCGCCAGCGGGCTTATGTGTTACCCATGACTGGTGATGTGGGGTCACAATATACGCCAGCAGTGGGCTGGGCACAGGCCATTCGTTATCGTAAAGAGCAATTGGGGGATGATGTGCAAGACAGCATTGCCGTTGTGTTTGGCGGCGATGGGTCTGTCGCGGCCAATGGTTTTTGGGCAGCTTTGAATATTGCGACTACGCTCAAACTGCCGGTTTTGTTTTTCATCGAGGATAATGGATACGCGATTTCTGTGAAGTCGCCCATGCAGACGCCCGGCGCGAATATTGCGGCAAATCTGAAGTCGTACAAGAATCTAAAAATTTGGGATGGTAGTGGCACAAATCCGCCAGAAACGGCCGAACTCATTCACAAAGCTGTCAGTTATGTCCGCAAATGGCGTGGCCCGGCACTCATTCGCCTGACTGTTCCCCGTCTGTCTGGTCATTCCAGTGTGGACAATCAGGCATACAAAACAGAAGAAGAGCGGAAACAGGAATGGGAGCGTGACCCAATTCGAGCATTGCGAGAATATCTCGTGCCTGCTCTGATGAGTGCAGAAGAATGGGAACAATTACAGGCTGATGTGTTGCACGATTTGCAGGCTGCATGCGAAGCAGCCCTCAAACACCCGGAGCCAGATCCAGAGACTGTGACACGATTTGCCTATTACGAGCCGGGGCATCCGCAACTGGTGGGTGGCTTGCTGGCTGAAGGGATTGAACTTCCTGGCGGGACAGAAGAGCCAAATCCGCCTGATCCGCGCCGAATGAACATGCTGGAGGCAATCCGGCGGACGCTGGATGTGGAGCTGGCCCTCAATCCTCGTTGCCTGGTGTTTGGCGAAGATGTTGGCGTTAAGGGCGGGGTACACGCAGCCACATTGGGGTTGCAGAAGAAGTATGGTGAAGCGCGCGTGTTTGATACCAGTTTGTCAGAAGAAGGGATTATCGGCCGTTCGATTGGGATGGCGTATGCCGGGTTATTACCTGTGCCGGAAATCCAGTTTCGCAAGTATGCAGATCCGGCTACCGAGCAGCTGAATAATTGTGGCACGCTGCGCTGGCGTACGAATAACCGATTTGCGGCGCCGATTGTGGTGCGGATTCCGGGTGGATATCGGAAGATTGGCGATCCCTGGCATAGTGTGACGAGTGAGATTGTGTTTGCTCATCAGCCGGGCTGGAAGCTGGCGTTTCCGTCGAATGCGGAGGACGCGGTGGGGTTGTTGCGGACTGCGTTGCGGGGTAATGATCCAGTGATCTTTTTTGAGCATCGGGCGATGTATGATGCAGCGTGGGCCCGACGGCCGTATCCGGGTGATGATTTTATGATTCCTTTTGGCAAGGCAAAGGTTTTGCATGAAGGGGATTCTCTGACGGTTGTAACCTGGGGGGCGATGGTGGAGCGGTGTGAGCAGGCGATGGCTGGCCTGGATGGGGTGGAATTGATTGATTTGCGGACGATTGTGCCTTGGGACAAAACGGCCGTTCTTGCCTCTGTGCGCAAAACATCCAAATGCCTCATCGTTCACGAAGACATTGGCCTGGGTGGATTTGGGGCAGAAATTGCGGCCACCATCGTATCCGAAGCCTTCCTCGACCTGGATGCACCAGTAGAGCGCATCACAGCCCCTTCTGTCCCTGTCCCCTACAACACCCGACTCATGGCCAATGTCGTGCCATCCATAGAGAAGATACGGCAAAAAATGGAAGAACTGCTAGCCTTTTGAGCCAGACAAAGTCCACACAGACACGTAAGCCAGAGTGGCGTTCATTTGGTGAGCTGAACGCCACTCTGTTTTATTCTCCAGTCGTTGCTGGTTTCGGTTGGCGATTGTTTTCGGCAGCCTGTTGTCGGGCTTCCTGGCGAGCCACAGCCGCTGCCATAAAGGCATTGAACAAAGGGTGAGGCCGATTGGGGCGGCTCTTGAATTCGGGATGAAACTGGCTACCCAACATAAAAGGATGATCCCTCAGCTCAGCAATTTCCACAAGACGGCCGTCTGGAGACAAGCCACTAAATTCCATCCCCGCATCTCCCAAAATTTGCCGGTAACGATTATTAAACTCCCACCGATGCCGATGCCTTTCCGAAATAACCGGCTCATTATAGGCCGCAGCTGCCTTTGTGCCCGGCTTCAGGTGGCATGGATACGCTCCCAGACGCATTGTGCCCCCCATCGCTGCCAGATCGTGTTGATCAGCCATCAGACTAATTACCGGATGTTCTGTCTTGGCATCAAATTCTGTGCTGTTTGGCTCATCGCTGCCCAGCACGTGCCGGGCAAACTCAATACACATCACCTGCATACCCAGGCAAAGCCCCAAATAAGGCACTTTATTTTCCCGCGCCCAACGAGCCGTCATAATTTTGCCCTCGATGCCACGCTCCCCAAAGCCACCAGGAACAATCACACCATCGAGAGTGTCGAATAGTTCCCAGCCTTTGCCTTTTTCCAGATCGCCGGAGTGTATCCATTCAATGATTACCTGACGGTTGTTGGCAATACCAGCGTGGTACAGGGCCTCACGCACACTCATGTAGGCGTCATGGAGTTCTACGTACTTGCCCACAATACCGATACGGATTTCTGGTTTCGGCCGTTTTATTTCCGCAATCATTTTCTCCCATTCACTCAAATCCGGCGCTTGCACCTGCCCCTCAAGCCGCAACCGTTCGATCACATACTTTCCCAGCCCAGCCTCTTCCAGCAACAATGGAATTTCGTACAAGAACTCACTGGTCACAGCCGGAATAACAGCCTTTTGGGGCACATCACAAAACAGAGCAATTTTATGAATATGCTCTTCTGGAATTGGGTAATCAGCCCGCGCAATGATCACATCTGGGTGAATGCCAATACTGCGTAATTCTCGTACACTATGCTGGGTTGGTTTTGTCTTAAGCTCCCGGCTGGCACCAATATACGGCAAAAAGGTCACATGCACATAAAGCGTATTATCTGCCCCTACATCTGACCGCATCTGACGCAGCGCCTCCAAAAATGGCAAACTTTCGATATCGCCCACTGTGCCACCCACTTCTACCAGCACCACATCGGCGCCAGTTGTATCGGCCACTTCGTGAATGCGCCGCTTGATTTCATTTGTGATGTGGGGGATTACTTGAATTGTGCCACCGAGATAATCTCCGCGCCGTTCGCGGGCAATAACTTCGGCGTACACACGGCCAGTTGTGACATTGGAGGTTTGATTCAGGTTGATGTCTATAAATCGTTCATAGTGTCCTAAATCCAGGTCGGTTTCTGCGCCATCATCAGTGACAAAGACTTCACCGTGTTGGTATGGGGACATCGTTCCCGGGTCAACGTTGATATAGGGGTCAAGTTTTTGTACAGCCACAGTAAGGCCACGGGCTTTGAGCAAGCGGCCGAGTGCAGCGGCCGTAACGCCCTTGCCTACAGAACTTACTACGCCTCCTGTGAAAAAGATATATCTGGTCATAGTTGCTCTCCCTCGTAAAAAGAATTGTGGGGCATGTCATCTTGGGTGACATGCCCCACACGGATCTCACTGCATTATCGGTTGGGTACCGAAATAAATTTTCTATGCATCTGGTTTGAATATTACAACAGGCGCTCCAGATCTTCGGCGGCGCGTTTCATATCCAGGAAGATGAGCCCTAGTTTTGCCTGTGCCCGGGCCAATACAGTCAGGACGGCATCTTCCCCAACAGCCATAAGGACAATAATACCATCTGTGCCTTTGATATATACTTGTTCCAGTTGACCGCGTTGCAATTCTCCGGCAATCCGGTCACCCAGGGACAGCATGGCCGCGGACATGGCAGAGATTCGATCTTCATCGACCCCGGCTGGCAACGATGAGGCCATAATTAGTCCGTCAACGCTTACAACGGCTGATGCTTCTATGTCGGGGGTACCTGCCTGAAGATCTCGCAGGCGGTCGACCATCATCTCGGTACGGGATCTCATCCGGTAGTCTCCTTGCTCGTACTAGATCGGGGTTTGATTATGTTTAGGATAAGGACGTGAGGATAATAACATAACTGGTAGGGGCTGTCAAACAAAATTTATAGGTGATGTTTACCATTTTTGTCGAGTTTTGGGGGAGTTTGGGGGACAAACGGCCGTTTTCCCGCCACGCCCCATTAAATGCTTCAATTTGCTAACTTTAACCCTTATTTTATCTCTTGTTGCAATGTTGGATTGTGTGGTGTGATGATATCAGTTGTGGCTGGTGGGGTTTGTTCCAACACCTGCCATGCTTGCAAAATTGCGTCTAACTCTTCCTGTGTTTCCGGCAGTTCACCATAACGTACCCGTACATATGCCTGGGTGATCAATTGCGTTTCGTTTTGGTGTTCTGGCCAAATTTTTGCCAGAGTTTTCAGAAATTCGTAAGGTGTTTCTGATTCGGCGCGGGGATAGCCAACTGATTCGGCCGCATTGAGCATTTGTTGGTACACACGCCTGATAGAGGCCGCCGCACGCCAGTTGTTCCAAAGTCCAAAACGGCGCAGCAGGCGTTGCCCCAGAGATTCTTTTTCTGTGCGTTGCCGCTGGAGTCGTTGGCTTGCCGGGAGGCTCTCGCGGGCGGCAAAAGTGGCTTGCCGGTAAAGACGGGCTAACCCTAATGTAACAAGCAGGACAACAGCAACCAGGAGCAGGATGATAATGAGTTTGTTGCCAGTTTGGGTGCGGGCGACTTGTTCTGCCACTTGTGGCGTGAGGGTGATGTCCAGGGGTTCGGGGGTGGGTAGGGGGGTGATGGATTGCCAAAGAGCGACTACCGGGGTAAGCAGGGTGGCCAGCCATTGCATGAAGATCCCTAGCAGATTGAGCAGGGGGAGCAGAAGGAAGGCGAGTGTGGCAATGACGACCGTGCTTCCGAAGTTGAGGGCTGTCCAGAGGGGGGCGAGTGTGCCGACAACAGCAACGGCCGTTTCCCCACTTACAATCACAGCCAGCGCCCCCGCTGTAAACACCGTCAATATCCCGGCCAGGAAAATAACCCCCAGCCACCGTGGACTCAACGAGGCTGACTTCCCTGAACGTTCTTGTTCAATTTGCTCTGCCCGCACCAATGCCACACACGTAACACCTGCCAGAAAAAACAGCAACAAAAACGGTGCCACACTCCACGGCAAGCGCAAACTTCCCAGCCATACCACCAACGGCGCAATGATCAGCCCGCCGACTCGTAACCGTAAACCCGCACGGTTGAGTTCAAAGGTGCGGGTAGCCAGGCGAATGCCACGCATCCACATAAGCACTACCAGCAAAAACACAGCCAGATCGCGTAACCAGTTCAGGTTGCCCGCTTCACCCAGGTTGGCAAAAAACTGGCGCACCCAACGCATGTCGAGCAGGGAATCGGGCGAATAGAGCAGGGTACGAATGGTAATGATTTCGGTTAGCAGCAAGGCCACAGCCATGATATTTTGCTGGGTTGGGCGCGGGAGTTCGAGCAGGCTCATCAGACGCACCAGATTGAAGGGAAGCAGGATGAGCAATAATAGCCATAATAACACTTCACCAGGTGGCCAGAAGATAGCCCAACTCATCAAGGCCAGACTGATGGGGGTGACAAGCGCGACATCCATGATGCTCCACATGATGTAGAGTAGTTCGCGCTGGATGTAACCCCAGGCGGTAAGTAAAGATTGTATCAGGGAAGTGGGAAACGGCCGTGTTATATTCATTGGTACAATTGTCCGTTTGTATCAGCCTCTACTTCCAGCTCCAGCTCCAATTCTACCGGCTCTGGTGTGGGAATCGCCCGCAAGGCAGCTTCTGTTGCCGTCTGACTGCGATGGCCGGCCTGAAAAGCTGGTGCAGTTGCAGGAATATGATAGGTTAAAATGCGTCCCAGGTGTTTCGGGGGTGGTTCATCAGCCAGAGAAATCAGAACAACCCGGCGGCCAGCCTCCCGTAGACGGAGCAAGGTAACCATAATTTCCTCAGTGACAACGGCCGTAACCAGCACAATCGTTGCCGCCCACGGCAAAGCCGGACTTTCCCGCACCATCATCTGCTCAATCGAACCTGTGGCAAACTCTGTTACTGCTGCCAAAGCTTCCAACACTCGTGCCAACTGGTTAGGCGAGCGACTTGGTGGCACCCGAATTGGCTGGTCTGAATTTGGCACAGACCCATTCGCATAGACACCAACCCCCCATTTTTGCTGTGCCCCATAATTTGCAATAGATGCAGCCACACTCACAGCCCGTTCCAACAAATCCGGGTCAAACCCCATCCAATGGCGGGGAAATGTGGCCACATTCAAAAAAACAGCCATTGTCATTCCCGTTGAAGGATCATAAATCTTTGTTTGCAACTCACCCCGTCGGGCAGTGGCCTTCCAATGTACATCCCGAAACCGATCTTCCGGCTGATAATCCCGAATCCCTTGCGTCTTGATAGGGTCGGTAAACAGACTGCGTTGCACTCGCAATTCCCCAAATGGCTCTTTAGCGGGCAAAGTTAGCTCCTCCAGTGGCCAGATCTGCGGATAGACAATCAGGGAGTCTATGTACTTGTATTCACGCGCCATTGTAAACAGCGTAAAAATATCCCCTGATTCATAAGTGACTGGTCCTAACTTGTAGTAGCCACGTCGGGGAAAACGGAGGGTAACAGTGCGGGATGTTGTTTCGTTGCCATGAACAGAAAAGGTGTTTTGCAAAATGTAACGACCTGTAATTTCGCTGGCAACCTGAGCAATTGGGTTGTCAGATTCAGTAGAAACGGGGAGTTCATCCCGAAATTGAAGCCAGGTAAGGGGGAGCGGTTTGCGATTGCTGACAGTAATTGTCATTTTAATGGGTTCGCCGGGAAAAACACGGGTGCGATCGAACTGTCGTTCGTAGGTGACGCCCACCAGAGAGAGATTTTTCCAGATGGTGCTGACACCTACAATGAACAGCAGTGTGAGGCCCAGGGCCAGCATAGCGGCGTTACGGCCTGTGATTAACCCAACCAGGATGAAGAAGACGGCCAGGGGAATCCAGGCGTCGCTGAAGATGGAATTTTCTCGTTCACGCAGGACAAGCCCGCGGGCACGGGCTACATCGGCCATATTGACGCCTTTGCCGGTAAGGGCTGCCTGAATCATTTGTTGGCGTGCCTTGCGGCGGGCGGTGCGCTGGTTTTCGCGCACAATGAGGTGAATTTCGTGGTAGTTTTGGCTCATGCTTCTACCGGTACGGGAACAGTGTCCACCAATTCACGGATAATGTCTTCTGGTTTGCGGCCACGCAGGCGGGTTTGGGGGTTGACCATGATGCGATGGGTGAGGACGTAAGGGGCCATTGTTTTGACGTCGTCGGGGATGACGAATTCGCGCCCCCGAATGGCTGCTAGTGCCTGGCAGGTGCGGTAGAGGGCCATGGTGGCCCGGGGGCTGGCGCCAAGTTCGATGTCTTCGTGATCGCGGGTGGCTCGACAGACGTTGACGATGTAGTTGCGGACAGATTCTTCGACGCGGATTTCGCGGACTTGTTGTTGCATTTGGAGGATTTCGGTTGGTTCGACGACTTTTTCTAGTGTTTCCAGGGGGTCGGTGCGTTCGAAGCGGAGGAGAATGTTGTTTTCTTCTGCGGCGGTGGGGTAGCCGAGGGCGACTTTCATGAGGAAGCGGTCGAGTTGGGCTTCGGGGAGGGGGAATGTGCCTTCGAGTTCGACGGGGTTTTGGGTGGCAAGGACGAGGAACGGCCGTGGCAGTTGGTGGGTGGTAATATCTACAGTGACTTGTCGCTCTTGCATGGCTTCAAGCAGGGCTGATTGTGTGCGGGGTGTGGCCCGGTTTATTTCGTCGGCTAACAGGATTTGGGAGAAGATGGGGCCAGGTCGGAATTCGAATTCTTGTGCTTTTTGGTTGTAGTAGTAGATGCCGGTTACATCGGATGGGAGGAGGTCGGGGGTGAATTGGACGCGGCGGAAGGTGCAGCCCAGGGAGGCAGCGATGGTTTTGGCCAGGGTGGTTTTGCCGGTTCCGGGTACGTCTTCCAGTAACAGGTGGCCTTCGCATAGCATTGCGATTAGGGCCAGGTCTATTATTTCGTCTTTGCCGACGATAACTTTTTGGATGTTTTGGCGTAAACGGGTGGCTGTTTCAGCAATCATGGATTGTCCTTTTTTGAGATTTTGTGTGTTGTGGGAAGTATAAGGCAAAATGGGGGGAAGGAAAAGTGAGCGGGATGACGGTGTTTGACAGGGGGCTGGAAGTGGAGAATACTTGTGCTGGCTGGAAACGGCCGTTAGCCGGTTTGACAGCTTTCATGCGTATAAATAAAAGTCGGCTGGCAAAAAATGGGAACTGTTTGCCTGTCAGAAAATGTTTTTGAGGATGGATAATGACCAGAGATTTTGTGGCTGATTTACATAATCATACGATTGCTTCTGATGGTGAATATACGCCAACGGAGTTGGTGCAGGCAGCTGCCGATTTGGGGCTAAAAGCGATTGGTGTGACAGACCATGACACCCTTCATGGTTTGGATGAGGCGTTGGCTGCTGGTGAGAGAATTGGCATTCGAGTGGTGCCGGGTGTGGAGGTTTCGTTGCGTTTTCGGCGGGAATTTTTTGTCGGAACGCTGCATTATTTGCTTTATATTCCTTATGCCTTGTTGGCCGATGCTGAGTTTCGGCAGATGGCGATGGCGATTTTTAGCCAGGGACGGGGTGTTGGTTTGGTGCAGGCGCGGGTGGCGGCGATTAATGAAGAGTTTGGTCCAGAAGGGAAGACGCCGTTGCTGAAACGGCCGTTAACTGTGGCAGAAGTTACCTCTCTGGCTCCCAATGTAACACGCCGCCATTTTGCCCTGGCATTGGGACAGAATCATGGCCTGGATCGAAGCCAGATTAATATGCTCATAGGAAACGATAGCCGTTCTTATGTGCCGTCAGGTATTGACCCCTCTCAATTGACGCCACTTTTGCACCAGTATCCCCAATTGGTTCGGGTATTTGCCCATCCGGCAGCTGGCTCTTTTCCTGGGGAAAGCCTGTATAATGAAGTGTTGCCCCCAATTGAGACGGTGGAGATTTTGATGCCCGAATTTTTGGATGAGAATGTGTTGGGGTTGGATGGGCTTGAGGTACATTATCCGGGACATGCGCCAGAACATGAGCAATTGATGGCTGTGTGGGCGAAGAAGTATGGTTTGTTGATGACAGGGGGATCGGATTGTCATGACCGAGTGGATCGCCCACTGGGTGTGGCGGGTGTCTCTGAGGCGGAACTGGAGGCATTGTTGGCGCGATTGATGTGAGGGAAACGGCCGTTTTCCCTTGAATACAGCAAATGCAGTGCTCATCAGAGGTGTGCAGAAGGATTTTTCCGGCGCACCTGGTGGCTTTCGCAGCGAGAAAGCCCAAACGTTGACCGAACCTGTTGCTTGCTTGGTTCTCAGTTTGCCAGAATAGAGAAGTTCATGAGTTTAATACGCTTATTCAATGGTTTTCTGGAGCGAACTGGAAACAGACGTGCTCATAATGCTATCTGGATAGGGGGGCTGGGTGTCATTGTTTTGTTGGTTGTAACTCCCCTTTTTGGCATGCCGCCAAAAGGGGATGATTTGTTTTTGCATTATTATCGCATACCTGTCATTAGTGTGCTTTGGCAGCAGGGGGTTTTCTTTTCTCGCTGGGTACCAGACTTGATTTTTGGGTATGGGTCGCCGTTGTTTGTGTTTTATCCGCCGTTGAGTGCTTATTTGTTAACGGCCGTTTACTGGCTTGTTGGTCAAAATGGTCTGGTTGCCTATAACCTGAGCTATGCTCTGGCGTTCGCTGGCAGCGGTGCAGGTATGTTCATGTTGGGACGGCGACTGTTTGGTAATGCGGGTGCTATGCTGGCCAGTGCCGCCTACCTCCTGTCACCCTGGTTTTTGTACCAGAGTTATGCGCGCGGCAGCTTGTCTAATGTTTGGGCAATGACCTTTTTCCCGTGGGTCGTGTATGGGGTGTGTCGTGTAGCTGAAGAAGGAAGGGGGAGATGGGTGGGGCTTACGGCCGTTTTTGTGGCTGGTGTCATGCTTTCCCATGTGGCGGCTGGTTTTATTTTTGTGCTTGCACTTTTTTTGTTTGGCTTACTTGGGGCTGGTGTGTATCTGGTAACGGGGCAAATGGGGGAGCAAAACGGCCGTTATTGGCTTGTTATGGGAGCAGTAGCACTGGGAATTGCCCTCTCTGCTTTTTCCTGGTTGCCGGCACTTACTGAAATTCAGGTAACTCGCTATCAAAGCGAAGTGACTAAAATAGAAAATAACCTGTACTTTGCCTCGGTATGGGCATGGCCAGAGCGTTTTGTGGCGGGTGCAACCAACCCGCCATTGCCCCAAACGCCAGGAATTGGGCAATTGGTATTCGGCATTATGGGCGGTGTGGTGGCTCTGGCTGTGTTGGGGAACGGGTGGCGCGAAAAACGGCCGTTTTCCCCGGTGACCTTCTTCGCAGTGGTTAGTACCATCATTGGTCTGGGTGGTTTATTTTTGGCAACATCGTTTTCAGAGTGGTTGTGGCTGCATTGGTCTTTGTTGAAGAACTTTCAATTTCCCTGGCGGTTTCTAGACCTGCCGACATTCTTTCTTTCTCTTTCGGCCGGCTATGTATTATCCCGAACAAGTAAAAAGATAGCGTTCAGAAGCTGGCTGCTGCCTCTGGCAATGCTTTGTTTTTTTGCCAATGCCATTCCCTATCTTTATCCGGCACGTCGTCTGGATTTGCCAAAACGGCCGTCCTTAACCGATGTAACCCAAGTCCAGCAAATATTTCAGCACTACGGTCTGACTGCCTGGGGGGAATACAGTGCGGCTACTGTTCGCCAATGGCCAGCCGGGCCGCCATTTGTTGGGGCGGACCAACATGCGCCACTCTCACAAAAAATCATATTGCCAGAAGGTGTGCAACTATTGGCCGCAAAAGGGGACGCGCTTGCTGCTGTTTGGCGTGTTACGGCCGAGAGGGAGAGCACACTGACTTTTTGGGTGCATCATTTTCCTGGTTGGCAGGCTGTGGTAGATGAACGGCCGTATTCCATTCAGCCAGACAACCTGGGCAGAATGACAATGACCATCCCTCCCGGTACCCACACGATTCAGCTCAAATGGGGGCGCACACCTATCCGTTGGGTTGCAGATAGTATCAGCTTGTTGGCCTTGTTGCTTACCGCAGGGGCTATCTTACAATTTCGTCAGACCAGAGACAGGCAAAATAGTCATATTCCAGCCACAACACATTATTCATCAGTAGCTCCATTTACCTTGTTATTACTTCTTGGCCTGCTTGTACTCAAGACCGTTTGGTTAGATCGGTACACCTCCCCCTGGTTGATCCAGCCACAAGCAGATGGCTCCTTAGAGGGGCTGGATCGGCCAGCCTGGCAAAATTTTGGTGACATGGTGAAAGTGGCTGGTGTGCAGCTGGATAATGAATCACATCGGCTTACGCTTTATTGGCAAAGCCAGCAATTTCTTGACGAACTCCTTTCTGTTGTTATAACGCTTACTGACCCGCAAGGGAGACCTGTGAGCACCATTCGTCATGACACCCCGGGAGAGAATGTCACCATTACCTGGCAACCGGGCGAATGGATTCGGGATGTTTATCAGCTTCCACTGTCTGGACCAGAACCGCCATTTGGGTATCGGGCTTATGTGTCTGTGTTGGCGGCTGATGGGAGACTATTACCGCTTGTGGATGTGTCAGCACCAGAAGTGACACGAGTAGAAGTGGCTCGGCCTAAGTTGCCGCCGCCTCCTGTGGTTGTGCCAGATACGGCCGTTGTTTTGGATACACTGTTTGACGGGGCACTTAAACTATCTGGCGTGGTCTTGCCCCCGATGGTCAACAGAAATGAGCCGTTTACGCTGACGCTTTATTGGGAAAGCAAAACGGCCGTTGTGGCTGACTACACCGTTTTCATTCACCTGCTTGACGAAAATGGGAATTTTGTTGCTGGTAATGATGCCCAACCCCGACAAGGTACATACCCTACGTCTTACTGGTCACCTGGTGAGACGATAGTTGATCCCCATCCCTGGCAACTAGATGTACCACCTGGTACATATCAGGTGCAAATTGGACTATACCAGCTGGAAACCGGTACACGGTTACATACAGCGACTGGTGCCGATGCGGTTGTTATTGGTACATTGACCGTCCGTTGATTTGTGTCTGATTGGATTGGCCTGGTCGCATTATCCACATTGTTTTGTTGGCATAGCGTACTTTATTTGAGCTTTTCTGGCGGAATCGTCACAAAAAATGAGTCTATCATCCACTGGCCATCTACTTTTTCCAGCGTGCTATCGAATCTTCCTTTAACTCCTCCTGTATATTCAATTGTGCCACTTACTTGCGCTACTGTTCCCTGTGGCAAATCTGGATCGCCACTTGTGACCAGTGACACTTTTATTTGATCGACTGACAGACGACGGTACCCCTCAAACAGGACATAATTGTCCCCGTTGACCAGATTTTCTACTTCCGAAATGGGGATTTGGCGCTGGGCGCGTGGCGAAAGTAAAGCATAAGCTCCTTTGACATCTTTTTTGGAGAGAGCTTGTATATGATTGTGTAGCACGGCTTCTACAGGTGCTTTTTCTTTGTTTACCTGGAGTGCAAGAAATCCAACAGTAATGGCGCAAATTGCACAAAGCCCCAGAAAGCCTAAAATGCCAGCCAGAAACCAGGATTTTGGGGATTGTGAATGAGAGGATGGCGTGGTGGGATGGCTCTCTGAAGAAATGGGGGGATGTAGTTCTTCCATGTTTCTCTCCTGTGTCTTTGAGGGAAGGTAACAACGAGTATATGATAGAGAATTTTGGGTTCGGTGACAATGGTGGTCTGGGAGAAATCTGGCGGCTGTTTTGGGGAAAACGGCTGTTTCCCATTCCCCCTTGACATTCCGGCAACTGGAAGGTGTATACTGCAATTACGCTCGAACTTGGAGATTTAGCCGTGGTAAACGATACAAAACCGAAATTGGGTACAGGGATTGGATACGGATTGCTCATATCTTTGGTTTTATTGCTGGCTTTAATCGGTTACACTGTTTTTCGACTTTATCCAGGACTGGTTGCCCCGAAAACTGAAACAGGCCTTTTTCTTCTGGCTGTGGCAGCAGGAGCAGCCTCCCTCTTTTCTCCTTGTTCATTTCCTTTGTTAGTAACATTATTGGCACGGGAAGCAGAAACGGCCGGTTTTCGGCGCTTGCTCCGTTTTACAGCCGCATTTGCTTTGGGGGCAGCTTTCTTTTTGGTGTTGACTGGTGCGATATTGGGGTTGGGTGCATCTCCTTTGGTAAAGCAGGTTAACTTTACCAGTCCAGCCGGGCGAATACTGCGTGGTTTGGTAGGTTTGTTTTTGGTGGGAGCGGGAGTTTGGCAGGTAAACGGCCGTTCCCTCAATTTCATCTGGCTCAACCAATTACTAACCCCCCTATGGAATACCCAGACCAACTTGCGCCGCCAGCGCACCACACTCAGCGCCGGATTATACGGCTTTGGCTACATCCTGGCCGGGTTTGGCTGAACTGGCCCCATCCTGGCCGGTCTGGCCGGAATAACCATAGTCTCCGAAGGGCAAACGGCCGCTTTTTTTGCTTTTGCTATTGCCGCCCTGACGATTGTTCTCTTGCTGGCCGTACTTTCTTTGGCAATCGGATTGGCACAAAACCGACTTGTCACTGCCTGGCGGGGTAGTGCCCCGCAAATCAAGCGGTTTGGGGGAGTTGTTCTTATACTGGTTGGTAGCTGGTTATTCTTGTTGGCAAGCTGGCCACAATTCTTCAACTGGTTATTCCCCTAAGCCTGGCATTTACAGGAATGCCAGCGAAAGCAAAGCGCTTCTGCGTTTCCTTCTCTGAAAGATTTTTTCAGAAGCGATTAACGTTGGCAGATGAGGGGCGAATGCCCAATCAAAACATCGGGACTTGACAAGGGGTGTGGAAGCGATTCATACTTGTAGCCCTATGAGCAGATTCCCACGGTTGTCATTGGCCTGTTTATGGGTTGGTTTGTTAATTGCCTGGCGGGGGCAGTTATTGCTATCGGTAGATGAAACAACAGCAACAGGAGGCTGGTTGTTTTTGGGTGGCGTGGTCATATTCGGAGCAGGAATGGCGGCCATGCCACATGTCGAACGGAATTGGTCACGGGTGGCACAACGGCCGTTTCTCCCTTTGTTCCCCCGAAAACGGCCGTTTTACCCCATTCTGGCAGGTTTTTGTATCGGTTTTGCCATCCTGGCCTACATTGGGTTAGCCCATAACCAGTTCACCCCCTCCGGTACCATCGCCTGGTTAACCTCCTTACTGTTATTTTTACTTTTGTTCGCTGAATATCCAGCCGATTGGCGCACCACAACACCGCATCATTTATGGCGATTAGCTCCCTGGCGACGTACCGAATGGACAATACGCATTCGGCGGGAACACCTGATTTTGTTCACCATTCTGCTTTTGGCCGCTTTTTTTCGCTTTTATCGGTTGGCGGAATTACCACTGGATATGTGGAGTGACCAGGCAGAAAAACTGCTGGATGTGAATGATGTCCTGAACGGAGCACGCCCAATTTTTTTTGAACGGAATACAGGCCGGGAAGCGGTTCAGTTTTACCTGACGGCCGTTATTATTCGTCTGACCGGTTTGCCGGTGGGCTTTATGGCCCTCAAATTGGGTACCACGTTAATCAGTTTACTGACAGTGCCGCTGGTATATTTGCTGGGGCGGGAAATGTACGGCCGTTCTTTAGGATGGGTAGCAGCCACACTAACGGCCGTTTCCCACTGGCACGTAGCTATCAGCCGGGTTGGCTTACGCTTCCCCTTCACCCCCGCCTTCTTCACTCCCGTCCTCTTCTTTTTAGTACGTGCATTCAAATACAATCGCCGCAATGATTGGCTGGCATGTGGCCTCACACTGGGCATTGGCCTGCACACCTACATTCCCATGCGTATTGTACCCCTTTTGCTGGTAGTACTGTGCTTCATTAAGGCCATCTGGGACCTGAACGAATGGTATCGAAAACGGCCGAATTCTCTCGAAACCTCATCCCTCACCATAACCTTCTGGCAAAATGCCACACTGGGAGGATTCGCTGCCCTGCTCACATTTCTGCCACTGGGACGCTACATGCGAGACAATCCCACCATGTTCTGGTATCGTGCTGCCACCCGCGCCCTCTCCGACAGCCTGACACCCGCTGATTTATGGCGTATTTTCTGGCAAAACGTCAAAAACGCCTTGCTCATGTTTAACTATCGCGGTGACGTTGTTCCTACCAACACAATACCCCTCTCACCCGTTCTTGATACCGTCACAGGCGTGCTATTTGTTTTGGGTATTGTTTATTTACTCTGGCAACTCATTCGGTGGCGAGACAGGCGATCCCTTTATTTGCTCATTGCTTTCTTCATTATGCTCATGCCCTCAACCCTAAGCTTTGCCTTTCCGCGTGAAAACCCCAGTGTTGTGCGTACTGGCGGAGCAATTCCGTTGGTGATGATGATTGCTGCCATGCCCGTTGTCTTCCTTTATCGGCAAACAATTCGGTATTTGCCCCGCGCAGGAACGGCCGTTATCACCGGCAGCCTCCTGCTCCTCATCATCTGGCAAAACTACACCTGGTACTTTATTGATTACAGCCACCACTATCGCCAAACCGTCTGGAACACCACCGAAATGGCACAAGTTGCGCGTGGCTTTGCCGACAGCATAGGCGACATGACACACGTATATCATGTCGCCTATCCCTACTGGGCTGACACCCGCCTTATTGGCATCAATGCCGGCCTTCCCGGCTGGGAAAACGCCATCACCGACATCCAGCAACTAGACGCCCACCGCAACGATCCTGCCCCCAAGCTGTACCTTTTGCATGTGGACGATCGAGCCGCACAGGCACGGTTGCGGCTTCTGTTCCCAGCCGGACATTTGTGGCGACATCATTCCGTCATCGGCCCCCAAAAGGACTTTATGGTCTATTTTGTGCCTGGTGAACCTGAACAACACTAGCAAAAAAGCGCAAATAGCCACCAGCTACTTGCGCTTTGTGTTGCCTGGTTATGTCAACTTTCTATTTGATTTGCGAAGACATGAAATCCAGAATATCAATCTTGGTAAGAATGCCCTGAACCCGATTATCATTACCCACAATGACAACGGCATTACGGCTGCTAAAGATAGCCATCAAAGTTTCCAGTGGTGTATCTGGCCGTACAGTGGGCACATTCGGATCAATCATGGAATCAATGGTTTCATCGGGATCGTGTACATGGTCAGTTAGTAACATGTGATTGAGGAGATCGATTTCTGTGACGATGCCCTGAAGACGGCCGTTTTCATCCACCACCGGCAACTGCGACACATTATACTGTTTCATGCGCTTCACGACATCCGTCATTCGGTCAGTTAGCTGGGCAGTAATGACTCGCGTATCTGGTTTCGCTGCCTGAATATCGCTGGCACGATAATCCACCCAAGACCGTTCCAGAAATCCATTTTCTCGCATCCAGTCATCGTCAAAGATTTTGCTCAGATAGCGAGAGCCAGAGTCAGGCAAAATCACCACCATGACATCATCTGGTCCCAGGTGGTGCTCACGGGCATATTTAAGCGCCCCCATAACGGCCGAACCAGACGAACCGCCACAAAATATGCCTTCCTCACGTACCAGCCGCCGCGTCATCCAAAAACTTTCCCGATCATTAACCTGTACAATTTCATCCACAACACTTAAATCTGTTGTGCTGGGCAAGAAATCTTCTCCGATTCCCTCCACCTTATAACTTTCGGCCTTAATCATCTTGCCACTGCGATGCAGTTCATAAAGCACAGAACCAATTGGATCGACACCAATCACCTTGACATGTGGATTTTGTTCCTTCAGGAAACGGCCGACACCGGTGATCGTCCCGCCAGTGCCCATCCCGGCCACAAAATGCGTAATCTTACCTGCCGTCTGTCGCCAGATCTCCGGGCCAGTTGATTCATAATGTGCCTGGGGGTTCATTGGATTATGATATTGATTTGCCAGAATTGCGTTCGGCGTCTCTTCCACCAACCGCCGTGCCACCGAATAGTAGCTGCGCGGATCATCCGGTTCAACGGCCGTTGGTGTCACAACCACGCGGGCGCCAAACGCGCGCAGCAACAAAATCTTTTCCTGCGACATCTTATCCGGCATCACAAAAATACACCGATACCCCTTAATAGCCGCTGCAATTGCCAGACCAACACCAGTATTACCAGAAGTTGCCTCAACAATTGTCCCGCCCGGCTTCAAACGGCCGCTTTTTTCCGCTTCTTCAATAATTGCCGGACCAATACGATCCTTCACCGAACCACCCGGATTAAAAAACTCCACCTTTGCCAAAATTGTACAAGGCATATCCCCCGCCACAGAATTCAAACGAACCAGAGGCGTTTCACCAATTGTTTCCAGAATATTCTGGTGGAACTGAATTTTGTCCATATCTTTAGAAATTGCTTCAAGCATACTCATCTCTCTTTACCTGTGGGAAACAGATTTGGATTTGCCCGCAAGCCGCGAACAGTCTGTATTTTCCATAGTATATCATTAACAGGGTACCTGGTTAAACATATACACATGGTTTAAACAGACTTTCTTGTTTGTTCGTAGATGTTCAAAGTGGTATTGAGAGAAGCGTATTCCAGGCGTTTATTTACCCGCAATATCTCCAGATTTCTGCAGGTGATGCTCCAGATGTGCCCAAAACCAACTGGCAACGGTTTGCGGCACGCCTTTCCGCGCGCCAAACATCAGTTTGCGGCCAATGGCATCCAGCGGATAAATAGTGAGGTATACACCACATCCCCCCTCTGATGTTTCTTCCAGGTCAATTTCGATTTGCGTTCGATCTCCCAGTATTTTGCCCAGAATTTTTTTATCGAACTTCGCTTCAATGCGGGTGCTTTCCTGTTTGAGTAGTTTGCCTTCCAATCCGGAGATGGCGGCCAACACGGCCGTTTCCACTGCCTCTTTCGGCTGGTCATAGCGTCGTGTTTCTTTTACTGTGTATGGCATTCTAATCTCCTAATCT
>RFGV01000100.1 GCA_003696605.1 Chloroflexota bacterium | reverse complement strand
GAGCTGGAACAGGCGATGTTGAATGGGGATTTGGCGGTGGCGGATTTGCCGGTGGCGTGGAATGACAAGATGAAGGAGTTGCTGGGAGTTGTGCCGCCGACGGATAGCCAGGGGTGTTTGCAAGATGTGCATTGGTCGCGGCCTGGTTTTGGGTATTTTCCGACTTATGCGTTGGGGAATTTGTATGCGGCGCAGTTTTATGAAACGGCCGTTTCGCAAAACCCCGCCATTGTGGAAGAAATGAATCAGGGCAAAACAGACTCGCTGGTGGCGTGGCTGCGGGAGAACATCCACAAGCACGGCCGTAAGTATCCGCCGCGCGAACTGGTGGAGCGGGCCACGGGCAAGCCACTGAGCCATGAGCCGTTTATCCGGTATGCCAAAGCGAAGTTTGGCGAGTTGTACCATCTCTAAGGGGCTGAGTGACTGACAAAACCTGTCTAACTGCAAAAAACGCCGAGAGCGCAGAGGAGAGAAAGTTAAAAGATTTTGACGATCGGCGGTGAATTGTGAGATTTGTCAGCCAACCAGCCAGGGGATACTGTGTATGATGCAAAACGGCCGTTTCTGCCCGCGCATGGGAGAGAAACGGCCGTTTTTTATATCACACCAGGCAAATGTCGTTAGAACAACCAGCCCCCCCGCAAATTAATCACCCCAATAAATACAATTACCATCACTACGATCACCACAATCAGGTTATTGCGGAATTTAACGGTATCTGTGCCAGACTTGCGCCAGGAAGCCGTGGCATGTGCCACAATAATGGCCACCAGCATTGTCAGCGCGTGAATAATTCGGGCGTTATTGAGCCCCCCACCAAAAATAATCAGGATTAATCCGAGCAGCAAATTCAAATCCAGCAAACCGGTAAAGGCGGTCATGAGCGTGCGATCCAGAGACTGAAACGGCCGTTTTCCCTGCCATCCCAGACCATACCGCACCAGTGCCACCACTGCTATCAAAAGCAACCACCAGCGAATACTCCCATGCAACTCCAGTAAAAAATTCATCTCTTGCTTACCTCCTCGTTTTGCAAAAAAAATGACCGGCCACCATTCTACCGGTCATTATCAGAACTATCCAATGGGAACGAAAACGGCCGTTATTCCTCATCCTCCTCCAACTCGGCAGACAACTCCCGATCTGGTGCAGGAAACTCAACTCGTACTCTGGCCACAGCCCGCCGATCCACATCCAGCACCCGAAAACGCACCGTCTCATTATACACCACCTCATCCCCCACCTGAGGCGGCCGTCCCAGGCGAGCCACCACCAACCCACCAACTGTTTCTACATCCGGCAACGCATCCCGTTCACCCAAATACACATCCTCCAGCAAATCATCAATCAAATAATTACCGGCCACCTCAATCACACCCGGTTCCAGCTCCACATACGGCTCTTTCTCCAGGTCAAACTCATCCCGCACTTCCCCTACCACTTCCTCCACCAGGTCTTCCAGCGTCACAATGCCCGCCATCCCGCCAAACTCATCCAACACAATCGCCATATGCAAATGCTGCCGCTTAAAAGCAGTCAGTAACAACGCCACTGGATAATCTTCCGGCACAGCCGGCGCATTACGCAATATCAGCCGAATATCAAACCCGGCTTGAGAGGAACGCAGCGTATGCCGCACCAAATCTTTCACATGGACAATACCAACAATATGATCTAAATCATTCCGATAAACCGGAAACCGGCTATGGCGGCTTTCCGTCACCAGCTTCAAAATCTCTGCAAACGGCATATCAACCGAAATAGCCTGGACTTTAGGGCGAGGCGTCATTACCTGACCAACCAAACGCTCACTAAAGTCAAAAATATTGCGAATGATCTCCTCTTCCTCAACATTAATCAGACCATCTTCCGCGCTTTCAGTGACAATCAGTTCCAGTTCTTCTGGCGAAAGCACCCGGGCATGCCCCTGTGCCGGCGGAACTTTAAACAAGCGCAACAACAAAACACCAATCTGATTGAGCAAATGTACAGGCACCGACATCACCCGCTCCAGAGCACGCATTGCGGGCGTTACAGTCATCGCTGTTTTAACAGAGTCGCTCAAGGCCAGCGTTTTGGGAACCATTTCTCCGGCAACAATGTGGAGATAAGTTAATAGTCCAAGTGCAATCACATAGCCCATCGAACCAATGAGGGCATCATGAAGATCACGCCCCAGCCAACGCGCCAGGTATGGCTCAATAAAATGGGCAATTTTGGGTTCGCCATACATGGCTAATCCAAGTGAGACAATGGTGATTCCTAACTGAGCAGTGGCAATGTATTGGTCCTGACCGCGACGGGAATTGAGAATATCGAGAATCGTACGGGCACGGCCGTCACCCTCTTCCGCCATTTGCTCCATCTGAGTCGGGCGCACACCAATAATGGCAAACTCCGCTGCTACAAAAAACCCGTTTAGAAATACCAACAGGAAGATAATCAGCATTGGTACTAACAGGGTGCCTATACCGGGCAAAGCCTCAGCCGCCACGGCCGAAACCACTACCATAAAACTAATACCGGGAATTGTCAGGGCGAGCAGGAGCAATTTACTCATGTTCAGCAACCTCCCACTCACTATATGAGGGCAACTGATCGACCACAGGCAGCTTCAAAGAGATTTCACCCACACCAGGATCGGACATGGCTTCCACGCGAATTTCGATGTCGCCCACCTGCACAATATCACCAACATTGGGCAGGCGACCCAACTCACTAATAACTAAACCACTAAGCGTATCGGCCGTTTCCTCAGGCAAATCCAACCCCAAATACTCATTCACATCCGACACCAGCAAATCACCACGCAAATAAATGCGCCCCTCCTTATCTCTGGCAATCAACGCCATTTCATCATCAAACTCATCCTGTACTTCGCCAAAAATCTCCTCAATCACATCTTCAAATGTAATGAGTCCGGCTGTGCCACCATATTCATCAAACACCACAGCCACATACTTGCGCTTCGTATTAAGCAATCGCCACACCTCAGTAACCGGCATTGTCTCCGGCACATAAACCACATCTCGAATAATAGAATCAATTTCAGTCATTCCCTGCACATGCAAGCGGAACAAATCCTTAATATGCACAAATCCGATAATGTCATCTATACTTTCCTGATAAACAGGGATACGGGAATAACCAACTTCTATCGCCTTTTCCATCACCTCCAGCACCGTGCTTTGTGCTGGCACAGCAACCAACCGGGTGCGATGTACCATAACCTGACGGGCAGTCAGCTCACGCAAACGGAGTGCATTTCGTAATAGTTGCCGCTCCCGGTCATCCAGCAACCCTCCTTCATGGCTTTCTGTCACCAGCAATTCAATTTCCTCTGGGGAGTGGGCATGCCCGCCGTGCCCCTTGCTCATATCCCGCCCTAGCAAGCGAAGAATAAGCCCGCCACTGCCATTCAGGAACCAGATTAACGGCCGTAATATCCACAACGACCACTTCATGGGCACAACCACACCCAAAGCTACTTGCTCCGGGTACTGAATCGCCACAGACTTGGGAAACAGCTCACCCATAATCACTTGCAAAAAAGTCAACAAAATCAGCACCCCAGTCGTGGAAATAGAAGTAGCAGCAGTCGTTGCTACTGTATCCGAAACCTCCATACCAATCGACTGCAAAAACGGCTCCATCCACTCAATAAGTCCTGTCATGGGTGCAATCAAATACCCGGCGATGACGTTTTGTCCATAAGCCCCCAATACCAGCGACGAAATAGTAATCCCCACCTGGCAGGCAGCCACATAGCTATCCAACCGTGCCTTATCTTCCATAATCGGCAACAAGCTTTGTGCCATGCGGTTACCTTCCGCTGCCAACTGGCTAATCTTCGTGCGCCGAGACGCAACTGTGGAAAACTCTGCAGCAACATATAAGGCATTGATAAAAATCATCAATGCCACCGTAGCGAAAACAAAAACTATAATGGACATATCCTCCTAATCGAATCCATACGTGGAAATAGACTTGGCCCGCCTGGTATCAGGCAGGCCAAAACAAGGCCACAGATGGCAACAGTGTAGCAATTTCCTGTTTTGGGCCGTAACTGGGAAAGAAATAAGCGCCCGTTGATATGGGTCAGGCGCGTCTGGGTTTGTTTCGTTCAAGGCAAGCTCACCCCCCGCACCCAGACATATTTAATTGATTTGTGGAACAATGAAAGGCAATCATGTTGTTCTTCACAAAATTACCATTACACTGCATCAAGCAGATAATTGTCCTGTTAGTCACTATATTTGCACATTTTTGCGGTTAAACTCGAAGAAATTATAGAACAGCGACCGGTTTTGGTCAACCGAACTTGCAGTGATTTGTCGGGTATATCTCTACCGTGGTGTGGAAGAGATAACGGGCGAATTGGAATTTCTAATAAACGGTTTACGATTAACGCATAACACATTACAATAAGAAATTATGAGCGCAGACAATCCCTTTTATCATCGGGGTGCTATTCGGCACGAAAAAGACTTTTTTAATCGTGATGCTGAAATCAGCCAGATTCTGGGTTTGTTGAGAAATGGGCAAAGTGTTTCTCTGATTGGGCCGCGACGTATTGGCAAAAGTTCGTTGCTCCTGCATCTGAAACGAAACAGTGTCCGGGCCAAAATGAATCTGGAATCCCCTAAGGCATTGTTTGTTTTGCTGGATTGTCAGGAACTGGGGGGCTCTCCGCCAGAAGAAGTGTATGAGTTTTTGTTGACGGGACTGTTGGAAGCGATGGAAGAAGCGGGGTTTCACCCGGGTAATATTACCAGTCCCGGCACGTATCGTACGCTGGATCGTGTTTTGCATCGGGTCACTCAAGATGGGGTGCTGGTTGCGGTTTTGCTGGATGAGTTTGAATTGTTGGCGGCTAATAGTCATTTAACGCCGTATTTCTTTGCTCGTTTGCGTGGGCTTACTACGAAGTATGGGTTGGCTTATCTGACGGCCAGCCAACGGCCGTTATTTGCCGTCACAGCAACGGAAGAGATCCTTAGTTCTCCTTTTTTCAATATCTTCGTCACTTTACCCATTGGCCTTTTCTCTCATGAAGAGGCCTGTGCTCTGTTGCGCAGCCGATTGCAACATACAAATCTCACTTTCACCGATGAGTTAATTGAGTATCTGGTTTACCTGGTTGGCCCACATCCTTTCTTTTTACATATTGCTGGCTATCATGCTTATCAGGCATTGATTCAGGGTACAAAACTGGAAACTGAAGCTGATTTTGCCCAGCTGGATACGCCTATTGAAATGGAGGCTGATTCTCACTTAAGTTATTTGTGGCAAAACCTGACACCAGACGAACAGCATGCGCTTGCAATTACAGATGGCCCGATTGACCATTTACGTATGTTGGAACAGCAATGTTTGCTGCGGGAAGAAAACGGCCGTTACGAATACACCAGTGAAATACTGCGCCGTTTCGTCCGTCGCCAACAGGTTACTGGCCTTATTCAAACAGGCCCATTTGTCATTGACCAGCAACGACACCAGGTCTGGATCAACGGCAAAGAAGTCAATTTGACGATTTCCCAATTCAACATCCTGGCCCGTCTATGCCAGCAACCAGGTCAGGTTGTCCATGCAGACGATTTGCAAACGGCCGTTTGGGGCAAAGTACTCGAAGAAGACCCAGACCGACTTAAAACCCTAATCAAGCGATTGCGCCGCTCCATTGTCCCCTACGACAACTGGATCATCAGTGAGCGAGGCGTTGGCTATGCCCTTCGTTCCCCAGAATAACTCACAGCGCTGGCCAATCCTGCTGATTCTAATTATTGGCCTGCTTTGGCTGCGACCTGCCCCCGCAAATGCCCAAACCATCAATGATTATTACTGGCAACGCTCGGCATCTGGCCGACTACGCCACCTGCAACCAATAGATATTAATCATGACGGGGTAGATGAACTACTCCTGGCTGACCAGAGCGGTAAAATTGACCTCATTGATGCTCAGGGGCGTCGGTTGTGGAGCTTTGATGCCGAAGAACCGATCATGGCACTTCGTGGCATCAATGTTCACGGCCCCAAAGAACCAAACCTGGAAATCGTCGTTGGTATTTCTAATCGCCTGATTTTACTCAATACCAACGGTGAACCACTGTGGGAAATTCCCCTGACTGCTCGCTCTGCCCCAATTCCGCTACTAACCAGCAGTGGGCAGGAAATTGCCAATCAATGGTTAGCAGCTTATGCCGCTTTTCCTGCTGATATTGCCGCAGTAAACACTGGTGCCAATAATCCACAACACATTCTGGTTTTACTCCAGTCAGGACAGCTTCAGCTTTTTGATGAAAATGGGCAACTTCAATGGCGATACCAAAATAACATACCGGCATTATTGAACAGTACACCACGAATTGCCGTCAGTGATATGGATGGAGACGGCCGTTCTGAAATCGTCCACGCTTTCTATAACGGCCGTTTTAGCCAGGTAACCCTACTCAATACCAACGGCATACCCCGCTGGGACCAGGATTTACCCATCTCCGGCCATGTAACCAACCTGCTCCCCATCTCATTCTCCCAATCTGGCACCCAGCAAATAGCTATTGGCACCGACAGAGGGCAGCTTTTGCTCTACGAAGCCAGCCGCCAGCGCGTGTGGATGCGCACACTCAACAAACCAATCACAGCCCTGACCATTGCCCAACTACCCGAAGGCCCTGGTCTGGTCGCCGGCACTGGCGTGGGCGGGGTCATCGTGTACAACGAACAAGGGCGGCGTGTCTGGGCACGATTTTTGGCACCAGAAGCCAACAAGGAAATTGTCTCACTCTCCGCAGCACCATTCGTCCCTCCCTCCAGCCAACCCATGCTCATGGCTGTTATTCGGCGGCAAGGCGGCGTGGAAGAGCCTGCAGATGTGATATTGCTGGGAAATGACGGCCGTACTCTAAACACGCTGCCAGCCATTGATGTAACCGGCCTCTCCCGCCTTCTCGACATCAACCACGACGGTAAAAGTGAGTTGCTACTCGCCCGCTTTGCCACAATTGAACTGCAAGGACTGGGAATTGGGGCCAGTACCAATGCCCAGGAATGGGAATACTCCCTGTTTGCAGCCCCTCATTCATGGTTGGTGATTGATTTCGACCAGGACGGACAGGATGAGCTGTTGGTAGGAGCAAAAGACGGCCGTTTACATCGCCTGAACAGCAACGGCTCCATCCGCTGGGTCATCGAACCCGGAGGCGATATCAGCTACCTGGCCACCCTCCCCACCTCACCCATCAGCCCACCCAACTTTGTCGTCGCCCGCAACGCCACCATCCAGGACCCCAGCGGCACCCAGACAATCGTTGGCTGGGTAGAACTGCGACGAGCAAACGGAGAACAAATCTGGGAACAACCACTTTTCACCGAAATAACCAGTTTGCTGGTAACAGATGTCAACACACCCAACCAGCCGCAAATTCTGGTAGGAACAGCCGCAGGACGTATCATTGCTTTTGGGGCATCTGGCTCACAGCTTTGGGAAACCAGTCTTCCAGAGCGCGTCAATTATCTGCTCACAATGGGGGGGACGGAGAAACGGCCGTTTGAAATTGTCGCCGCCACCCAAAACCATATTTACAAACTGGGCACAACCCCCTCCATCATCCACATGGCCGTCTTCGACAGCCCCATCGTCAACATCTTCCCCCTAAACCAGCCCGGTAACGAACTCGCCTCTGCCCTGCTGGTACTGCTGGCCGATGGCACAGCCCGTGGGCTAAACTGGCGCGGTATTCAGCTCCCCGAATGGCCACTCCCGCTCCACAGCCCTCCCCAAGTCAGTTTGGCCGCCCACCATCTCATCGAAGAGGCCTTTCAGGTCGTCACTGCCAACCCCGACGCTTCCAATCCAGACAGCTTCCTCATTGCCACAGAAGACGGCCGTTTACTCTGGCTCAACATCAACGACAACCACCCCTTCATCCGCTGGCAACTTACCGGCCTGGGCAAAATGACCGCCCTCTTCTACGGAGACCTGGACGGCGACGCCCTGGCCGATCTGGCCATTGGCAACCGAGATGGTCGCGTGCGCATCTACACCAACGCCGAACAAGAATCCCCAAAACTCGCCCCCGGCCTCAATCTTTTCAGTAGTGTTTACGCCATTACCAGCCTGCGAAACAACCAACGTGCCAATCTACTCGTCATCACCGAAAACGGACTGGTACAACTCTTCCGCGCTCAGGAAAATTGGCCACCCTTACTCACTGCTCCCCAAGTCGAATTGTCTCAGGGTCAATTCAATTTCAGAATCAATGTACTGGATGTAGAACAAGACCCAGTCACCGTACAGCTACAACTACACGATCCCGCTACCGGCGAATGGATTCCCCAGGAAAGCCACATCGTCGAAAATGGTGAGGGCGTACCATTTTGGTTTGTCCGCACACCACCCAACAACACAGAAGGACTGGCATACCGCTTTTTCTATGACGATGGTTTTCATCGTGGGTATATAACACCTCCAGTCGGACCACCTGTTACGGGTATTCTGTTTAGTGAAATTCCGCGCACCCTGCTCACAGGCGCAAGCATCTTGCTGGCAATCCTGGCTGTCCTTTTCATGCGTCAGGCACAAACACCAACTGCCCGTGCCCAACGGTTTTATCGCCGCTTAAAACAACAGCCTCAACATAGCCTGCTCTTGCTGGAAAACAAATATGCCCACACTGGCGGCGCACCCAATTTTTGGCTACATCTGGCAGCACAGGCACGTCAGGAAAATGACCAGCTTATTGCCGGTTTGGCCGATGCCCTGTTTTTGTTAGCCGACAGGCCTCTGGTAGGCTTGCCAATTATTACCAGTATGCTGGCAGAACTGGAAAACCAGCCGGAGCAATGGGTTGGGTTTACTCGCTGGCAAAAGGTTATGGAAAATACAAAGCTATTGTTGGAAGCGCCATCAATTACAGAATTAAGTTTGCTTCGCCCACAGTTGATGGATTTGCTGACCTTTTTGGAGCAAGAAGGGGCCTGGATGCCTTTGTTGGATGCGTTGTTGCCGGTGTTGACGAATTTGCGAGATAGCGAACGAGTAGAACAGGCAGAAGACCGTCTGGTTTACTTGAATGAAGCGCTGGTGTTGTTGCATCAGTTGCGAGACCAGTTGCCAGATTTTGAAGTAAATATCGAAAAGACGCTCATAACGGCCGTTGTCAATCGTTGGATTGGGCTGGTTAATGCCGCTATAGAGGAATTGCGTGGACGCGCCGATCCGGTAGTCACTCTAAAAACCAAACGGTTGGCGCCCACCAAACAAACCGAACTGGTATTTGAAATCAAAAATAACGGCCGTTCTCCTGCCGAAAACATCATCCTCGAACTCGCCAACGATCCCGCTTATAAAGTCCTTTCCCCACCCCAAATTATCTCCTTCCTCCCACCCCGACGCACCCGCCAAGTCTCTTTCACCATCGAACCCCAAGTTGCCGACCGCTTCCGCATCGCCCTGACCATCACATACGACGACCCAAACGGACAAGACAAAGAACTCGCTTTCGGCGACATGGTACACTTGCTCCCACCAACACGCGAATTCAAACCCATTCCCAACCCCTATCTTCCTGGCTCCCCTCTTCGTCGCCATAGCACCCTCTTCTACGGCCGAGAAGAACTTTTCCAATTTATCGCCCAAAATGTCAGCCGTACCGATCAGCGCAATGTCCTCATCCTCATTGGCCAGCGGCGCACGGGCAAAACGTCTATCCTCCTGCGACTGGAGCAACATCTGCCTGACCATGTCATCCCTGTGTACATAGATTGTCAATCTCTGGGAGTGACGCCTGGAATGCCTGCCCTGTTCCACGACCTGGCGTGGCTTATTGCCGACACACTCATTACACGAAATATTGAGCTGGAAATCCCAGCACTTGAACATTGGGAAACCGATCCAACCGGTCTTTTCCAACGAACTTTTTTGCCACAAGTAAAAAAGCTTTTGCCAGATCATATTTTGCTTTTCGTGTTTGATGAGTTCGAAGCATTGCAAAACCTGGTGGAAGATGGCATTTTGCCCGCCACGTTTTTTACTTATTTGAGGCACTTGATGCAGCATAGTGACAGGCTGGGCTTCATCTTTGTGGGTACACGACGCCTGGAAGAAATGAGCGCAGATTATTGGTCAGTGTTATTTAATATTGCCTTGTATCGCAAGATTGGCTATCTGGATGAACAATCAGCTCGCCGCCTGATTTGTGAACCGGTTTCCCCTAATCTGGTGTATGACGATCTGGCTCTGGATAAGATTTTGCGGGTTACTGCGGGACATCCTTACTTTTTGCAATTGGTTTGTTATACGCTGGTAAAGCAGGCAAATACGACGCGCACTGGTTATGTCACTATTTCGGATGTGAACACGGCATTGGATGAAATGTTGAAGTTGGGGGAAGCACATTTTGCGTATTTGTGGCAGCAATCTACTTTTGCTGAAAGGGCGTTGTTAACGGCCGTTTCCCAACTGATGGACCATGGCACAACCTTCCACCCGGCCGATCTCGTCAGCCATCTTGAAAATTATGATATCCACCTTTCCCCAGCCGAAGTCACTACGGCTCTCAACCGATTGGTAGAACGGGATATCCTGAACGAAATCAGCGAAAAAGCCACCACTGCCTATGAGTTACGAGTAGGTCTGGTTGGCTTGTGGGTATCTCGCCACAAAAGCCTTAGCCACCTTTACGCCGATAATGGCTCGCCGCATATATCGGCCAGGCTGCACCAAAGCAATTCACCTGGCTGAGTCACCTTTCGTGATAACTGGTCGTTCACCAATCCAGCTCTTTAGGCCGCCACAGATTGACCAATTCGCCTCTGGTTTCTTCGGTTAATTCAGACCAGCTATGAATGGGCAAGCGAATGTAAGCAATATTGGCTGTGGTAAAGCGAACAGATTCCCCAGTCAGTCGTTCTATCAATTCTTCCATTCCGGGGTTGTGCCCCACGACCATGACACGCTGCAGTGAATCGGGTAACGGCCGTAATACTGCCAAATACGTTTCTGGATCCGCCAGATAAAGTTGGCGGGTTACTTCAATCTCCGCCTCATAGCCAGATGACAAGGCCACCAATTCGGCCGTTGTCAATGCCCGTTCTGCCGATGAGGTAATAATTCGTTCCGGTGTCAGCCCCTCCTGCCGCAACACCTCCCCCATTCGGGGCGCGTCCCGTTTACCCCGCTTGTTCAGCGGCCGATCATGATCAGCCAATCTTACATTATCCCAACTGGACTTGGCATGGCGCAGAATCAGTAGTTCTTTCATGCGCAGATTTTACCCCATCCGTGTAGAAGCAGAAAAAATTCAGGCACATTCGCGTGCCAAATTTTTATCAAACACGCAACTTGACAAAGTGTATTTTTTACACTAATATTTGTGTCAAAACGACACAAAGGATATTATGATTACAGCGACAGCCACAATTACAGGCCGGGCACACCGGCTAGCGCAAATAAATGGACAGGATTTCGCCGTTTGTAAACAACCAGCACCTGGTGTCGGGTTTGGGCTGGTGCTGGATGGTTGTGGCAGCAAGGTGAATACTGGTACTGGCCGACAATTGTCGCGGTCTGAAAGTGGCGCCCAATTGCTGGGACAATTTGCTGCGACGTGGCTAAGTAGAGAGCTGGCTGGAAATACGGCCGTTTCTCCCCAAAGCCTCGTTGCCAATCTGTACACTGCCTGCTACCGCTTCATAGCCTCAATTTGTCATTTACACCCTTTTGCCAGCGAAACAGAACGCACCAATTACCTGGCAACGCACTGGCTTTGTACACTGGTAGGCTTTGTTTGGCTACCGGAAACGGCCGTTTTCTTCTGGCGTGGTGATGGGTACCTGGGCTGGGATGAGCATATCCAGCCACTCATAGCCACTGGCAACGCTCCCGACTATCTGGCTTATGATGTCTGGCAACGACGCACAAACGGCCGTTTCTACACCCAACAAATTACCACCCCCCGGCGCCGGCTTGTCGTCGCCACAGACGGCTGGACGCCTGACCTCCTCTGCCAACTGCAAACAGCCCATACGCCACTCACCCTGCAACGCTGGCTCAACATACAGGCCAGACAACGGGGACAATTTGACGATGACGGCGCCATAGCCATTTGTTTTTCGCAAAATGGAGAAACCTGATGCAACACACTGTTTTGCTGGCCAACAACACACAAATAACTCTTGACGCATCCCACCTGATTCAGGCAGGCGGTGAGGGCATCATTTTTGCGGCGGGAAATACCGCCATCAAACTGTATCATCACCCCCAAAAACAGCATATCAAAAAACTCGCCTATTTACTTGATGAGGCGCTGAACAAAAAATTACCACCGGAAGTTCTGGCTCCTTGTGCACTCATCTTTAACATCAAGGGAAAAACAATTGGCTTTCAGATGCCTCGTCTGCCTCGTGGTAGCCAGCCCATACGCAAGCTAACTTCGGCCGTATTCTGCCGCCAACACGGAATCAGTATGTCCCGGCAAATCATGTTGCTCACACGCATTTATCATACACTGAATCGGCTACACCAACTGGGTATCGTCGTGGGTGATCTGAATGACCGCAATCTGTTTTTTGTGCCGGATGGATCGCCTCAGGTCTGGTGGGTGGATGTAGATAGTTACCAGTTTGGCGGGTTTCCGTGCCCGGTGGCAACGGCCGAATTTTTGGATCCATCTTTGTATAACGTGCCAAATTTTGGCAAACGGCCGTATTTTACCCCCCTAACCGACTGGTACGCCTTTCTTGTCCTGCTGGTCAAAACCCTCCTGCTGGTACACCCATACGGCGGCACACACCACCAATACAAATCCCTGACCACCCGCGCCCAGGCGGGCATTCCTGTGCGACATCCCGATGTGACCAAACCACCCCATACACGCCCCCCGGAAATTCTGCCAGATACCTGGCTGGAACTAATTGACAGGGTGTTTGCCAGGGGGGAACGGGTGTCAGTTTCACAGGAAATGATGGCCGAACTGGTACACAATATGCGTATATGTGCCCAATGTGGGACATCGTATGCCTGCCAACGGCCGTCTTGTCCGGTATGCCAACGACCAACCAAAATGCCCGTTACCCAAAAAACAGACCAATGGACGGAATGGTTGGCTCACCTGCCGGGCAATGTGGTAGCGACGTGGCGGGAAAACGGCCGTTTTCAGGCCATCACCCGCAAAGAAAACCTGTACACCCTGTCTCGCCGTACCGCCAACGGCCAACAAACAAATATTCCTCTCTTCACCGGCAGGCCTGGCTATCGTTTTGGCTGGTTCCAGCAACGATATTTGGCCGTGAACCCACCTCTGGGAAAACAACTCCTTGTTCTGGATACAAACGGGGAACAACCCCAAAAGATAACGTTAACCGAAACAGTCTATTTTCGGGAAACGGCCGTTTTTGCCACCACCCCTCATGCCCTCTACCGCATTGCGGGCACATGGATCATGCGCGGACAAATACAGAATGGCCTTTACCTGGAAACCCCCATTGCTACGGCTCACCGCGCCCAAACCTGGTTTACCAGTTCACCTCACCATGACCTCCTTATCGGCTATCATCGCCTTTTTACCGACTACCAATTCTTCTGCTGGCACAATCAAACCACATGGGAATTACCTGTCCCTCCTCTGGCAATGGGTGAAAGCTTGCAAGAAGTCACTTTTCATTTTCAGCCAGACCACATCCTCATTGAACGGCAAATCCGTCATGGCACAAATATATTTACAGATTCTTACCCCATCTATTTGGCAATAAAAAAAGATGGCTCTTTGTCCATTCACCCCTGATGACGGTATAATCAGGCAAAATCTGATTGAGGAGAATAAAGAACATGCGGAAATCACGCATCTTTTGGTCAATTGTACCTGTCCTGGTGGCATTGCTGATAACAGTGGCAATGCCTGCGGTTGCCCATGCCGCCGGTAATTATGAATTGGCTACGGCCGTTACACTGGCAGCTCAGGAAGAAGGTAGCCAGGCTGGTGTTGGTGTAGTGCTTGGCCTGTTGGGTCTGATTCTCGCCTTGATTGCCCTGGTCGGTGTCATTGGCGCTGTCGCATTGGGAATTGTAGGCATTGGGTTCTGGCAATCACAAAGCGGCGAAGATTAAAAAACGGCCGTTTTCCCCCCACCCCTCCAAGCCAGCATCCAATGCTGGCTTTTTCTTTTCCCCCACAAGCAAAATTCCACATCCCCTTGACAAAGTGTAACAATCACACTATACTATGTCTCAAATAATTAGTGTAATAATTACACTAAATAAGGAGCGAAACATGAAAAACTTTCCCAGCTTTTACAACCCATCACGAATTGGCACTCTCTTCTACCCAGATATAGCCACCATCGCCGCTGATGCGACAGCCGCCAACCTGTCTCCAGCTGCCGAAGACAAACAAAAAGTCCATCTGGTCATCATTGACATGCAAATAGATTTTTGTCATGCACAAGGTAGCCTCAATGTACCAGGTTCGCTCGACGACATCCGCCGCCTCATCGAATTCATCTACACCCATGCCGAACGCATTACAAACATTACCTGCTCACTCGATTCCCACCTGCCTTTCCAAATCTTCCACCCCGCATGGTGGGCAGATGCAAATGGCAATCACCCAGCCCCATTCACACTTATCACCTACGAAGATATCAAAGCAGGCAAATGGCGGCCGCTGGTTGCACCAGTAGAATCTACCAATTACGTCAAAACATTGGAAGAACAGGCTAAAAAACAACTGACCATCTGGCCATACCATGTGATGATTGGGGGCATCGGCAATGCCCTGGACCCGGAACTCTGGTCGGCCGTTATCTGGCACAGCATTGCCCGCAAAACCCAACCCACCTGGCTGACTAAGGGAAGTATCCCGCTTACAGAACACTACTCCATTATTCAGCCAGAAGTCCCTGTTCCCAATCACCCATTGGGGGGCAAAAACAAAGCCTTTTTGGACACCCTGGCTGATGCCGACGTGGTACTGATTGCTGGCGAGGCAGAAACACACTGTGTACTGGAAACAGTGGAAGACCTGGTAGAAGATTTTGGTAACAAACCGGATGCCCTCCGCAAAATCTATTTCTTGCGGGACTGCACATCGCCAGTTATTCACCCTGAAATTGACTTTCATGCAATTGCCGAACGGCGCTTTGAGGAATTTGCCCGGCAAGGCGTGCATTTTATTAACAGCACCGATCCCCTGCCCTTCTGATCGGTTTTCAGGTTGGTGTAAGAGCCAGCTAACGTAAGGAGAAAATAATGACAAACAACAACGGACTCGGCAACCTGGACGATCTGTTTCAGTCAGCACATGATGACGGACTGACAGACAAGACAATGAATTTGGTTGTATCAAATCTGAATGGGCCGACAATGGCAACGGCCGTTGGCGCACCACTGGACCAACTAGCCAGCAACGATGTCACACTAGCCATGAACATTATTGACATGAGTGGCTCCATGATGCCCTATGCTTCTGACCTGATACACGCTTACAATGAAGCATATCTGGAAGCGATGCGTGGTTCAAGTGCGGCAGAAGATATTTTGGTAAGCACCATCTTGTTCAATAATCAGGTTTATCTTTTGCATGGCTATATGCCGTTGCTGGACACACCACCACTCACACGAAGCCAATACATGCCAGCCGGGTCAACGGCATTGTATGATGCTGTAGCAGGCGGGCTAACAAATATGGTGCTATACGCACAGCAATTGCGTCAAAGTGGTGTTATGGTACGCTGTATTGTCATTGTCTATTCGGATGGGGAGGATAACGCATCTCGGCAAAAAGCCCGCGATATTCGCCGCGCAGCAGAAGAGCTATTGAAGCATGAGATTTACACGCTGGCGTATGTTGGGTTTAGGCAGGGTGGTATCAAGCAGTCAGAGGTGCAGGAATTGGCGAATCGGATTGGTTTTCCGGAGGTGTTGACGGCTGGCCTTTCGCACAAGGAATTGCGGCGTATTTTTCACCTGGTTTCGCAATCCACAGTGCGGGTTAGTCAACAGGGTGGTGTGTCATCGGTGATTTTTGCGCCATAAGCACGACGGGATTGGTTTATTTTGAGGGGCGTTCTTTGGACGGAACGCCTCTTTTGTTATGGGTAGGGTTACGGCCGTATCAACACTTTGCGTACGCCTGGCCTGGCAGCGTGCTCAAAAGCAGTCAGGGCATCAGAGAGCGAATATTCCGCTTCGATGGTATCACGCACAGGGACAGCTTCTTCAGCCAGTAGCCGCAAAGCGGGCGCAAATGGTCCACAACGGGACCCAACCACATTGATTTCGGCGACTACGAGCTTGGTGAGATCGAGGGTAGTCTGTCCATGAAAGGTGCTTTTAAGGATAAGTGTACCCCGTGGACGTACCAGGCGGAGGGAGTGGGCAAAGCCAGCTTCATTACCGGTGGCTTCTACCACAAAGTCGAAGCTGTTTTCCGGGTAATCGGTAACGAAGCCAGTACGCAATCCCCATTGTGCCGGCAGCATGAGGGAACGCTCGGAGCGCCCAAGCATGGTCACTTCTGTGCCGGCAAGGGCAAGCACTTTGCCAATGAGGAGGCCAAGACGGCCAGGCCCAACAACGGCCGTTTTTGCTGATGGCCTCACCATCACTTGCTCTCGAATCCGCAACGCCGCCGCCAATGGTTCAGTAAATACAGCCGCTTCGTCTGGCACTGTATCTGGCACAACCAGTAAATTGGCTACTGGCAGGGTGATGTATTCCGCAAAAACACCATCATGTCCGATAATGCCCAAAACAGTACGATGGGGACAATGTTCTGGACCATGGGCCAGGCATTCAACACATTCCCGACAACCGATATTGATTGTGCCCACAACACGCTGCCCCACCCAATCTTTGTCGGCAGAATCGGCCGTAGCAACAACCTCGCCAACAAACTCATGTCCCAATACACCCCGAAATCCGGCATATCCTTTAACAATTTCCAGATCGGTGGAGCAAATGCCAGCCAGGCGTATCCGAATCAGGGCTTCACCGGATGCTGGCTGTGGCTGGGGGTGGTTGGTTCTGATGCTTAATTGACCATTTGCCAAATAAAGTGCTTGCATATCGCCTCCCTCTTAAGCCTTATGGGGGATTTACTGCCTTGAAGCGCCATTCCAAATCCATGCCATTGGCAGATACCTGGACGGTGTAAGTGCTACCAACCTGAAACGGCCGTTTGGCCATAATTACCACCACATCCCGCTGGTCTAAAATCAGCCGGCCTGTCTCCTGCTGTTTCGAATCGGGATTGTAATAACTGGTTTCATCAAAGAAACAAGTCTCCATTGGCGCCCCATTTTCCAAAATAACCGCCTGAGACACTGCTGGCGTCAGGTCACCATTACCCAAATATAAATATACTGGTGCACTGGTTGGACGGGCAAAGCCTGGGCAACTCGGAATTGCATTCGGAAACTCAAACAATTTATACGCCAACACCCATGTTTCTCCACCATCTTTGGGGAACATTACCGGATATTCGACTTCCACAGCGGGATCGATGCCTCGCTTAACATCCATAGTAGCCGCAACTGAAAATGTACCAACTTGAGCGCGAAACGTACCAAAGCCAACTGTTGTCAACTCCGGATCGAGAATAGGAGCCCCATGAAACGGAGCTGATATCCAGTAATCAATCGCCCATTCAAAATCTGACTCGCCGAAGTAATTACTGGCTGCAATATTGCCATTATGGGCAGCATCGTCGCCAGCTTTGGTGTAATAGGGGCTGTTAGGATCTTCACTATGCCACAACTGGTCTGTATTAACCATGTACACACTATGCAACCGATCACCTTCTGACCATTCCGGGTTTTCGGTTAGCTGGGGCAAATTGGCCTGGGCGCGGAAAAGGTTGACGTAGCGTAACCAGGGTGGCCCGGGAGCAATGGTAGGTGTTGGTGGAACTTCGGGGGTAGGTGTGGCTTCTGGGGTTGGGGTAGCGGCTGGGGTTGGTGTTTCAGTAGGCTCAGGTGGCACGGTGGCTGTGGGGGTTGCTGTATCTTCTGTTGATATTGTTTCTGTAGGCAGGGAGGTTGGGGTAGCTGTTGGTTGTGCTGGTACTGGGGAAGAAGTCGTGTTGTTCACGTTGTTTGCCTGAGCAATTGGTTGGTTTGCCTGGTTGCTGGTGCTCTGGGACTGGCTGAATGTACCGCTGAGTAAGAGGAAGAGCAAAATAAAGTTTGCCAACAGAGATGCGCCTGCCACTAAACGGCCCTTGTTGGACATAATCTTCTCCTTTTGGGGAACCAAGAATCTTTACACAAAAAAGGCTGCTATGAATCTGAAGGGGTTGGAGTTTGTTGTGGTGTCGAAGTTGGTTGTGGTAAAACGGCCGTTCCCTTCGGTTCTGGCACTGTAATTCCAAGTAAATTATTTAACAATTCGTCTAAAGTGTCAAGCACAGGCAAAGACGGCCGTTCTGTCCAGCTGCCATCCAGTACACCTGCTTCCCCCCGAACCAACAAAACAGAAACCGGCAAAGTGGGCACTGTCGCTGTCACCGTAGCCGCAGGCGTTGGCGTAGGTCGAAATGTTGTCAGACCTGGCTGCACCAGTCCACTAGACAGCAAGCCATTCGTCAGGCTAATTACTTCTGTTATTTCCAGGGTAGATGTTACCACCTGAGTGCCAGAGCGAGCGATCACTTCCCCGTCCTGAAACAGCGTCAACCGGGTACCATCTGCTCGTTTATAATCGGCCAGAGCAGCCAGCGGAAAAGCAGCAGGTGGGCGGGGCAAGGAAACATCGGCAATTTTGGGGGCGAGCAATCCATCCACAGCCAGATAGAGGGGTAATAATGTGACAGGCAAGGAAAATTCAGGGCAGACAATGGTGATCAGACGACGGGTCTCTTCCTGAGCAAGCAATAAGCTCTCTACAGGGCTACCCGGACAGGCAGCCGTGTATTGTTCAGCCAGGGTATCAAGTGGGAGGTCGGCGATAAGGGTTTGTAAAAAAACGGCCGAATCCGGCAAATTCATTGGCGAGTCAATTGTGTCTTCCGTAGCCAACCAAAGCCAAAAACGGCCGTCTGGTAACATTGCCAGTGAATGAGCCGGTGCAAACGGCGACGCACTGCGACGCAACCCCAAAACCGTCTCTGGCGGAAAATGTGGCCCCAATGCGACCGACATATAATTCTCTACGCTAGCCAAAAACACCGGGTCTTGCAACCAGCCATCACCACTTATTCCTGCCTCTGGCAACTCAAACCGCAAATGTACACATGTATTACACCCTTCCGGCAATGGCATCAGCACCAATTCTGGCAATGCCTGCAACATCTCTCGTACCACGCCACCCTGATTGGTACGTTCCACAGCCAGTTTCGTGGTCTCATCCACCAGGATTACTTGATTGCCTAGCGTGGCCTGCAACCGTCGATCCAGTTCCAAAGCGGGAATCGTGTATCGGAGCTCAATAATCGTCGTATCAAGAGCGGGGGGTGTTTGCGTAGGGGTAGGTGGTGTTGCTGGTAGTGGGGTTGTTGTGGGCAATGGGGCTACAGTAGGAGGCAGCGTAAATGTGGGCGCCAAAGTCGGAACAGGACCGAACGAAAGAATACCAGCGGGCGTGGGGGTAGGTGTAGGTGGTGGCGCACTACATGCAGCCAACAGGAGCAATAAAATTGCCAGCAACCAATACTTTCCCTCACGTTTAGGGTAAAAAGCGTGTGGTTTTGTATCGGCTGCTGGCAAGATTCTGGTCATTTGTTCATATCAGGCTGGCTTAAGAAGCGGAATTTCACCCTTTTCCCAGGCTACCAAAAGGGGAACGGCCGTAAAAATCGAGCTATACGTTCCACTCAACATACCTACAAAAAGCACAGCAATAAACGGCTTGATGGATGCCCCACCAAAGAGCAAAATAGCCACCATCACAAACATGGCGTTTAACTGCGTTGCCAGTGAGCGATGAATTGTCTCCAACACAGAGCGGTTGACTATCGTTTCATACCGTTCCAGTGGCCGCTTGGCAATATTTTCCCGAATACGGTCAAAAACGACAATGGTATCTTGCAGGGAAAAGCCAGCCACAGTCAAAACGGCCGTTAGAAACAGCGCATCCACTTCCCACCCCAGCACCATACCGGTGATAGCCGCAAAGCCAAAAATCACCAGCAAGTCATGAATCATAGCCGTCACAGCACACGCGCCATAACGAAACGGCTTTGGCACCTGCCGAAACGCCAACATGATGTAAATCAGCACCACCACGGCGGCCACCAAAATAGCCACAAAGGCGGCTCGTGTTACCTCAGCCCCCACAGAAGGGCTAACACTCTGCACTTGTGTCGTGCCAGGCTTTAGCGGCGCCAAATCATTTAGGGCACTCTCAATCGCCTGCGCCTCTTCCGGCGAGACAAATTCCGTACGTACCTGCCAGGCATTTTCCAACCCTTCACCACGCAGGGCAATCACAGAAGGGTTGTTAATGCCAAAGTTGTTAAATACCTCACGAATTTCATTTTCCGATACTGGCTGGCTGAACTGAAACTCAAACCGCGTACCACTGCGGAAGTCCACACCCAACGGAAAAAGTGCGCCGGTGGTTACCAGCGAATAAATCATGGCAGCAATTCCTAGCCCAATAACAAAGGCCGAGAAAAGAAAGTATCGTTTGCGATGTTGTACCAGGTTATACATAGCCAAATCCCCCTATGCGCCCATGAGCCATTTTTTGTTCCGCAACCAGTCTGCTGCCCGGCCAATAGCCAGGAATACAAAAGTGCGGGTAACGATAACGGCCGTAAACAAGCTGACAAACACACCAATCGCCAGAGTCAGGGCAAATCCCTGCACCGCACTTGCCCCAAAGTTACGGCCAAACGTCCATAAAATAAAGCAAATGACCAGTGTGGCAATATTAGAATCCCGAATGGATGTCCACGCCCGGTCAAAACCAGTGACGATAGCTTCACGCAAGGTGCTGCCTCGTCGCAATTCCTCTTTCATTCGCTCAAATACCAGAATATTGGCATCAACAGCCATTCCTGTGGAAAGCAGAAAGCCTGTGATGGCAGGCAATGTCAATGTCACAGGCAACCACTCAAAAATAGCCACATTCACCAGGGCATAGGTAACCAAAGCCAGATCGGCCAGAAAACCTGGCAACCGATAGTAAATAAGCATAAAGAGCAGCACAATAGCCACACCAATAGCACCGGCACGAATACTGGACTCAATAGAGAGTTCACCAAGTGTGGCGCCTACCTGACGTGTGCTTTCAATACGCAATGGTACTGGCAAACTACCAAAACGAAGCTGTAAGGCCAGTTTTTCAGCCTCTTCCTGGGTAAAGTTACCTGTAATTGTACCGGCACCATCAATAACCGCACTGATGCGCGGGCTGGAGATTACCTGTTTGTCCAGGACGATGGTCAGGAATTGTCCCTGATGGGTCTGGGTGTATTCCTTGAAGAAGTCGGCATCTTCTGGGCGAAGGGCGAAACTGACAAAGTATTCACCAAATTGGCTGACCTGAGCGTGGGCTTCGCGCAAGGCAGCCCCTGTCATGACTGTTTCGAATGTTGGGGCGGGTACGGTGTTGGTGTTGGTAACGGCCGTTCCCGACGTCAGTTCACACCGAGATGGCCCTTCATTCAACGTGGTGCGAATACACATCCCCTCTGGCAAACTCTGGTTCCCCGTATCCACAAACTCCAGCAACGCCGTTTCCTGAATCAATGCAATTGCGTCTTCTGGATTATCAATACCGGGCAACTCCACCAAAATTCGCCGCTCTCCTTCTACCTGCACCAATGGTTCGGCCACACCCAAAGCATTGACCCGCTGATCAATAATCTGTCGGGCGGTATCCATTTGCTCAGGTGTTACTTCCTGGTCCAATGGCACATCTGCTTCCAACAAGACCTGCAAACCACCTTGCAGATCCAAACCACGCCGGACAGGATAATTTGGACTTTGAATAATCCAAATACTGCCAGCAATGACCACTAAAATCACGGCTAACCAACCAAAATCTCTATTGCTCATACACCTCTTCCTTAAAACGTAAAACGTAATGTGCAGAAGGTGTCTGGCAACTTCTACGCATTACGCTTCACATTTTATAATGGATTTCAAACGGTGGGATTATAACAACTGCATGATAGGTGGCAAATCTGTTTTGTAATTAATCGGCCACTAAAGCAAAAATCAATGTGTCTCGCAAGTTACCAGTCAAATGATGGCGATCATGATGGCGCAAAGTGGCCTCAAGCGGATATCCTGCTCGTCGGGCAACTGCTGCACTTCGCTCATTGAGGGAATCACAGCGAATTTCTACACGTTTGGCGCCAAGCACGTCAAAGGCAAGTTTGGTAATTCCTTTCACAGCTTCGGTAATATATCCGTTGCCGGTGTATGCCGTTCGTACCCAATATCCGATTTCAAATTTGGGTACACGCCAATCGATTTTGTGTAAACCACTGCCGCCAATGAGTGTGTCTGTGCCTTTGAGCCACAAAAGCATCATCAAATCTCGCCTGGCCAGGTAGTCCAGGTATTTTTCGCGAATGATGGCCTCATAACCGGTTTCGTCGGGGATGTTTACTGCCCAAGGCATCCATGCTCGCAGTTCGTTTAGAGACTCAAGAACGGCCGTTCGCACCACCGCTCCATCCCCAGGCAATGGACCACGAATCAGCAATCTTTCCGTTTCAAAACTAAACGGCACTTCCCGTAAAATCGGTTGCATTCCTTCCTCACTTTAATTCCTTCACACAACCCCCAAATTGTAAGACAAACTGTCAGCTTACATCGCTAAGATATTTTTATGAGCAATGTAACTCTCACCAACAAACGCAGGATTCTACAAACCATTATACTCTTTTTGCCCTTGATCGGATTAGTTGTATTACGATTAATGCCCGCATGGGATTTACCAGCCTGGGGAATTAGTTGGTTTACACGGCTAGTACATTACTACATTGTTTCTTTTGCCAGTTTCGTGGCGCTAATTACTGCCCTCTTTTTCAGTTCCTTTCCAAATGCACAAAAAAGCGCACGTGCTGTTTTCATCACACTGGCATTTAGCACGATTTCTGCCTTGTTGTTACTCAGTGGTTTATCCACACCCAATATTTTAATTATGGGGGCAACCAATGAAATTTTCCGTTGGTCATTACGCCTGAGTGTGCCAGTTGGAGCAATTATCTTCACACTTTCGGCCGTTTCCTGGCCTAAACACATCGAAACCAAAATCATCACCCAACGTCATAAAATTTTCCTCGTCGCCCTGGGGCTATTCTCTGGCTATACCCTGATCGTCTTTCTGCAACCCGGCTGGCTCACCACCATTGCCCAAAGCAGTTTTGACTCGGTACTCAAATATACCCTTGCCATTACATCTGTCCTGCTGCTGGTCTGGACTACCTGGCGCAATTACAACTACTATCAACAAAGTCGTTTGCCAGTAGATCGCAACATCACCCTCTCTCTTATCCTGTTGGCACAGGCAGAAATTTGCCACATCCTGGGCGTATGGGGACGCTTAAGCTGGCTACTTTTTCTGCCAGCTACTGCCACAGCCATCATCCTCGCCTTCTTTGCCATCCTCAAACAGCTCCGCGAAAGCGATGCTCTACAACCAAGCCGGTATTTTGCTGCTTTGGGCAGCAGTATCATTGTGGCCCTCTCGCTGGTTGTAGGGGAAGTGGGTATGCGCTGGCTAACCAATGGTGTAAACCGTACTTCAGTTGTTAGCCTGGCATTGGTACAGGGGGGAATTGGTTTTTTGGTGTTGTATATTATCGTCATCAAGCAGGAAAAACTGGTGCAGGAACGGACAGCAGCATGGCGACAAGAACAGCATTGGCGCAATGAGCTTACTCAATTGATAGTGCATGACCTGAAAAGTCCACTGACTGTTTTGGCCAGTGGTATTCGCTTGTTGCAGGGCAACTATCTGGGTGAGTTAACCTGGAAGCAGGAAGAGTTGCTACAAGAAATGAACACAATTAGCCAGGATATTATTCGGCAGATTGAGGATTTGTTAAATCTGGAGCGGATGGAAGCGGGTTCGATGACTTTGGATTTGCAATCTGTTGATGTGGCCGAATTGATTAGAAGTCGCATGAAACGGGTGGAAATTCAGGCGCAGGAGCAACAACAAGCATTGGCGGTCATGTTTTCTGATGACTTGCCACCAGTTTGGGCAGATAAAGATTTGTTAGGGCGAACATTAGACAATTTGTTGGCAAATGCACTGAAGTTTACGCCTGAAGGGGGGGAAATTACGGTCTCGGCAGATGTGGAAGATAATAAGTGGCTGGTTATTTCTGTAACGGATACAGGGCCTGGTATTCCGGAATCTGACCGGGAGCGTGTTTTTGAGAAGTTTGGGCAGGTGAGTGGGCGCAAGCGAAAGGGGGCTGGTTTGGGGCTGGCTTTTTGTCGTATGGCAGTGATGGCTCATGCGGGCAGTATTGAAGTGGCGGAACGACGAGGTGGAGGATCGGTTTTTCGGGTAAAGTTGCCGTTGCAATTGAAGCAGCGTTTACAGCAAACGGCCGTTTCTCTATCCACACCCTCTTTGCCGGCCGAACTCAAAACCTCACTTTCGGATTGATTTACCGAACCAACATGGGCAAGAAAAGCTTCTCTGGCAGGTTTTGGGTAAAGATGGATACGGCCGTTTCCCCACTCACATTCCCTGCCCGGTCCTGTGCTGTAATCGTAAAGGTGTACAAACGTCCCACTTCCCCCACAAACTGCCCGGAAACGGCCGTTGTCTCCGTCAGCCACCCAGTCGCCATCCCCCCATCTACAGCCACAGCCACATCATAACTCGCCACCCCACTACCCAAATCACTCCCTGACCAACTTACAAGCATGTCAGTTGTGCCAGATAATACCACATCGGCCGTTACATCTGGTGGCATCGTATCCGATTCAATCAGAATGAACGGCCGCCCACCAATTGGATATAGCGATGGGTCCCAAATAGCATTCTGGTTTGTGGCTGCCGGCAGGGTAAAAGTAAACACACCATTGACGGCCGACACAGTTTGAGTCAGACCATCCGGCGTAATAAGCACGCCCATTCCAGATGCATTTGTGGCAGTAACAACGGCCGTTTCATCAGCACCAAACCGCGCCCACATACCCAACACACGCTCCCCCGTTGTTGGCTTATAAAACGCAATCCACTCCTGTGGCCCATTAAACGGATCATTACTACCTGGTCGCATCCGCCACAATGGCTCCACATCCGTAAAATACCGCGTCAATACACGAAAAGCTTCATACCCCGGTCGGGGTGTCTCCGGCTGTGGATGCTGCCGATAGCAAGCCGCATCTGACGGATTCCGATACAAACCAAATGCATCCCCACCTGGCTTGGGATGATTAGGATCATTGCACGCATCCACATCATACCAGTCAAAATCCGTTCCCCCCGGCTGATTACCACACCCGTCATAAAGTTGAAAAAAGAAAATCGCATCCGCACCGGCATAAGTGGCATAAAATGCACTCTGAATAATAAAGTCCGCCTGCTCATTCATGCTAGCCCGAAACGGACTGTCTGGCTCACAAATTGGTCCCGGATAGTCATCCCACACCGGCACACCCGACTCATTCAACCAAATCGGCTTGTCCAATCCCCGTGATTGCAAAGTATTACTTGCCCGCCAAACATGAAACCAGGATTCCCAGGCATATAAATAATTGTGAGTGGCCAAAATATCATGAAAATAGTCAAAAGTGACAGCATCCGGATCCGCATCCAAAACAGCCATCACATTGTTATAAAAATTAAGGTTGTTGGCATCGTTCGCCAGACCGCCAAAAAGAATTGTGGCAGTCGGGTCTGCCTGTTTGGCGGCCAAATAACCCACCTTGAGCAAGCGGGCATAGTCTGTTACTGTACCATCCCAAAAAATACTCAAATCTGGCTCGTTCCAGATTTCCCAGTGTGTGATACCTGCCCCCGCAGGCCAGTTGTTGACCTGTGCCAGTGTGCCACCTGGTTTGTAACGGTTAACGGCTTCAAAAACGAATCGTGCCCACCGGTTATCCGGATTGATAGCTTTGCCAGGAGAAGGGGTGTCTGTACCATCGCTAAAAACAGGTGTGTAGAGCCCTTGGGGAACGGCCGTTGCCGGCGCCGTCACCCCCCACGGACGAACCAGACTCGCCCCAGATGGATTCCCCTTCCCCCCAAAACCAGAAGTCGTATAAAACGGTGGTGTCCCCAACAAAATCACATTCGTGTGCAAGCCATGCTGAATATCCCCCATGACGGCCGCATCCTGAAACGCCCAACTAAAAACACCATCGCTTTGCTCAATACGGTCCCAATACATCGGCCAACGGTTCCATGTTGCTCCAGTAGCAAGACCATTGGCGTACTGTTGTTCATCCGCCCCCTGAGACTCGGCCGAACTGATAAAGTTAACCCCATAAGCAGGGATCGTATCAGTAAGCAAAGCAATGGAAACAGAAGCAGCATCCGCTACTGGTGGCAATACAGAGCCAGAAGGAGGAGAAACGGCCGTAAACCAACCCCAAAATACGCTCCCCAACCCAATCCATAGCACAACCAACCAGCCTACACGGCTTCCCCGCCGTGACACCTGCTCAGACACAAACACGTAATCCGCTCACCAACGTTTGCAGCCCCTGACTAATCCGCTCCAGCGAAAACCCCCGCACCTCCCGCTGATACCGGAAAATATCCGCCTTCAGTGGCGCCAGCAAAGCATCCGCCAGATAATCAACATCCAGGTCTGGAGCAATCTCCCCAGCCTCACGTGCCGCCCGCAATAAGCCGTTAACCGTCATATACTGCCAAAAATGCGGTAATTGCAGGCTGGTTTCATCTTGGGTCACCATCCCCTCACGCTGAATTTCACACAATAACGGCACATGGGCATCCGTAAAATGCACCAGCGCATCCAAAAAGTGCATCAACTGCTCCAGACGAGACACGCCATTGGCACTCATCGTGCGCATGCGCTCCAACATCGTATTTTGAAACTCGCGCATCTGGGCATCCATCAATGCCAAACAAAGGGCAGCCTTGTTGGTGAAACGACGATACAGTGTTCCCTTTCCTACGCCAGCTGCCTGAGCAATATCTGCCATATTCACTTCATGCACCCCACGCTCGGCAAACAGCTTTTCTGCCGTGCGCAAAATAAGCTTGCGATTGGCAATAGCATCGCGCCGCTGGGAACGGCCGTCTTCCTGATCGTCAATAATTTCTAACGGAATTGATCTTGACATGAGCACACTTTATCAGATTTACACAAGAAACTCAATCAATACTTGACAAGCGGACTTGAGTCCGTTATGATTATAGCCGAAATACGGACTAGAGTCCACTTATATTTTTGTGATTCCAAAAGGAGGAGTAGCACAATGGATATTGCATTCTTAATCGGTCGCATTCTGGTCGGTCTGTTCTATCTGATGATGGCCGCAAACCATTTCATGCAACTGGAAATGCTTAGTGGCTATGCAGCTTCCAAAGGCGTGCCTGCCCCGAAACTGGCGACTTTGGGTACAGGCGTTTTATTGCTGATTGCCGCCTTAACCATTCTCACTGGTTTCCAGCCAGTCATCGGTGTGGCTGCACTGGTCATCTTTTACCTGGGCGTTAATTTCAAAATGCATAACTTCTGGGCAGTTGAAGACCAGCAAGCAAAAATGATGGAAATGACACAATTCATGAAAAACACCGCCTTGCTGGGCTCAGCACTCATGTACCTGGCCATCTCCACACCCTGGCCATTTGCCCTGGGTGGGTAATTACCGGTACAATCTGACAATCTTTTATAGAAGGCACAGCTGATGCTGTGCCTTTTATTTCGCCACGAACAAGGAGAAAGAGAGAAGTGTTAACTGATGTCTTTGCCAGCGAAATAAGCGGACTCTCTTTGCCAAACGCTTTGCATTTTTTTAAGGCAAGCCAATTTCCGGTAATTCATCCAGTACATTGGCTGGTCTCCCATTTTGCGGTTGGTGGGTATAGTCCCTTGCGCCGTCTCAGTGGTATGCTAACTGCACACATGACTCAAATCAAGCCGCGTAATGGATTTCGCTGGCATCCACATCGGGGACTGGAAATTTATACGTATGTGATCGATGGTGAATTGTATCATGAGGATACAACAGGTGGTCAGGGGGTCATTAAGGCTGGCGAAGTGCAACGTATGTTTTCTGGCCAATACATTCAACATCAGGAGCTAAACCTGACTGGCTCGTTTACACGGGTTATCCAAATCTGGTTTGTGGCAGATGTGGCGTACATGGATCTCCCACCACACTATGAACACGTGTCGCTTAGTGAAATGCTTCCCCGTCAGCATGGAGATGGTGTCGTTCGCGAAATTATTGGTCCAAACGGAGCGACGGATGCACATGTGTCGGCACGTCTGACAAGTACCATTGTACCGCCGGGTGGCACGGCCGAAATTGAGCTGCCACATTCTGATGAGGATTTGTTTCTTTATTTTGTGGATGGAAACGGCCGTTTGCAAACCTCTTCTTTCACAGCCGGGATTGAGTTGTATGATGTGCTACTGGCAACCCCACAAGCAGAAACGGCCGTTGTTACTGCTGGCAACACCCCCCTCAATTATCTCTCCTTCTACCTCAAGCCATTCCTGCCAGCTCACATGAAAAACAATATGGACAAATCATGACACCACAAAAAATTATTCGCAACTCTACTCATGGCCGGACTCTATACACTTAAGGACTACCAGAAATGACAGCCGTAGATACCAATACGGCCGTATCCTGACAAACCATAAAAAAGAGGTACAAACGATATGCAACACAAAACACAAAAACAACCCGTTCACATCTTGGGAATTCCTGGCAGCTTGCGCCAAAACTCCTACAATCGCGCCCTTTTACAGGCAACCAGCGCCATGCTGCCATCCCACGCACAACTCACCATCTTCGACCTGCACGAAATCCCCCTCTTCAACACCGACATCGAAGCCAAAGGCATCCCCGAACCCGTACGCCAACTCCGTCAACACCTGCAACAAGCCGATGCCCTCCTCATTGCCACCCCAGAATACAACTACTCCATTCCTGGCGTCCTCAAAAACGCTCTCGACTGGGCATCTCGTGCCATTCCTGACCCATCTCCCCTGAACAACAAACCCGTAGGTATTATGGGCGTTGGTGGTGGCTTGGGGACAGTTCGCGCCCAAATGCACCTGCGTGACATTCTGCTGCACAACAGCACCTATGTCATGCCCCAACCACAACTCATGATCGCCCGTGGGTGGGAACATTTTGATCAAAATGGCAACCTTATCAGCGAACGTTATCGGCAATCACTAAACAAGTTTATTACCGCATTTCTGGACTGGGTCTATTTATTCCAGCCCGCTTATCAAAAACAGCCCACTATTGCATAAATTATCCGGGGGTGGTTCAAACTTGCTTTTTCATGAACCGCCTCCTCTGCTTTTAGCGGAGGTTCTATTATGAACACGCTTTTACCTTCTCAAACACATCTGGGAACTGTTGCGCTCACCGTAGCTGACCTGGAGCGGTCTTTGGCTTACTATCAGACACGTATTGGCTTGCAATTGCTGGCACAAAATGGACAAACTGCCAAACTGGGTGCAGGTGACAAGCCTTTGTTATTGCTCCAGGAGCAACCTGGCGCCCGCCCAACCCGGGGTACAACCGGTCTGTACCATTTTGCTATTTTGCTACCATCGCGGCTGGCTCTGGCCAAAACGCTCTATCATCTCATCAGTACCAAAACACCGATTGGTGGTTTTTCTGACCACGCTGTCAGTGAGGCAATTTATCTTACTGACCCGGATGGACATGGGATTGAGCTGTATCGGGATCGGCCGCGCGAGGAGTGGCAATGGGAAAACGGCCGTTTACAGATAGTCACCAAACCCCTCGATCTCGACAGCCTCCTGGGTGAACTCAATAACCAACCCTACACAAACCACCAAATGCCCACCGGAACCACCATCGGCCATATCCACCTGCATGTAGCCCACCTGCAAGAAGCCACCCAATTCTACACCAGCACGCTTGGCTTCGACTTTATTGCCAACTACGGCAATTCAGCCGCTTTCGTTTCAGCTGGAGGCTATCATCACCATATCGGACTCAATACCTGGGCTGGTGTCGGTGCGCCGCCCCCTCCCCCCGACACAGCCCACCTGCTATGGTACGAAATCAAGCTGCCAGATAGCACCAGTTTGCAAAATCTGGTTGAGCATATCCGACAACAGGGGCACGCTGTAGAAGACCAAAACGGCCGTTTCTACTTGCAAGACCCATCACAAAACGGCATCATCTTAACAACTGACTGACAGGAAAACAAATGAAACGATTACTTGGTTGTTTTGCCCATCCAGACGATGAAGTACTAGGTCCGGGCGGTACAATTGCCCATTATGCAAAGGCAGGCGTACACATCGAATGGGTATGTGCCACACGTGGCGAAGCAGGCGAAATTGCTGACCCCTCACTCGCCACACCGGAAACATTAGCCCAAGTACGCGAAGCCGAAATGCTTTGTGCTGCCCAAACACTCGGCATTCGACATGTCCACTTTCTGGGCTACCGGGATTCTGGTATGCCCGGCACAGAAGACAACAATCATCCGCAAGCATTCATGAATGCACCTGCGGCACAAGTTGTCCCCCAGCTGGTAGCCATCATTCGTCAGGTACGGCCGCATGTCATTCTCACCTTTGAGCCCTGGGGAGGATATGGCCATCCAGACCACATCGCCATCAACCGGCACACACTGGCTGCCGTTGCGGCCGCTGCCGACCCGACTTACCACCCAAACCTGGGCACAGCCTGGGATACACCCCGTTTGTTCTACGAACTGCTACCCGTTTCCGTTTTCGAGAACATGCGGGCACGGATGGCAGCCAGAGGCATGGATACCAGTTGGTTTGAGCGCATCGAAGAACGGCGAGAAAAGGGGTGGCCGGATGATCAAGTACACTGCATTCTGGATGTATCAGCCACTGTTACGCACAAATGGGCGGCATTGTTGTGCCATCGCACGCAATTTGGACCAGATAATCTCTTCCGCAGGCTGCCAGAAGAGGAAATGAAGGCGCTGCTAAGCCGGGAGTATTTTGCACTGGTTCGACCAACGGTCTCTCAGGAGTTTCGCCTGAATGATTTGTTTGAGGGGCTTCAAGCCACCTGATTCGGGTGAATTTCCTGAAAATGGGCAACACGCTCCGGCAGGTTTACAGATTGTACAGCAAGGGTGATGGTGGTATCTAACGGCCGTTCTTCCTGTCTGTATACCAGCGTTTCCATACCTAATGCAGGTATCAATACCACATCATACGCCCCTCGCCTGTCCACTATCACCCCCTCACCCTGCCAGTCCGGGTGCTGGAGCAAATAGACCAGTGTCCAATGCTCATTGGACAATCGTTCTGCCAAACGCACATCTCCCCTGACAGCATCAGCCGCCCCTACTCGTAACATCAGTTCCCCTTCATCTAACGGTGGCCGCCCGCTCAAAAATGCCCGCAATTGTTGATGGACAACCAGGTCAAGATACCGGCGCAAAGGACTGGTGGCCTGAACATACATTTCTAATCCCAGGCCAGCATGAAGACCGGGCATTGTGCTTTGCTGGCTGGGAGAAAGAGTGCGGCGCAAGGCGAACATGGCTGACCAGGTGTTTCCATTCAAGGCGGGGGGGTTTTGAGGTGGCTCCTGAACGGTGTAGGGAATAGGGAGTTTGTGCTGCCAGGCAAAGCGGGCAACGGCTTCTCCAACCATTAGCATCGCTTCGCGCACCAGGTCACGACTACGAAGGTTGGGTAACGGCCGTATCACCACTTCCCCATCTACCACCCGCACTTTTACTTCCGGCAAGTTTATCATCACTGCCCCTTGCTGGCGTCGCCTGGCTTCAAACCGGGATGTCAATTCATACAACGCAGCCAATACTGGATTCGTCTCCAGTTCAGTTTCTGCCTGTGTATAACTCATTCGCGTTACCCGCACCCAACTAGGTGTGATTTCCACATGGGTAATTTCGCCCGCTGGCGAGACATCCAGACCAAAGGAAAGGGCAGGTGAAATTTCTTGCAAACCTAAACCCAGTTTTTCCGTTACGCCGAGAGGGAGCATGGGAATTGTTCCTTCTGGTAAGTAAATATTGGCACCTCGGCCACGTGCTTCTTCATCAGCGGGTGTTCCTGGAGGAACCAGGGCAGCAACATCGGCAATATGTACCCAAAGACGGCCGTTTTCCCAACTTAACGCATCATCCGGGTCACGGCTATCTTCATCATCAATGGCATAAGCCGGCAAATGGGTCAAATCACGACGTGGTTCATCAGGCAAATTGGATACTGGCAATTGTGGGACATCGGTAGGCAACCCCAGGCGGCGCGGATAGGGATTTACGGTTACATCCCAAAAGCCGCTTTCCAGTAACAACGCATGTGCATTTTGAGGGGTCTCTGCTCTACCCAGGGCGCGCAGCAACCGGCTGCCTGTATGTTGTTCCAGGGCCAGAGCAACAACATCTTGCAAATAACGGCCGTCTTCCGGCAACCATTCTCCCCGCTCCACCCTGGTCAAAAACTCTGCCCAGGCTTGTTTTTCCGCCTCTTTCGCTGCCCGTGCTTCCTGTTCCCGTGCTACCGCTTCCGCCGATTGGGCCACAATTTGCTCTGGCGTTCCCTGAAAATAAAGCCCATCGGCCACATATTGCCATGCATTCCATGCTGTTTGCGGGGTAAACTCACCATAAGCCAGTTCGGCCAGTTCAGCCAGCGTCACTGTTTCACCAGCCAGCAACTCCCAGGCTGTAAGGATCTCCCCCTCATCCAGGGGGGTGAGGTCGGCCAATTGGGCTAATGGGCCAGGATGAAGCAAGGTTACATCTTTCGGACGTACATTCACAGTCTGGCCATCATCCAGAGAAATAGTAATCTTTTTAGAACCTGCCTGAATGATGATCGCCGGTCTGTTTTTGTAGAGAACGAGTGCTTGTTGGGGGAGTGATGGTTGAGTCATAGACCTGACACAAATAAAAACGGCCGTTTATACCGAAAGCACCTGAATGAACTCACGGAAAACGGCCGTTTCTCCACGTCTGACTAATACATCTTACTTCACAATATTCACCAGTTTACCCTTTACCACAATCACCTTGCGCGGCTCACCATCCAGCCACTTTTGTACCTTTTCTGACGCCAAAGCAATTGACTTCAAGGTTTCATCATCCTGTCCGGCGGCCACTTCAATCTTATCGCGCACTTTGCCATTTACCTGCACAACCAGAGTAATCGTGTCCTCTTTGGCCACTTCTGGATCCCAGGTAGGCCATGCTTGCTGATGAATACTATACGGCTGGCCACGCTGTGCCCACAATTCTTCGGTAATGTGTGGCGCAATGGGAGCCAGCAATAGTAACATATTATTTACCGCTTCCTCCCAAACGGCCGTATCCACATTCGCCATTCGCATTGCCTCCAAAACACTGTTACGCAACTCCATAATAGCCGCAACGGCCGTATTAAACGCAAACGATTCAAAATCTTCCGTCACCTTTCTAATCGTCTGATGCGTTTTACGACGCAGCGCCCGATTCGCCTCCTTACTCACCTCACCCGGCACATAGTCATACCGCGCAATCTCCCACACATCTTGCAACAGCCGTTGTGGCCCCTTAATCCCGTCATAATTCCACGGACCACCCTGGTCCCAACGGGCAAAGAACATCAAATATGCCCGCACCGTATCCGCACCATACTGCTGCACCAAATCATCCGGCGCAATCACATTCCCACGCGACTTCGACATCTTTTCGCCATCTGGCCCCAGCACCATACCCTGGTTGTACAGCGCCAGCATCGGTTCATCAAAATCCACCAACCCCATATCCCGCATCGCTTTTGTAAAGAAGCGGGTATAAATCAGGTGCATGGTCGCATGTTCAATGCCACCTGTATATTGATCAACTGGCAACCAATACTTTCCTTCTTCCGGGTCAAATGGCCCTTCGTCATAATGAGGACTCAGGTATCGGTACTGATACCAGGACGAACAAACAAAGGTATCCATCGTATCAGTTTCCCGCAAAGACGGCCGTTCACAAATCGGACAAGTCGTATGAATAAACGCCTCATGGAATTTCAACGGACTTTCACCCGTCGGCATAAACTCCACATCCTCCGGCAACACCACCGGCAACTCCTCCTCCGGCACTGGCACAGCCCCATGCTCCGGGCAATAAACAACCGGAATCGGCGCACCCCAATACCGTTGTCGGCTAATCAACCAATCCCGCAGCCGGTAATTCACCGCCTTCTTACCCAGCCCATTCTCCTCCAGCCAGGCGGTCACCCGTTCCGCAGCCCCTGCCACTGGTGTACCTGTAAATGGACCAGAATTAATCAAATGGCCTTCTGTTTTAGACGTATACGCCTCAGTTAACGGACCATCCTCATCTGTACGGCCAGGCATCCGAATCACTTCCACAATCGGCAAGCCATACTTCTGAGCAAAGGCAAAGTCCCGTTCATCATGAGCAGGTACAGCCATAATCGCGCCAGACCCATACGTCATCAGCACATAATCTGCCACCCAAATAGGAATCCGCTCCTTGTTCACAGGATTAATGGCATATGCCCCAGTAAAGACACCTGTTTTCTCCCGTTCAGCCGATTCCCGGTCAATATCAGACATACGGCGTGCCTGTTCCACATAAGCCGTCACCTGCTCCTTATATTCCGGAGTCGTAATCTTCTCAACCAGCGGATGCTCTGGAGCCAACACCATAAATGTTGCTCCCCACAGCGTATCCGGCCGCGTTGTAAAAATTTCTATCGGATCCCCATCTTCGGTGTGGAACACAACATCCGCCCCAACTGACTTGCCTATCCAGTTGGTTTGCATAATCCGCACCCGCTCCGGCCAGTCAATTTTGCTGAAATCCAGCAATTCTTCAGCATACGCTGTTGTCTTAAAGAACCATTGTTCCAGGTCTTTCTTGATGACCGGAGTGCCACATCGCTCACAATGGCGATCTTCGCCCCAAACCTGTTCCCGCGCCAATGTCGTATTACACTGGGGGCAAAAATCCACAGCCGCTTTTTTACGGTAAGCCAATCCATGTTCTAGCAGTTTGCAGAAGAACCATTGAGTCCATTTGTAGTAGGAAGGGTCAGATGAAATCGCTTCCCGCTCCCAATCGAACATGGCACCCATGCTTCGCAGTTGTTTGCGCATTCGCTCGATGTTGGCATAGGTCCACTTTTTGGGATGAATACCGCGTTTAATGGCGGCGTTTTCGGCTGGCAGCCCGAAGGCGTCGAACCCCATCGGGAAGAGGACATTGTACCCTTTCATGCGCATAAAGCGGGCACGGGCATCACTGGGTGTCATGGCGTACCAGTGGCCTATGTGCAAGTCGCCTGAAGGATAGGGCAGCATGGTCAGGGCGTAGTGTTTGGGTTTGTCCCAATCAATTTTTTGGCGATACAGGCCGGTTTCTTCCCATTTTTGTTGCCATTTGGCTTCAATTTCTTGAGGGTTGTAAGAATTGGTCATGAACAATCTCCTGATTGCTTCTAATTTGGCTTGATGAAAGTTGTCTTTTCTGAATTTTAATTTTCGCAAAGAAATTCTATTGCTTTGGGTGCAAAATCGTCCACGTTGTTTTGGGCTGCGCTGTGTCCGCCAGTGGGATACGGAATAAGTCGGCAGTTGGGTAAGGCTTCGGCGAACTTGGCAGCGTAGGTAAAGGGGATGACTGGATCGTCTTCAGCCCAGGTAAGGAGAATGGGCTGGGTGATTTCAGGTAGCCGGTCAAACTCGCGGAAGGCTGGTGCAGTGAGGATGAGTTTTGTGACTTGTCGGGGGTATTTGAGGGCGAATTTGAGGGCGACGCCGCCTCCCCAGCTTTTGCCCATGAGTACGGCCGTTTCTGGTGGGTTTTTGCCTTCGGTTTCGGCCCATTCCCGCAATCCATTCAGGATACCCCAAACGGCCGTTATCGCCCGCTCTCCTGTCATGGGTTCGGCCGTTCGTACCACACTCTGCCCCCAGCCAGGCATATCCACACTCACCACCCAAAAGCCAGCCTGCGCCAGTGGCGGCATCAAAGGTTGCCAGGTATGCCAACCATTCCGCTGACTCCAGCCATGAATCCCCAACACCAACGGAGCCCCTATTTCACCCGCTGACTTGGCAAACACACATCCAAAATCTGTTTCAATAAACAGGTTTTCCATGATACACCAAACCAAAAAGACCCCTCTCGTTCAGAGACGAAAGGGGTCTTCCGCGGTACCACTCTGATTGATGGTAGCGACTAAAGTCGTCAGGTGGACCTGAAGGGACTCGAACCCTTGACCCCCACAATGCCATTGTGGTGCTCTCCCAACTGAGCTACAGGCCCATAAATAACCATCCACTCAAACGCGTAACGTGCGCTACCCGTCGACGATTACTGACCCTCAAGGTGTTCACCGCCGCAGCTCCCAGGCGAGTTCGGTACATAAATGCTGCTCTTTCAGCCGGTGGAGCAACTCTCTGAAACGGCCGTACCTACTACTCCTGTTCAACGCCTTTCAATCATTTTCTTTTCACTTGTTAAGCTCTGTGGACCTGAGGAGATTCGAACTCCTGACCTCTACAGTGCGATTGTAGCGCTCTCCCAGCTGAGCTACAGGCCCGAGAGCGGCTAGTATGTTATCCCAGCCCTTGTGAGTTGTCAAGCCCTTTTTTCGCCGTTATACTCACTTATCAATCGTGTTTTTCCACACGATACACCTGATAATTATATCACAAGGAGGCAACATGAAAAAGTACACTGTATCACTTGAATATTGCGTCCCTTGAGACTACAGCGCTCGTGCCGTCAGGGTGACGGACGAAATATTGACCAACTACCAACACGTCATTGACCGTTTTATTCTTATCACAGGTGAAAAAGGCGCGTTTGAGGTCAAAGTAAACGACGACGTTATCTTCTCCAAGAAAACACTGGGACGCCATGCCGAACCGGGGGAAGTGTTACGTTTATTCAAAGAATATATCGGGCCTGATGTAGAACCTTATCCCCGTTCTAAATAACTATCATCAAAAGCCCCCACTTGTTTAAGTAGGGGCTTTTTTATTTGCAGGTTCAGGTAATCCAATCTCGATTAACCACATCCCAGCTACGGTGTTCGTAATGTCTTTTGCAGTCCTGGCAAACAAGTGCAGCATCTACTTCGCCTGTACGCCGCCAGCGCCAACGCACAGTGGTTAGATGGTAACGGCACGTTGGCCGATAGCAAATTGGACAATAGTCACCATCTGCCAGCCCGGCTGACCCATAACGCTTTTTTATTAGTGGATCACTGTTGCAAATATGACACGATTTGACAGCCATTGTTTTCTCAGGAATATGTATAAAACCCGTTACCGCTTTTGCGTCCCAAATGACCAGCTAATACTTTGCGTCGCAATAAAGGGGATGGTCGGTATCGATCTTCGCCCCATTCATTATATAACCCTGTCATGACCCCTAATACTGTATCCAGACCAATATAGTCTGCCCATTCCAGTGGCCCATGTGGGTAATTTGTGCCCAGTTTCATTGCCCTGTCAATATCTTCGGCTGAAGCAACACCTTCCATGAGGGCACTGACTGCTTCGTTAATCAGGCAGCAAACGGTGCGGGCACGTACCAGCCCTGGCCCATCTGCTACACGAATGGCTTCTTGGCCTAATGATTGCCAGAATGCAATGGCTTGTTCTATGGCAGAATCGGCCGTTTGCAGGGCAGCCGCTATCTCTACCAGATTTCCTGATTTGAGTGGGGGCAACACCCCAAACCCAACTACACGGGCTGGATTGGGAACCCATGATGCCGCCTGGGTGGTGCTGGTAGCCAATGCGGATGTGAGAATCAGGGCATCGCGCGGAATAAAACCGGCCAATGCCGCTAATAATTCTTCTTTGGCGGCGGCCGATTCGTTGTGCAGTTCTATGGCAACATCAACATTGGCTGCTTCGGGCATGGCAGAACCGCTTTGTACGGCCGAATTGAAATCCTCTACCAGATAGATAACTGTGTCATGTCCGGCTTGCGTACAAAGTTCTCCTACTTCTGTCACAAAGGGCATTTCGCCAGCAATGACAACTTTCATAAAACCTCCCGAAAGTATAGACCATAGTGTCTCTTGAGGGTTGGGGCTGATTTTACCTCATACTGGCGGATTTTTACACTACACTTGAGCCAGGAACTGGAGAACGGCCGTATTAAACAGTTCTGTCTGGTCAATGGGGGTTGCATGTCGCGAATCTGCAATCACTTGTAACCGGGCGTTGGGCAGACGCGCCACATAAGCTTCTTTGTCCGACACAGGTGTATAGTCTCCATCGGCGGCAAGCACCAATACAGGGCAGGTAATTTTGTCCAGATGATCGGCCACACTCCATCCGATCAATGCTCGCATGGCCGCCAAATATGCCTGTTTGTCGTTTTCTGCCCATCGTGCAATTAACTCTGCTCGTTCTTCGGCCTGATCTGGGCGCGGGAAAAGACGTGGCGCCAAAAATTCACCCATGCGGCGCATGCCTAACAGACGAATGATGAACAGGCGTTGCCATACCATCAGCTTTTCACGCCAGGTTTTGGGGATTAATTCTGGTCCGCTGTTTACAATGACTAAACTGCGAACCAGTTCAGGGGTGTCAACAGCCAACTGGAAAGCAATCATGCCGCCCATGGATATACCGATAATGTGTGCTGGGGGTAATTGGAGGGCACGAAGTAGTGCGGCTGTGTCTTGGGCGAAAAGGGAAACGGTGTAGGGACCAGGCGGTTTGTCGGAACGGCCGTGTCCACGCATGTCTATACCAATAACCTGGTAATATCGGCTAAACACAGGTATTTGTCGCTCCCAATCGCGTACGCTGGACCCTAACCCGTGCAAGAGCAAGAGTGGCTCTCCCTCACCATGAACTTCATAATACAATGACACACCGTTGACTTGTTTGTGGGGCATGTCATCCCTCCTTGTGATCTTTGTATAATTGGCTGGCTGTCAACTTGTTTTCTCGAACAGTCGTGCTATTCTTATGTTATGTCCAGCAGCTCGGAATTACAAATCATCACCGGTCAACTATACATAAAAGAAGGTGTTGTGCAAGCGGAAACGGCCGTACCTGGCTTGCTGGCACAATCTGCTCCCGGCAAAGTGGCCAGAGGGCGAGAACGAGACACCTTGTTTGTACATCTCTCCCTGAGTGGACAACCTGAAGAAACATCCACTCTGGCAGAAGATCTGGTGGATACTATCAGCCGTCAATATTTCGAAGCAACAGGTAGCGTGACGTCCGCTTTGCGGCGAGCGGTGATTCGGGCAAATGAGTTGTTGCTACGGTTGAATTTGAGTGGCACCAGCACAGTGCGCGAGGGGGCGATTACTTGTGCTGTGGCGCGCCAGGGGGAGTTGTTTATGGTGCAGGCAGGGGAGTCATTGGCGTTGCTGGGGCATAATTTTGGCATTGAGCGGCTCCCTCCCCGCTTCCCGGAACGGCCGATTCCCCTGGGGCGTTCCGCAGGTGTAGAATTTCGCTATTTCCATCACCGCTTGCAACCAGGTGATATGCTGTTGCTGGCCGATCCTCGCATTGCCCATCTGCCAACACAGGCATTTGCAGCCGCTCTGGTAGATAGTGTGGCCGAAGAGGCTCTGGATGCCTTACAAACGATTGTAGGCCATAACAGTGCCCGTTTGCTGCTTGTAGAATTCACAGACGACCCACCACCAGAACTGCCAGAGGTAACCGGACTGATTGGACGGCCACAATCAAAGCGAACGCCAGTTGTGCCCACACCACGACGGGAAAAGCCATTCGTACCAACCACCACAACGGCACGTCGCCCCCAACCAAAACGGCCGTTTTCTGGCTCTCCCATTCGCACCCCCACAGCTGATCTGGAAACAACCGCACGTAAAGCGACTTCCCGTGCTGCCATAGGATTGGCCAGCTTTACCGACTGGGTAGCTGCCATACTCACCCGCTTGCGCCCACCCCGCCAGGCAGAAGAAACTGAGTCCTCACCCACAAACTGGGCTGTGCCGACTCTGTTGGCCATCATCATTCCCCTGATTGTGGCGATTATTGTCACCAGTGTGTACCTGCAACGCGGGCGTGTACGTCGGTTTGGGGAAATCAAGGCTGCAATTGGCCAAAATTTGGCCCTGGCTGAAGAAGCGGGTGACGATGAGGAATTGGCACGGAATTATTACTATACCGTGCTGGCGCTGGCTAGCGAGGCAGAAATGCTTCGACCAGGTGACAGGGAAATTGCTCGCTTGCGGGATGAAGCATTGTCTCATCTGGACAGGCTGGATGGTGTCACGCGGCTGAATACGCAATTAGTTTATACATACGATACCTCGGTGGGGTTAACGGCCGTTGCTTTGCAAGAAGGAGAAACACAAGGCATTTACACGCTCGATGGCCTGAACAGTCAGGTGTTTTATCACCCCACAGACGAAAGCTACCTGAACCCAGAAACGGCCGAACCACGCCAGATTCTGTTTCGTGGTCAGGTTGTAGGCAACTACGTCATCACCAACCTGATTGACATTATGTGGCGACCCAAAGGACAAGCCGTCAGCCGGGATGGGGTGGCCATGCTGGATAGCGGCGGCGCACTCATCACCTACTACCCTAACTTCGACGACTTGCGGGCAGTGACACTAGGACTGGCCAGTGACTGGCAACTGCCGCGCAATATCACCACATTCGACGAGCGACTCTATATTTTAGACATTGGCGCACAGCAAATCTGGAAATATTTTCCTGATGGGGATGGATTTTTGCTCCAGGAAAATGAACGCACCATTTTCTTTTCAGATAATCCAGACCTGGCACAAGCGGTAGATATTGCTATCTACAGTGAAGATGGCAGCCTGCTTGTGGCATATGGAGACGGCCGTTTACGCTACTACGACACCCTTTCCGGCACCATCAAATGGCAAGAAAGCGATTTGCTGGAAAACGGACTCAATGCCCCCTTACAAGGCATAACGGCCGTGAAAATGGTCGGGCGTGGCCTGAATACTTCCATCTTTGTGGCCGACACTGCCACCAGCCGCATCATTCAAATCAGTCGGGGCGGCATTGTACTGGCCCAATATCGGGCAACCGATGAAACAGG
>RFGV01000099.1 GCA_003696605.1 Chloroflexota bacterium | reverse complement strand
ATGATTCACTAAAACGGTAAAGCTATGAAAACGCTACGAATCCTTCCAACAGTAATCCTGATTGTTTTGTTTGGCATGTACAATGTGCCAAACTCCAATGCACAGACGATCACCATCGGACCAAACGAGTATGCATTTCAATACTCGTTGAACACCAATCTGGGCTTGTATTTCAATGCGACCAACAGCCGGTATGAATTTAAGAATGCTGCTGGACAGCGGGTATGGAGCACGCATGCCAGCACAGGAGACACGTGGATCAGGGGGAATATCGAGCCACAGGGCGCGTTGCAGGTAGGGGCGAACAAGTATGCCTTTCAATATTCGGTCAATACCAATTACGGCTTGTTTTTCAACGCCACGGATGCGCGGTATGAATTTAAAACATCCACTGGGGCACCGGTTGCATTTTTCCATGCCAACAATGGCAACGGCTGGTTACAGGGAGGTTTGACCATAGGCAATACGGCAACCACGCTTCCCGGTACTTTGCGTTGGACGGGGACGGACTTTGAAGGCTACGATGGTGCAAGCTGGGTATCGCTCACGATGGGCGGAATCCCCGGACCTACAGGTCCAACGGGACCGCAAGGGCCACAGGGATTGCAAGGACCGGCAGGACCTACCGGACCAACCGGCCCGCAAGGACCACAAGGGTTGCAGGGACCTACAGGACCTCCTGGACCGGTGGGTTGTGGATTGGCGAATTATGTTGTGAAATCAAACGGGAGCACAGCCGTATGTAGCCAGATATACGATAATGGCACCAACGTAGGTATTGGCACCACCTCCCCCACAGCAAAACTGGATGTCATTGGCGATGCCCGGATATACGGATATGCCTGGATTGAAAATGGATTGATCGTTAAGAATAAATACAAATATGTAGGATTAGCTACTAATGGTGGGATTAACCTGGGAGATACATCTACCTATCATATTACTTCAGATGGCAATGAGCTTCAGGCAAAAACAGCAAACGGAGCCAATTCTATATTATACCTGAATTACTGGGGTGGGGATGTAAATATTATAGATGGCTTTAACAACACAGATGGCAATCTGGATGTACATGACGGCACATTATATGTCCGTGGCAGCACGGATAACGTGGGGGTTGGGACTACTCTGCCTTCAGCAAAATTGGATGTCATTGGCAATCTTCGGGCAATACAGGGCAACACGGATTATACGATTCACGGGATTTACACAAGTATATACAGCGGGGATGCGGCTGTTTTTGGAGAGGTGACAAATTCATCACATTTTGATGTTTACGGTGTGTATGGCAAAGCCGATTTAAATTCCGGAAAGGGCTATGGCGGAGTTTTTAGCGGTGGTTACATAGGCGTATCTGGAAGCGCTACCACAATCGGATCTGGATATCGACTTGGGATTTATGGGTATGCTTCAGGTACTACAGCTACCTCCTATGGCGTGTATGGAAATGCAAGTGGTAATGGAATAAACTATTCCGTGTTTGGTATAGAGTCAAATAATGGGTCGGCCAATTATGCTGGTTATTTTTCAGGGGATGTCACAGTCACCGGTACGTTCAGCAACCCCTCCGATGCACGGTTGAAAACCGGGGAGGCACCGATAGAGGATGCCCTGTCCATTGTCAACCGGCTGCAGGGCAAGCAATACCGTTTTAAAGAGGAATACCGGTTTATGCACCTTCCGGAGGGTGAGCAGTTTGGCTT
>RFGV01000098.1 GCA_003696605.1 Chloroflexota bacterium | reverse complement strand
CAGTTATATTGCGATGTGTGAATTTTCTATCAATCTCAAGCGAATATCACCCTCTTTCATTTCGCTTTTGGTCACTCGCACTTGTTCTTAACATGAGCCTCAAAAGTATGGGCCTCGGTGATTGTATTTTGCCAGCGGTCAAAAACCCCCTTGATTCGATTCAGGTACAGCGCGTTATCCGGCGGCATGTTAAAGGCTACAACCGTATCTAATGTAGCTGCAATTTCCGTAGCTATACTCCTGGGGTCTGGCTGTTGCGTCACCAATACGAATCCCAACTTGAGCTTGCGCCCTTCTCTGGCAAGTTCAAAAAAAACAGAACCGCGGCCTAAGCCTTTGCGCAGTTCGCTTTCTGATAACAAATTCTGCGCCTCCTCTACAACCAGGCAGGTGTGAATCTGCTGGCCATCACTTCGCTGTTTGTTCTCTGTTAGCAGTTTACGGGCAAATAATGCGGCTACCAGGGTATAGTTCTCTTTATCCACCCCGCGCAAGTCAATAATTACAGTTCGACCTGCTTGTAGATGCTTCAAAATATGCCCCACACAGCTTGGAACGCGTAATATGTCCCGCCCTCTTTTCTGTCCTCCCAGAAATGGGTTACCGGCAAATCGTTTGATACCCAGGATCAATCGTTCCATAACTTTGTGCTTGCTACCGCCAAGATGGGGCAAAAGTTCATCGATCTGTTCATCGGATAATACATCTTCTGTGTCTGCTTCGTCTTCGAACTGTTTCATTAAGGCCTTTCCATTTTTCGTAAGCTCAAACAGGCCGGGGAAGTCTCGAAACCAATGGCTCTTATCAACCAGCCCCAGTTTGGTTTCGCGCAGGAGTTTAGCGTACAGGTGCGGGTCATGGGCGTAATCCCTCAGTAGTCCCCGCTGGACAGGCGTAAGTGACGGGTAAAAGTCACACAGATCAATCGGGTCGATATCCTGGAGATTAAAAACCGGCCTGAGGTGAGCAAGGATACGACCAGCGGCAGCCATCTGCCTGAATTTTTCCTGGTGCGAAACAATAACCAACCGTTCGGGTGCATTAGGGTGATGAGGAAGGCCATAAATACGGTATCCTGCCTCACTATAACTATCCTCGATATACTCTCCGGCCCGGTCAAGGATGAGCATTCCCGGCAAACGCATATTCGGAGCTGTGGACTGGGCCATATGTTGCGACAGAATGGCGCGGACAAGTTGTGATTTTCCACTCCCCGGCATACCCAGTAATACCAGCCGTTCGCCGGCAAAATTGTGTTTGATTTTAGCTATTTTGGCAATAGGGTGATGGTCGGTCGCCATCAATACGCCCAAAATCAGATTACCATCCGGCGTACTGCTGAAGCGCTCCAATTGTTCCTCCGTTATTGGCCAAACGGGAGTGGCTCGCTCTGGCAAGCGACGGGCGCCAAATGTTCGTCGACCATCCGGATGAAGTTCACCCTCAATTTGCATGGTCACCAGCATTCGCTGGAGCGCCTCCCGGCTCTGACGGGAACGCGGCGGCCCCACCGTTCCTTCACGTTGGGCCCGGTTATAACGCCGGATGAGGGGAGTATCCCCTTCGTCAAAGGCATGATTGACTACTCGCAGAACGGCCAGAGAACCATCTGCAAATTGTGCTACATAACGGTCCCCCAGTTTGACCTGATGGTTGTGACTCACATCAAACTCTACCGTGATCTGATTGCCGTCACCCGCCACAATTAGATCCAGCGGTTGGTACGGCTCTGTAACAGTTTGAACTTTCACCAAAATCCTCCGCTTGATAAATTAACAACGTCGGGGTCAAACTGATGTGGGTCAGGGTAATGAGCCGGCACCTGCTCCGGCGCAAGATTGTACCGGCTTAGTTCCGCCAGGATTTGGCGTCGCAGTTCTTCAATCTCGGACGATCTCAGTTTGACCCGATTATGTACCTCTGCCAGAACCCGGGGATAGATTCCATGTTCGTCGTTTGCAAACGCACTGTATACAATTGCTTCCAGTACAGGGATTAAAAGTTGTTCCCAATCCTCTACCGTTACAAACTGCAAAATGTCCCAGGAATATACAGTTCGCTTGTTATGCCCAAATGTCTGGCGGACCCACTCGGTTAGCGTCATCCCGGAAAATACCAGAGGTCTGAAGCAATTCAGGTCATAAAGGTTGAATTCGACAAGATAAAGAGTATCTCCGGTAATACTCAACGCAAAGCGAACTGCACCGGCTCCTCCGTAAGCCTGCGCGCTGTCTCCGTGCCGAAGAGTCTTTAAAAAAGCCGAACTGTGTCCAGGGTGTGCCTGGGATAAATGGCTACGCAAGATTGGAATGACAAGGGGACGATCTCCAACGTGTTGGCGAATAGCCCGTGCATCACGTTGCAGTAATACCAGCAACCTGGCTGTCTTTGCCAGCCCTACCGCCCGAATTCCCCGGGCCGACATTAAGCGATACAATCGGTCATAGGCTACCGGGCCGGGAAATTTGTGCGCATTCAAGCGTCCATCTCGCAAAAAAATCTGTCCCGGCCAATGATGAAGTGAATTGAGGTAAGCCGTTGCGTGGCGATAGTCTGTCACCTCTCTTTCACCTGCCGCTACCAGGCGGGGAGACATAAAGGAAGGCGGTTTATGAAGAGGAGCATAAACCGGGCGATAGCCGGTACGAAAGCGGCGCAGGTGTTCTGAGGCTAACTTGAGACGCAATCCGGCTTCGCCGGGAAGTGCAGGCAAAGCTACAACCAGACGAATATCATCAATAGCGTACTTTGTGACGCTATTGTGTCATCTTTCGGCCTATAATAGCCCACGAGTTTTCACCCAAAGTGTGCCAGGTAATTTTCACCCAAAGTGGCCCAT
>RFGV01000097.1 GCA_003696605.1 Chloroflexota bacterium | reverse complement strand
GCTCAGGAAAAAGCTGCTATCGAAGAATTGTTGGATGACCTCGCTAAAGAAAAGTATGATGAGGTGATTGAAGACCTGGAGAAAATTTTAACACCCTGAGAATTGAGAATTCTTGCAAAAAAGGCTGGCCTAGTAAGCCAGCCTTTTTTTATACTCGTAAGCGAAATATCTGAGACAAGTGTTGCCAATGGTTGCCGTTTGCGCCGTAACGGGCGATAAGCCATTCTTTTTCCGGCCAAAGGGTGCGGTATGAGAGGTGAAGAATGCTTTTGGGTTGGTCAACCAAGAGTAAGAGTAGTAAATAACGGCCGTTTCGGTTGCGCCAGTCTATCCCACGCAAAATCCCTGCTGGATTCACAAACCGGTTCAACCATCGTCTGCGCCAAAGGGAAGGTTGTATTTTGGATAAGGCATCGTCCAGGCCTGGCAGGGGAATAAGCGCGGATAAAAGGGAAAGTACCAACCAAACGGCCGTTTTCACCCGCCAATCCCTGGCCCGTTCCACCACCACCTGCCAATCTACCCCTTGCTCCCTAGCCACAACCGCCATATCTACCAAATAGCGCAATGACGACAACCCAAATTGATGATTAACTGATAGGTGCAATGCCAATTGCAAGATCATATCTTCTGGAGTAAGCAGAAAAACCTCTCCCTCAAGCGATGTCACCCGTACTTTACGTGCCCACATCCCCGCAAAATCCACTTGCGCCGTTCGCCGCAGCCACCACCCCGCCAAAGGCAGCCAATGCAATTCCACCAGTCCGGGTTGGCCATCCTGCCGGTAAAATTGCAATTCTCCTTCCCCTAGCATTTGCAACGCAACTGGCCGATCTGGTTTGTTATACAACCAATAGCCCAGGCGCGTCATTATCTGCACAGCTTGTGGCATGTGTTCAGCAGAAATCCACAAATCAATATCGGACATGACCCGCATTTCAGGCAGGGCATAAATTGTTTGCAACGCCGCTCCTTTGAGTAACACAAAGGGAATGTGTGTTTCTGCAAATGCCCGAATGAGGCGGGAAAGTACCGCACGATGTAATGCAAGTTCAGCAGTGGCGGAAAATATATCTGCCTGGAGTAATTCAGAGATTGCAGGATAACTTTGCCGACACCGGTGATACGCCAATGGGCCAAGTGCATGAGCAATTAGCCATTGGGCTAACTGAGGCGGATGAATATCGTGGGAAGGAAAGTCAGAAGATTGGCCAATTAAAAAGGAGAGAAATGGAATAGCCGCACGCTCATCTGACCAGGGAAGAAAATCAACCGGGTTTGACATTTGTGCCGGGAACGGATTAGCTGGCTTGAGCGGGTTTGGCAGTGGAAGAAACGGCCGTTTTCATCTTGCCCGCCATTTCCCTTATGACCTGCTGCCGGTCCCCCTTTTCCAACCAATTCATAGGCGTATACTCTGCCACCAATCCCTGCAAACTGCGGATAATCGCCTCTCTATCTTCACGCTGTGCCGAAAGCACCAACGCATTTACCGCCACATCCAGATCTTCAGGCACCAGACTACTCGCATTCTGTGCGACAAAAATCTTTTCATGACACGTCCGGTGATAAGTCTCCCCTTCTACAAACAACTCTTCAAACAATTTTTCTTTTTCAGACTGAAGATCCCTTATTTTTATTGACGTTTTTATACCCGTTATTTCCGTTATTTTTTCCGAGATTATCT
>RFGV01000096.1 GCA_003696605.1 Chloroflexota bacterium | reverse complement strand
TGGTGATGGAAATCGGCAATTCCGAGGCCATCGGAATGTCCGTGGAAGAGGGGATTGGCGTAGCCTTTGTGTCGCGCACGGTGGCCCGGCGGGGGATAGAACTGGGGCGCTTGAAGGAGGTCAAGGTGAACGGGCTGTCGCTGAAGCGGGATGTATTCATCGTAGCCAGCCGCCGCCACCCGGCCACCCAGGCCCAGACCGAGTTCTGGAACTTTGTCCAAGAGCCGGAAAATGTGGCATTGCTGGAGCAGGCGGTGTAGGGATGGTGAATACAATCGTTCTGCTGACCGGCAAAGCCCGTGGCGTTAGTTATTCGTGAACTCGTGTTTTATTCTACGAATTCTGGACAAACCCGATAAAAACGGCCCTGCTGTATACAGCAGAGCCGTTTTCTGTGTCCATAATAGGCTGATACGTAGCCGCCGCCGGCGGCTTGTTGCATCAGCCTCAACCGCCGCCCGTGGCTTGCTTGATTTCCAGCTTAACCTTGGGGGTGTATTCAATATCCTCAAATTCATGGGGGTCTGGATAGGCGGCAGGGTATTGCGCGCCCAGCGCGGCGGGGAATTTGTAGTGCAGTACCTCATCTCCCGGCGGCGGGGGCGTCACCGGCACTGGCGCCATCGCCACGGCCACGCCCTCCTCGTCCGGCTCAATATTGAATGTCGCCAGCCAGTTATTGATGCCGCCTTCCAGAATATAAACGTTTGTCAGGCTTTCGGCCACCAAAATCTTCCAGGCCTCCGTGGCCCGGGTTTCGCCGTTGCTCATCACGACAAAAAGTGTGTTTGCAGGCTTCTGCAGTAGCTCTTCGCTCAATTGCGGTAACTCATCCAGCGAAACCCGCCGGGCGTCCTCTATATGGAACAGGTTGTAGTCCGTCTCATCTCGTACATCCAGCATCACCACGTCGACGCGGTCATTGTAAATATAATCCAAAAGCTCCGCCGGATGGATATAGACGGCGCGATTCTCCAAAAGCGGCTGTTTTTCCGCGGCAATCCACTCCCAGCGGTCCTGAGGCGTGGGCTGACCAATGATGACCACCGCCAGTGCGGCGGCAATCAGCACGCCCGCGCCGGCCAGCTTGTATTTGGTCTGGCTCTTTTTTGGCTTTTCGCCGCCCATCATCGCTTCAACTTTCTCAGCGCCCCAGAACAGGAAAATGGCGACAACCACAATAGCCAGCACTACGTAACCGGTAGGTACGCTAAACAGTTCCGGCAGGGTAAATCGTCCCATATAAGAGGAGTTCCAGAAATCACTCAGCAGGGAGTCGATGGTTTCACCAAAAACAAAGATACCGGCAAACAGGCCCAACACAAAAAACATCCCATCTTTCTTGTAGGTAGCGACCGCTACCAGAGACGTCCCCGGTCAGAACCCACCGATAATGAAGCCAAAGCCCATAATCAGGCCGCCGACAATACCGGGCCAAAGGTAGGTAGGATTCACGTACACCCGGTTATAATCCAGTAACCCCAGGCCGCTGGCCCCAAAGATAAGCACCATCGCCACAACGATGCCGGTGAACATCACCTTGAACACCGTCATATCTTTCAGGTAAAACTGGGCAGCCAGCTTGGTTGAATTGCCAAACCCGCCAATTTCGAGGATGTAGCCAAAGGCAAGGCCAATCAAAAAGGCTACCAGATACAGCCCCACCTTGCCATACATCGCCTCAATTGGAAAAGGTCCGGGAAACTCAGGAAACCATCCCATCGTCACACCTCCCTAAATCCACAGCCGTCTGAGCGAGTAGGCCAGAGCATAGGCCCCCACAAACACGGCCAGTAAAAAGGCCCAGCTCCCCACCGACAGGACTGCGCCACCGGAAAGCCCCTGTCCCGAAGTACAGCCGCGGGCAAACCTGGCGCCATAGCCCATCAAAATTCCTCCCAGAAAAGCCATCAACCAGCGAGTTTGATTATTGATGCGTGGCCCCTTGTTGGTTTCAAAACGCAAGCGGTGGTGAATCAGGCCGGAGAGGAATCCGCCAGCTACCACGCCAATGCCCAGAAACGTAAAGGGGTTGTCCAGGGGATTTTTGTCCCCACCGGCGTAATTAATCAGGTAGGGCACCCGGTTGACATGCTCCGGCGCAATTTTGTCTTCAAGATAAACCAGGTAACGGTTCAACGGGCCGGATGCGCCAAGCCCACTGCCGGTCAGAAGAAAGGCGACAAACAGAACGACGCCCAACAAAACCCCTGCCGCGTAGGGATTGGCGAATGGTTTTGGCTGCTTTTTTACTGTCCCATCCATCATTTTGCTTCCTCCGTTTCAACATTTGCATTCTGTTCAGCCGGGTGACGCCCATTGCCGTTGTGTATTTCCACCTCGTCCCAGCCATCAATCATTGCCTTGATGCTGGCAAGCGGCGTATGGCCGGTTGTGGTCAGATACATATGCATCACAATAAACGAGGCAAATAACCAGGCCACCAGCGAATGTATCGGCGCCAGAACCGGCAACCCGCCCAGGCGCTCGGCAAGGTGAGGCCAGGTTTGCATCCCCCAAATAATCACACCGGTGATGACCTGCAACGGCAACAACACGTTCAGCAGGCCGAAGTAGGTAATTTGCTGGAGGGGATTGAGCTTTTTCTGCGGCGTCTTTGCAAAGGGGTGCTCTTCACCCTTGAAGATACCGCGCAGATAGAAGGTGGCCTGCACAACGGCCTGGTTGAAAAAGCCGCGCGGTTGGGGGATGAATTGCTTAATCTCTCCGCTGACCAGATGGTAAAAAACCGCCAGAAACGCGTTTGCCAGCAAAAGAAACCCGATGACATTATGCACCTGAACCACATAGGGGAAGGAGAAAAGGCCGAACATATCGGGCTTGTGAATAATCAGCCCGGTGAAAACCAGGATGAAAATTGCCGCGGCTTGCAACCAGTGCCATAAGCGCTCGTAAACAGTGTACATGTACACTGTTTTTGTTTTCACCTTGTGCGGTGGGGTTTTGTAGGCTGAATAAACTCGCATTCCCCCATGCACCATCACGCCACCCAACGTACCCAAAAAGGCCAGGATTCCCAGCCAGTCAATCCATTTGACATGGCTGTAACCGAACACGTACATCCCCTCTCCGGCCACATCAGGCTGATAACTCAGGCCGCCATCCTCCGTCTGGACAAATGCGCCAGCGTGCGGGATGGCCTCGTCGCCAAAGAATTCCGGGGCGACCCCGCCCGGCACATACGCGGCCACCTGCATCGGCGCGGCCACACGAGATTCTTTGCTGTGGCAGACGGTGCATTCCTTAATCGCCCATTCGCCATTGGTCACGTTGTGGCTGATACTGTACGGCTGTACTTCGGCTTTGATGTGGACGTTGCTTAATCCCCGCGCCTCCAGATTCTTTTTGATGAGCGCCTCTTTTTCCGGGGTGTCAAGCCGCAGTTCCGTCTCATCCAGCGTCCCGTCGCCATTGCCATCGAAGACCTCCAGCACATCCCTGCGATAGTGGTCGCCGTCCAGGTAGGCGGCCTTCAAATCAATCATGCGGACCGGTCGCTCCGGATAGCCGTACACCCAGTACCAGGCCCCCACCAGGTTAAAGGGCGACAGCGGCGTGCCCCCTTCGATGCGCTGATGAGGCAGTAGAATGGGCGTAAAGCCGGTAATCAGGGTTTCTATATGGCGGGGGTCGCCTTCGGCGCCGCGACACACTTTTTGAATATCATCATCCAGGCGGACCACCGTCCGGTCAATCTGCTGAAAGGCCGGCGCGTACATTTTGGGAATATGGCAGGTTTCGCAACTGACATTGGCAAAGTGCGCGTCTTTGTAAGGCAACCAGTCGTGAACTGCATCGGGGTCGTGGCACCCTTCGCAACGCCGCATAGAGGCCTGAAATTCAGGGGCTACCGTACCCTGCACACTCTGGCCTTTGGCAAACTGGTGGGAGGGTCGATAGAGATACTCCTCAATATCAATGCGGCGGGCGTCGAAAATGAGGTGATTGAGCTGGTTGTCTTTAGTTCCCTGGAAGTAAACGGGATTATTCAGCGAGGCGTGACAATCCACACAATCCACCACCCGCTCGGCGTGAATATCCCAGGCCCGTGATAGCTGGTCCTTATCCTTCAAATTCATGCCGGTTTTGTACAACCGTTGAGGGGCAAAAACTTCTCCGGTGGTGGCAGTGTTCCAGTCACATCCCTGCAACACCAGTGGCGCATCATTAGTGGCATGCACCGCGCCGTGACACTGACCACAGTTGCTATTGGTGGGGTCTTGCATAGTGACATATTCTTTAGCCAGCTTCCCATCTTCGGTAAAAGCCTGGGGGTTCCAGGTTAACTGGCCATTGGTGGTGGTCACAATACCTGTCCCCAACAGGGTGGCTGTATTGGCCCATTTAAAATCGCCAGACGCCAATGCTTTGATGCGAGCAGGGTTGTTGGGGTTGGGAATATGGCACAGGAAACAGTTCATTTCTACCACGCCGGATTTAGACCAGTCCCACGGTTCCGGCTGGCCGGTTTTTGGATTCAGGATATTGGCGTCGGGGTCGGCTTTGTAGGGGGGCACTTTGGTCAGGGGAATGCCGTCCTCGGTGGCGGACGCGGGGCCGCCGCCCACATGACGAAACCCAAACTCGCGCACCCAGTCTGGACGGCTCAGGTCGAGCAGTTCATCGCTACCGGGGGTCAAATAACGATAGGTAATGGGGTTCCATTTGCCGAAAAAGCCCGGGCTGGTATCCCAGGGATGCCCTCCGGTGACCAGCCCCGGTTCAGTCATTGCGCTTTGCCCTACGTCGGCATGAAAACTGTGACCGGCAATATATTCGGTGTCATGACAACCGCCGCAAGTTTTCATCGTCGAAACCGGGTTGCCGGTTTCCAGGACATTGTTTCCATTTTCATCCAGCATAGGAAAGGAGGGATGGAGCGTTGGTCCCTGAGCCAGAGCCGCCTGGCCAGAAGAAATAAACACCAGGGTTGAGACAATCAGCAACGCAACCTGAAAAAGACGGCGCGGCCGAAACTGTGATGATAGCAGGAACGATTTGATATAGGCGATAAGGGATTTCATCGGGTATCCTCTCAGCGCGTTTTCTTGGAAATTGCAGGAGTAAGCTCTCGCCCCCCAACCTTAACCGGGTCGCCTTCGTAACCCAGGGCAATCCAGTCAAGACGGCCATTCTCGCTGTGGCAGTCGACACACTGTAAGGCATCTTCTTTGGGCGAGACCATATGGGTGGTAGGCCAATAAAATTCGGTCGGTGCAAAATCGTAATGCCCGCTGTATTTCAGGCCGGAAGCCTCGGAGCCTAATCGGGCCGCCTTGTCCCAATCAAATTCCGTCCAGTAGCCCCCCTCACCAAAGGTTTTAGGCACCAGGAAATAACCATAGACGGTGTCATAAATCTGTTTGCCCCGGTGGACCTTGAAAGGCCAGATTTTGGCGTTGGGGTCGTTGATATCGCCGTTGGGAGCATTCATCGGGGTAGGCCTGCTGGGATCGATGAGGTCACCCTTCAGGTAACGGGATACGGTGCCGTTATACCAGTAGTATTCAGGCGGCAGGTTTTTCTCGTAAGCAAAGGTGCCTTTGATTTTCAAATACTGATGCGGGTCTTCCGGTAAATCCTGACCTGCGGTTGACCAGTCCCAGTGAATTTTGGTGGCCTCTTTTTTAGCCATTGTGGGAATGTGGCAGGTCTGGCAGGCAACGGTATCGGTGTGCTCGTTCAGCCGCGGGTCATCATGGGGCTGTTCGCTGTGGCAGTCGATGCAGTGCACCTGGTTTTCCGTATTGAGGATACCCACGGATACGGAGGGCGCATGCCCTTTAACCTTGTGGTTCTGGGTTTGATGACAGGTAATACACTGGAAGTCGTACCCGCCCATATGGACATCGATGCGGGCGGTGGGGAAGTAGAGGCTTTCGTCCAGGTCGCCGTGTTTGACCGCATTACCGCCGCCGCCCTTAAAGTGACACCCGCCGCAGTTTTCACGGGTGGGGCTGGCAACGCTCTGGGCCACGGCAACCAGGTCCACGTCATCGGCAGGGTAGCCGCCTTTGGACTTTTTGTAGGTCCCGCTGTTGTCGTGGCATACCAGGCAGTCAACATTTTCCTCGTTGGAAAAATCGAACGACTCGTCAGTCCAGCCATAACCGGTGTGGCAGGCGGTACAGGCCGGCCAGTTACTCTCGATACTGATGCAGAAGTTGTTGATAGCGTTCTTTTTGCCCAGAGTAACATATTTACCATGGTCGGGGTCGTACACCGGCTCGCTTTCCCACGTCCAGTGGGTGGTTTGCATCACTTCCTGAACGGCTGTGGGGTGGCAGTCCAGACAGGCTTTGGTCACATCTGAGCCGGTTTCATAAGGGCCTTGCATCAGAGGTGTATGGTCGGTATGAACCTTTGCCGGGGGGACATGTGCCCAGGGGTCGTCTCGCTTGGGCGCTTTATCGGGAACAAAGAGGATAATCGGCGTAATAATGATAGCCAGGGTGACAACCAGGCCAAGCAGCCAGACATATTTTGAATTGTTCATAGCACCTCGCTCGTCACGCTTATCAGAGGCTAGTACCGTAGCCTCAAAGAAAAGGTGGGGGAAAATCAATTCCCCCTAATATTGGTAAAAAACTGAAAAAAACTTTGTTGCTATCTATTCTTCTGTGCTCTGTATCAATTGATGATGCCGGGATAAAATATCGGTATGGATAGCGCGCATAATATTTAAGGCATCCAGTATCCGCCGGTCGGCCAGTTCATAATAAACAAAAGGACCATCTCGCTGTGTCTTGACCAGCGACCGCTCGCGCAGTACCTTCAGATGTCGCGAAACGGTAGCCTGGGGCAGGTCTAACGTTTCCAGCAACTGGCTGACGTGCTTTGGCCCGTCGCCCAACTCGTACAGCAACGCAATGCGGGTTGGGTCTGCAATGGCCTGGCACAGGTTGGCATGCATTGACAATAATTCTTGGGATTGGGGATGCTCCATATTACGCCCTCACATTTCAACATATCCGGATAAGCGAATATGTTGATACCTGTAATGTATCATAGGAATTTTTACGTAACCAGTGACAAAAATCACTAAAATACGTGACATCTATCACTATTAAACAGCGAGGTGCCGTCACAAACAACGGGGGAGAATAAATAGAGAGGCCGGGCAATAACCCGACCTCTCCGGAAAGAATTACGAAACAAAAATTATCTACTACTGACGAAAGGGTATGTCCAGAATTTTTGGCAATCTGGACACACGGGGAGGATTCGCCCAGACGAAAGAACGGTTTAGATAAAGACCACCTGGGCGCCGTCGGTCATATCGATAAACTCGCTGGCCGTCACCACGCCATCGACCACATCCAGAAAATCCTCATCCGTCAACTGCATCATGTCCACGGT
>RFGV01000095.1 GCA_003696605.1 Chloroflexota bacterium | reverse complement strand
TCGCCTGATACCGTGGAACATCTACAGAAGATGGTGCGGCAACGAAGTAAGCCGAAGCGGGTAATTCAAGTTCCTGTGTACGAGTACGCTTAATACGGTAATAAGAGTTGGCATGGTAGGTGGCGGCCTAACACCGGTTGCAGCGGATGCGGCCTCGCCGCGCGCCAACGTCAGCGGTTTTTGGGCGAAAATCATGCGCCAGCGGTGGTGAAAGGACGGCGACGCTGTGCTGCTGACGCCGTCGTTGGGCGGTAGAACTGTAAGGAGAGCAAACACCTGGACTTTGGCGTTTTGAAACCAACATTAAACGAGTGCACTTCCTTTTTCAAAAAAAGCCAAACTACAGACAAAACAGCCCAGGCATAAAACCCGGGCTGTTATTATTTACAAGAGAAGACCCTGCTTGTTCTACTCTTCATCAGGCGGGTTCACTGACCTTTTGACCGCTCTCCGTCCAGGCTGTGTCCCTGTCCCTGATCATTCTTCAATCATTTTGTTCGGTCTTCTCAACATCTGATTTCATATTAATCGAATTATGAGGTAAAATCTTCTAGTCACGATACAGATAGTGTGTAAAATAGACAACAGATTTAAATCTGTCTTTCCCAATCCCAATTAACAATTCAGATACGCAGTCCAAAATTTTCCATCCAGGCGTAAACAGGTTGACACCTTACCCTGACAAGTGGTAGGATTGCTACTTGAGGCGTACGCGTACGTATGCCTTTCTTTATTTTTGCATGAGGAGCAATCAATGCGTCGCGAAGTATTGACCTGGTCTGATGTAGATAAATTGATAGATTACCTAGTTCCGCAAATACACGGCCGTTTCGATTCAATGGTCATTATCACCCGTGGTGGCATTATTCCGGGTGGTATGCTGGCCGAGGCTCTCAACATCACATACATTCTTACAGCCGCTGTTCGCTTTCCGGCAGACTTTCCTGGCTTACGCACCCCAGGCCAGGAAAAATACGCCATCCCAGAATTCATCCAGTTCCCAGACGATGAGCTACTCGAAGGGCGACGAATTCTGGTAGTAGATGATGTGTGGACAAAAGGGCGAAACATTGTGACAGTGGCCAATCGAATTGATGCCGCAGGTGGCAAACCAGAAACCTGTGTTTTACACTACAAACCCACCACGTCTCTTTACCCAGGGCTTACTCCTACTTATTATGCAGCAGTTACAGATGCATATATTATCTACCCGTGGGAGCTGGATCGTGGCCCAGAAGTGCTGGGTGTATGGAATTGATGCGGGAATAACGTTGGTAGGGTCTTGTACTGACCTGTTTTGGGGTTGCCAATTATTGGGTGTTCATTGATAATTATGGCATGATGTGTCCATGAGACCGGTGACGACTGGGTCCCTGGCAGCGAAAGCCGCCGAACCGCGTCAGGTCCGGAAGGAAGCAGCGCTAAGGCGTCTCTTTCGGGTGCCCAGGATCACCTGGTGGTCATCGGTTCCATGGACACATCTTTTTTTGTGCCTGTTGACCAAATGACACCGGGTAAACTTGAGGCTCAATTTGTGAATGAATGGAAATGGCTTTTGGTAATGGAAGCATGAACTGGCGTTTTTTGTTTTTGAAACGAGGTGTGATTGTCTTGTTGTTTCTGGCTGGGCTGATTAGCCTGGTGGCGGGGGTGTGGGTTACAAATGAAGCGGGGAGTGGTGAGCCGGTTAGTGATGAATTGGTGCCAACGGTATCCGCAACCAGTACGCCGCTAGCAGGACAGATTGAGGGGAATAACGGCCGTTCTTACACCATTACCATCCAGGAAGGCAACCAACAACAAATTCTGCATACAACTGCCCCCACAGTTGGCGCAGCCCTAAATGAAGCGGGGATCACCCTCTACGCTGCTGACAACATTGATCCACCACCTGACACCCCCCTCTCTGCGGGGTTGCACATACAAATCACCCGTTCATTTCCAGTTACTCTGGTTGCAGACGGCCGTATTTTGCAAATACGCACCCACAAAACCAACCCTCTCGACATCATCGCCGAAGCCGGAATTGGCCTCATAGGAGCAGATTACACACGTCCCGGCCCAGAAACAACAATTCGTCCCGGGGATACCATCGAAGTTATTCGTGTTACTGAAGAATTCCTCACCGAAGATGAACCCATCCCTTACCAGACTCTCTGGCAGGCAACTGACGAACTGGAGATAGATCAACGTGCCGTATTGAGCTATGGTGTGCCGGGTATTCGGCGGCGGCGTATTCGTGTGCGCTACGAAAATGGTGTCGAAGTCAGCCGTACCGTAGATGGCGAATGGGTCGCTCGTGAGCCGGTTAATGAAGTCATTGGTTATGGCACAAAAATTGTTATCCGCACCATGCAAACACCAGAAGGACCTGTTGAATATTGGCGCGTGGTGCGTATGCGGGTAACATCCTATACAGCGGCCAGCTCTGGCAAGGAGCCAGGAGAGCCAGGATATGGCATTACGGCTAGCGGTGTGCCGGCTGGAACAGGGGTAGTGGCTGTCGATCGCAGTATTGTGCCGTTCCGGTCGTATGTGTATGTTCCGGGTTATGGCATTGGGTTTGTAGGGGATACAGGCGGTGGTGTACGTGGTCGCTGGATTGACCTGGGATATGATGAGGATGAGTTTGTGTCGTGGTCTGGTTATGTGGATGTGTATTATCTGACGCCGGTACCACCACCAGAAGATATTAACTATTTGTTGCCCACAGTTTTGCCTTGATATGCACCCTAAACAGTTGCTGGAACGATATGGCTTGATGCCTAAAAAGAGTTTGGGTCAGAATTTTCTTTCGGACGAGAATATTCTGGCGCGAATAGCGGCCACGGCCGATTTGCAGCCCGCTGACCGGGTGTTGGAAATTGGACCTGGGGTGGGGACTTTAACGCGCCATCTGGCACAAACGGCCGTTTCTGTGGTGGCTGTAGAGTTAGACGACCGGCTTTTGCCTATTTTGCAAGCTGAATTGGCCGATCTGAATAATGTGCGGTTGATACATGGGGATATTCTGGAGCAAGATCCTTCCCGCCTTTTTGATGGGCCTTATAAAGTCGTAGCGAATGTGCCATATTACATTACAGGTGCGATTTTGCGCCATTTACTGGATGGTACGCACAAACCGACGATGATGGTATTGACTGTGCAAAAGGAAGTGGCTGAGCGTATTACGGCCGTTCCGCCTCAAATGAGCCTTTTGGCTGTGAGCGTACAATTTTATGGGCAGGCGGAAATTGCCGGCATTATCAAGGCGGGTGCGTTTTGGCCACGACCAGATGTAGATTCGGCAATTGTGCGTATTGATCTGACAAAACGGCCGTTTCCAAATATTCAAAACGAGCGTGCCTTCATGCGCCTTGTGCGCGCCGGATTTAGCCAAAAGCGCAAACAACTCCGCAACAATCTACAAGCGCTGGGACTAAACAAAAAGCAATTGACGGCCATTCTTGACAAAGCCGGCATAGATGCCCGCCGCCGCGCCGAGACGCTTTCTCTGGCCGAATGGGCAACCTTGTATGAGACCCTCTGGCCTGCCCTCTCCGCCCAATAAATTGAGGTAATCAGGTTGACATCTCGGCTAATACGTCGGGGTCTGTTTCATGGCGGCGCGCTTGCCGGATGGCCTCTTTGGCCGCTGGCGTACCGATTTGGGCCAAAGCCCAGGCAGCATGACCTCGTACTATCGGATGGGGATCGGACAAAAGGTGACTGAGGGCAGGAACGGCCGTTTCACTCCCCCAATTCCCTGCCGCCACACACGCGTTCCGCACCAACCGCCAGCGCCGAATACGCCACACCGGACTGTGCGCAAACCGCGCCTGAAAACCCGCCTCATCCAACGCCAGCAAATCCAGCAACGGGGGTGCAACATCATCCCAGTTTGTCGGCTGTGGCGGATAAAAATCGGGTTCATCTGTAGGCCGGGCAAAGCGATTAAACGGACAAACATCCTGGCAGATATCACAACCATATACCCAGTTGCCCATTAACGGCCGTAATTCACGTGGAATCCAGCCTTTTAGCTCAATCGTCAAGTACGAAATACAACGACGCGCATCCAATACATATGGTTGCGGAAATGCCTGAGTAGGGCAAGCATCAAGACACCGGTGACAACGCCCACAAGAGGGCATCGGCGCTGGGGTGTCATAGTCAAGAACGGCCGTTGTCAACATCTCCCCCAAAAACAGCCACGATCCCTGACGCGGATGAATCAGCATCGTATTCTTGCCAGTAAACCCCAAACCGGCCGTTTCCGCATGATCTCGCTCCAAAATCGCCCCCGTGTCCACATACACTTTATACGCCACAGCTTCCGGCTGCAATGCCTCCTGGAGCCACTCCGCCAACGCCTTCAGGCGGGGCGTCATCAGCTCATGATAATCGACACCCCACGCATAATTAGAAATACGTCCCCGCGACGGATCATTGGCAATCTCTTCTGGCACTCGAAATGTAAAATAATTAAGCGCCACACACACCAACGAACGCACCCCCGGCAAAATGACATTCAAGTCACGACGACGTGCAATTCGATCCGGACGCGCCATATACCCCATCAGACCGTGCATTTCGGCTTCGGTCCAACGCAAGTAAGCATCCAGTCGTCGTCCTGGCCGGGCGGGTATTATGCCTACATGAGAAAAACCAAGTGCGTATGCTTTTTCTTTCAACGCATGTGTCATTATCTGCATAACGATTGCATCAGCGGCGCGACATCACCGTCCTATGGCCATTGTGAGCGCATGATTTTCGTCCAAAATGCCACCCACATTCGACTGGATTGCCATGCCTCAAAACCAAATTTCAACAGCCTACCCGCGAGCCAAGAAGCCGTGCAACCCGTACCACCCTACCGGCTCTGTGCTCCTTATGCTGCCACCGTCTCGAACGCTACCCTCACTTGCTCCGCATCCGCTCCAGCGAAATTCAGTTTCTCAAACCCAATCACTTCACCGGCTTTGTTTTTTATCAAGATAATCTCTTCCCCCGTCTCCTCGCACACATATTCATCTTCCGGGTTACCAAACCATACCGTTAAAGTATTCCCTTCCCTGTCAAAAAACACTTTTACCTCGGCCATACTCGTCTACCTTCCTTTATCGCATCTGTCGGATAGGTGGTAATCAAGAACCCTTCTCCGTTCAATCGTTTGGCCACTACACAAACCCAACGCCTCAAACGCTCAGGCTTGTAGAAAAGATACACGTGGGGATCTTTCTTGCTCACCCGTATCTCGGTAGGGCTTCGCAAGGTCTCCTTGACATCCTCTTCACGCCCTCGCATAACGGGATGCTTGATCTCGGTAATGATCCGCCAGTAAGCCTTGGTGACGCGTACACGAAACCCCAACGGCGTCATCACTGCAAACAATACATTTTTGTGCCTTTCCTCTGCCATGAGAAGATTTTAGCATAAAAAGGGCTTCCTTTTTGTGGAATGGAAAGACTTCTTGTGTTCAGTAACAAGCAAGCCACAGATGACTCGAAGATTGCCTAACTTAATAATACCTGTTCTTTGCTTTTTATCACCCCCAATTCATCTTGGTTCTTTACACGCTGTGGTATAATACAAGTCGTTGTTCTTTGAAAGCGATGGGAGGAAAAAATGTCTGAGTCTTTGTTGAACATCTCCGTAGAATCCTTAAAACGAGTGGATTTAATTACGGTATCAGGGCGAATAGATAGTAGTAATGTGACTGAATTGGAAGATGCTCTGAATAATTCCTTGCAAAACGGCCGTTTCAATCTGGTTTTAGACATGGCAGATGTAAACTACATCTCCAGTGCCGGATTAAGAGCTATTGTGGCCGCCTTGCGCGATTGCTCCAAGCGTGGTGGTGGTGTACGCATTGCCCGGCCATCTGATCGGGTACAAGAAGTGCTTTCTCTGGCCGGTCTGGATTCTCTCTTCCCAATTTATGAAGATACAGTAAGTGCTGTTGGCAGCTTTTAAACCAAATTTCTCCACACCATAATCTCTAACATAACTCAGGTATCCACATTTAGAGACACTATTGGAGAAAATTCTTTGGTCTTTCCAACACCACAAAAGTGTAAACAGGTGGCAAATTTTCAAACGCCACCTGTTCTATTATGCATATATGTTCTATAATCCTGATTGATGCCCACAAAACATTCATTAACTGTACCTGGACAATATCGAGAAATCAGGCAGCTCTGTCAGTTTGTCATGGATGGCGCAAAAGAAGCCGGGCTGGATGAAACAGCCCTATTCCATGTAGAGCTGGCTTGCGATGAAGCCTGCACCAACATCATTGAACATGGCTACCAGGGCGAAGGCAAAGGGACTATTACTGTCTCTTGGGAAATCGTGCCCGATGCATTTGTGATAACCATTCACGACAACGGCCGTGCCTTTGACCCCGATGAAGTCCCCCCCCCACCTGAATTTGACGACACCAACACAGCCGCCAACATCAAAAATCTTAAAACTGGCGGTCTGGGCCTCCATTTCATCCGTAGCCTCATGGACAGCGTTCATTACCAATTTTCTCCCAACGGTAATACCCTCACCCTCATCAAGAAACGGCCGTCTGCCAAAGGGAGCAACACCTCATGAACATTCAGCAAGAACAACACTCAGAGCAACAATGGCTCATTCGCGTCGCTGGCCGGCTAGACCACGAACTGACCCCCCAACTCAACACCATCCTCAACGAACACATCGAAGCCGGGCACTATCACCTTATCGTCGATCTCAGCCAAACCACCTACATCAACAGCGGGGGCTTACGGTGTCTGGTTAGTGCATGGCGCAAAGTACGCGAAAATCAGGGCAATCTCATTTTATGCGGCCTAAATTCGCGCCTGATGAACACATTTTCCATGGTGGGATTCGACAAAGTATTCCAAATTATCACTGATTGCAATCAATTACCTGACAATTCCTGACAAATCCGCATTGGCAATTAGCTATGGGCATTCAGTTCGCCACCTCCCAAACAGCATCTATTATTGTCCTGCTTGTTACACTTATCATGGCCGCACTTGTTTTGCGGCGTCGTTATCGCTCGCGCCAGGCATTACTGCGCCGTGTCAGTGAACTGGAAGCACTTAGTGCCGCTGGTCGTGCCATTGTTTCGGCCGAGCTTGACCTGATGCAGCTTTGTCGCCTGATAGCCGATGAAGCCGGCAAAGTCATTGACAACCGCACATTCCAAATCGGTCTTTTTGAAGACAGCCTGTATGAAATTCTCTTCTGGCGCATCGAAGGGGAAGAACGGGAGACACCACAAACATTTGACTTGCGTCAAAACAGCGGGATTGTTGGGTGGGTACGCCAATCCCGACAGCCGCTGCTGGTTCATGATTTCGAACGAGAGATGAATACGTTGCCGGCCAGGCCACGTTATGTCAGTGACACACCCCCCCGCTCGGCTATTTTTATTCCGCTTCTCAGTGGGGAGGATGTTATTGGCATTATGGCCGCACAAAGCCGACAACCGCGTCATTTTTCGGAAGAGGATTTGCGCCGCCTGACCATTTTGGCTAATCAGGCAGCAGCAGCTATTGCTCATACGCGCACTTTTGAGCAGGCACAAAAACGGGCAGCTCAGTTGCAATTGGTCGGGCAAATTGGTCGTCAGGTGAATGGTCAGCAAGATCTTGAAGGTATTTTTACACAAGCGGTCTGGCTCACGCGGGAAACGTTTGGTTTTCATCCGGTTAATATTTTTGCTGTGGATGAGATAACGGGAGAAGTGGTTATCCGGGCCAGTACACGTCCAGACTTGATGGAGCATCAGCTTCGGTTGCAGCCGGGACAGGGGTTGATTGGTTCGGCCGTTTCCCAAAGAGAAACGATTGTCTGTAACAACACGACCAAAGATCCCCGTTTTGTGGAACAGGTGGAAGCTCAAGGTGTGGCGCTTAAATTGCCAGCGCAGGCGGAAATTGTTATTCCGCTGATGGTAGATGAGGAAGTGTTGGGGGTGCTGGATGTACAAAGCCCCAAGCTGGGTGTTTTTGGGGCAACAGAGAAGCTGGTGCTAGAAGCGTTGGGCGCAGAAATTGCTATTGCCATTGACAAGGCACGTCAGTTAGCACGACAACGAGAACAGGCGTGGATTACAACTGCGCAGTTGCAAGTGGCGGAAGCGGTTGGTCATACGGACGATTTGGATATTATTGCCACCACGCTGGTTCGTCTGACGCCGATGCTGGTGGGGGTGTCGTTTTGTGCGCTGCTGGTGTGGGATGAGGAAACGGCCGTTTATCGGAGTGCAGCACTATACGGCGCAGATCAGGAGTTGGCGGAGGCGTTCCATCAGTCCCATCTGGCAATTGGTGACTGGCATCCACTGGACGCTGTCCATGTAAGCCACCTGCCTCTTACCACCACTCAGCCTCCCCCGTGGACAGTAAACTTGCAAACCGCTGGTGAAGATTTACTCCCGCAGTGGCGTTTGTGGCCGATTATTTCCAAAGATGAGATATTGGGAATTATTGTGACAGAACCGCTGGAGGAAACGGCCGTTTCTGCCAATTCCCAAACATTAGAACGTCGGCTTGAGCTATTACAAAACATCCTCCAGCAAGCCGGATATGCCATCGAACGCGCCCGCTTGCGGCTGGCACAGCAAGAAGAAGCCTGGGTAAACACCGTATTGTTACAAACAGCCGAAGCCGTAAACAGCCTGATAGACCTGAACGAAATACTGGATACTCTGATTCGTCTTGTCCCCATGCTCGTTGGTGTAGAATCTGCCCTTATTCTCATTTGGGATGCAGAAAAACAGCATTTCCGTGCCGGTTCGGGTTACGGACTTTCGGCCATGGGGCAAGGGCTGATAGAAAGTCTGACTATATCACAGGATGAATTCCTGAAAATCACCCCGCAAAGTGGTGATTTTCTTACTCCCAATGCTGCCTACTATGCCATCGAACTAACACCCTGGTTGCAAAAAGTGATGGGAACGGCCGTCGTCCACGCCTTCCCGCTCAATGCCCGTGGCCAACTGGTAGGTGTCATGCTGGTAGGGAGCAACAGTGAAAACGGCCGCACATTCAGTAATCGCCGCCTGCACATCCTCAATGGAATTGCCCATCAGGCAGCAACGGCCGTTGTCAACCACCAACTCTACCAGGAAGCCGCCGAACGCGACCGCCTGGAACAAGAACTACACGTCGCCCAAGAAATCCAGGCCAGCCTCATTCCACCCGGCAGCCCCCACATCCCCCACCTCGAAATCGCCAGCTACTGGCAAGCAGCCCGCCAGGTCGGCGGCGACTTTTACGACTTCCTCCCCCTTCCCGACGGCAAATGGGGCATCGTCGTTGCCGACGTTGCCGACAAAGGCGTCCCTGCTGCCCTTTTCATGGCTCTCAGTCGCACCATCTTGCGTGCCGTCGCATTCAGCCGCCAAAATCCGGCCGAAGTCCTCACCCGCGCCAACCAAATCATTGATCAGGACGCCCAATCAGACCTCTTCGTAACACTAGTGTACGCCATTTGGGACCCTCACACAGCCACCCTCACTTATGCCAACGCCGGGCACAATCCCCCCTTGCTGTTGCGCCAGAATGGCCATGTCGAACTGCTCAAAGGAACAGGCATGGCATTGGGGGTGTTACCAGATGTAAAAATTACGCAAAAGACCCTCTGCCTTCATCCAAATGACACATTAATATTGTATACTGATGGTGTCACTGAAGCCGTCAACGCAAACTATGATGAGTTTGGTCTGTTTCGTCTGCAAAACACGGTACAATCTGTCCAAAAACAACCAGCCACAGAGATCATCCAGGCCATTATGACGGCCGTTCGACAACACGCTGCTGACACACCACAAGCAGATGACATTACCCTGGTCGTTATCAAACACCGACCCACCGAATCAGCGCCAAACCCACACAATCAATAAAATGCAAAATAAGGAGCAATCCAAACCATGACCACCAAAAACACACCATCCGACATTGATCATCTTCGTTTGAATCGCGCTGCGCGAACCGGCAAACAAACCGAAGATGAAAAATTGCTCACTGTACCGGTTGTAGAAGCCGTCCCCTTCAACCAAACCGATACCTGGCGTGTCATGCGTATTATGGGCGAATTCGTAGAAGGCTTCGATGCATTAGCTGACCTGGGCGCAGCCATTACCATTTTTGGCTCTGCCCGCACCAAGCCAGACCATCCACAATATCAGGCAGCAGTAGAAGTGGCCCAAAAATTAGGTGAAGCGGGCTTCAATATTATTACAGGTGGGGGGCCAGGCATTATGGAGGCAGCTAACAAGGGGGCAAAAATGGCAGGTGTGCAGTCTATTGGTCTGAATATTGAACTGCCATTTGAACAACATGTTAATCCATATGTTGATTTGGCAATTGATTTTCGCTACTTCTTTGTGCGTAAAACAATGTTGGTGAAATATGCTCAGGGTTTTGTGATTTTTCCTGGCGGGTTTGGCACAATGGATGAGTTGTTTGAAGCGTTGACGCTTATTCAAACAGGCAAGGTCCAAAGTTTTCCTGTTGTTTTGTTTGATACGGCTTACTGGCAAGGACTGCTCGAGTGGCTAAGAAAGACGATGTTGGCACAAGGTAAAATTTCTGCACCAGACCTGGATTTGATGCTAGTAACAGATTCTCCGGAAGAGGCGGTGAGTTTTATTGTGCGGTGTACTCAGGAGCGGGAATTTCGAGTTTCTCAGGAAGAAGCAGCCCGTGTTGTAACCCGACATGTATATGGCAAGCCATCCTCACGAGAATAAATAATGTGTGCTTGAGCAAAGTAAAGGTGTAGGCATATGATTCCGGAAAAAATCGGCCGTTATGTTATTGAATCTGAATTGGGGCGTGGGGGCATGGCTACTGTGTACAAGGCGTATGATCCCCGCTTTGAGCGGACAGTGGCTATCAAGGTTTTGCCACGCGAATTTTTGCACGAACCAGAGTTCCGCGCTCGTTTTAATCGGGAAGCAAAAATTATTGCCGCATTGGAACACCCGGCTATTGTGCCTGTGTATGACTTTGGCGAGGAAGATGGTCAGCCTTATTTGGTTATGCGTTATATGCCGGGTGGCTCACTGGCAGACCGATTGCGGGAAGGGCCGATTCCCATTGAAGAAGCAGCCCGTATTTTGCAGCGGTTGGGGAGTGCTCTGGATCGTGCTCATAGCCAGGGGATTATTCACCGCGATTTGAAGCCGAGTAATATTTTGTTTGACCAGTATGGTGATGCTTACCTGGCGGATTTTGGTATTGTGCATGTGGCTTCATCCAGTCAGGCGTTGACGGCCAGTGGCAGTCTGGTGGGAACGCCAATGTATATGAGTCCGGAACAGGTGTATGGGGATAAGGAGCTGGATGGTCGTAGTGATATTTATGCGCTGGGTATTATTTTGTTTCAGATGCTTACGGGGCAATTGCCTTATGAGGCGGATACGCCAGCCAAAGTGATGATGAAGCATGTGCTGGATCCGATTCCGAATATTCGGGAAGTGCGGCCAGATTTGCCGCCGGCATGTGAAGATGTGATTGCAAAGGCGATGGCTAAGGAGCGGGAACAGCGTTTTCCGACGGCTTCGGATTTGGCGAACCGGTTAACGGCCGTTACGCAGAAAAATGTGAAGCTGGAAACGGCCGATGTGGCCGCAGAGATCGCCCGGCGAGAGGCGGAAGATGCTTCTGCACCAGTGGAAACGGCCGTTGAGAGTCCACCACCCGCCGAAATACCACAAACACCACAAATACCAACAGAAGCGCCGCCTGTCAGTTCTGGTTTGTCCGGCTTGTGGCAACGACTGCCTGCCTGGGCTATTGGCCTGATTGTTGTGGCATGTTTAGGCTGTTTTGGACTGACGGGTTTAACTGTTTGGCTGGTCACACAAGTGGATGAATCTCTGTTGTCGGGCGAAACGACACCTACTATTTCCCCGTTTACCACCCCGACAGAAGCACCAACAGTCACAACAGAAATGATTGCTGCCGCACCGGCAGAACCCACTGAAACGCCATTGCCAACGCCTACGGTTTTGCCAACGAATACGGCCGTTTCCTCTCCCACCCTCCTTCCCCCATCACCACAAGCTGACCTGACGGCAACGGCCGTTCTGGCCACCCGCGAAAGTCTGGCGGCCACCCGTGACGCCGAAGCAGGCTCATTTGAACCACCACCTGATACATTTACCTTTCCTCCCTTGCTTGGTCCTGTAAGTGGTGAACTACTCCATGACAACGACGATTTCATCGAAAGCGTTGGCGAAGATCTAAACCTGGCTGATTTTATGGTCATCACCCACTTCTTTGTGCCATTTGACATCACCTCTGGAAACTGGGACTTTGGTTATTTCTTCCGACAAGATGGGCCAGACAACGAATATCGGTTGGTGATACGCGCCAACGGGTTATGGAATCTAAACAACCGCTTTGATGGAGAAGACCATATTGTACAAGAAGGGGATGTCAGCGATATTTTGCTGGCCAATGAAGGGGCAGACAATGAAATTATCCTCATTGCTCAAGGAACACGTGGGTTTTTCTGGCTAAACGGCCGTTTTGTCAGCCAACTCGATCTTTCAGACCGGCCTGGCATTGGCGACATTGCCGTCGCTACCGGTTTCTACAATAACAGTGAAATTCCCGGCGCAGCCACAGCATATGATGACTTCACCGTTTGGGCACTCGAACCAGAAATTGGCCCCCTGTCGGGAGAACTGGCTCATACCGGCGATGATACAATCAAAACCGAATACGCAGGTGTGGCGCTGAAAAACTTTATGGTTGAAGCCCTCTTTTATAACCCGTATAGCACAGACGAGGGTATTTGGGATGCAGGATTTGCCTTCCGCGATTTGGGAGTGGCAGATCAATACTGGTTGATTATAGACTCTGAACAAACCTGGAACTTGATTGATCGGTTTGATGGTGATGATTTCTTCGTGGACAATGGCCCATTGGACAATCTGGATCTGTCTGCTGGCGGGGCAAACAAGTTGTTGCTAATTGTATTAGATGCACAAGGGTTTGTGTTTGTCAATGATGAGTTTGTGGCAGTGCTAGACCTGACTGACAGATTGGACGCAGGTGATATTGCCGTTGCTACAGCGTTCTTTGTTGGGGATGAAGTAGTGGGGAAAGCCACAGCTTACGAAGGATTTATTATCTGGCCATTGCCATAATACATATGAGAAAGCGATTGATACAAAGAGGGAAAACGGCCGTTTTTCTCTCCACTCTCCTCTGGCTTGTCACTGCCTGCACACAACCAACAATCCCCCAAAC
>RFGV01000094.1 GCA_003696605.1 Chloroflexota bacterium | reverse complement strand
GCGATACGGGCCAGACCGGCCAGATTGTCCATGCTGGCGGCCTGCTGGCCCAATTCCCGCCGGATAGCCAGCGCCGCTTCGTGATGTTCCCGGGCTTCATCCAGTTGGTTTTGCCCTTCCAGGGCAATGGCCAGGGACGTCAGACTGTATCCCTGACCAACCCGGTCACCTATTTTTTTGTCTATTTGCAAGGCATGGAGGGCATATTGTGCGGCTTCTTTGTATCGTTCCAGATCGCTCAGGACATACCCCAGATTGGTGGCAGCTACTGATTCCCCCCGCCGATCCTGAAGCGCCTGGGCCAGCTTGAAAGCGGCCAGATGGTATTCATAAGCCTGACGCAAATTGCCGAGTGCGTGGTAGATTCCTCCCAGATTGTTCAGAATGGTCGCTTCCTTGAAACGGTCACCGATGGCGCGGGCCAATGTCAGGGCGGCTTCGCCACTGCGGCGGGCCTGAGCGAGTTCTCCCAGACCAAAATAGACCCCAACCAGGTTGGTCAGGGCGGCTGTTTGCCGGGGCAAATCGTGGTGCTGGCGGGCGAGTGCCAGCGCCTGTTCAAAGCTTTCTTTGGCCGCAGGGTGATCGCCGGAGAAATAGTTGACCAGCCCCGTGTAATGGTGGGCAATGGTCTGTCCAGAAATGTCATGGTGTTGTTGGGACAGGTCGCGGGCAGTTTGTAACAGGGCCAGTGCTTCCTGAAACTGCCCCTGTCGGATAAGGCCGAGTGCGTGGGTATTGAGGCTCTGAATTTTCAGGTCGGGGCGGTGGGCGGCAGTGGCCAGTTGGGCAGCCTGATGGGCGGCGGCTACCACTTGGGGGTAATTGCTGGTGACTTCGTAGTAGTCGGCCAGGCGCAGGAATGTGGTGGCCTGGCGTACTGGATCGCCAAGAGTGTGGGCCAGGTTTTGCAGCCGTTCCAGGTCGGCGAACTGGGCTTCCCGGTTACCGCTCAGGTGCCAGGCGTTGACACGCCCCAGCAGGAGGTCCCACATTTGTGCCTGTTGTTGGGGCGTGGGTGGGTTGTTGCCGATTTCGGTTTCGAGCAGGATGAGCGCACGGCCGAAATAGGAGGCGGCATCTTCGTTGGCGAATTGGGCAGCGGCTTGTTCACCAGCCTTTTGCAGGTATTCAATGGCTTTGGTGGTGAGTCCGCCTTGTTCGTAGTGGAAAGCGATGAGCGGGATGAGAAAGCCGGTTTGGTCGGTGAGTTGTTCTTCGAGGATTTGGGCGACGCGTTGGTGGATTTGGCGGCGGGTGGCTTTGGGGACGGAGGCGTAGGCAACTTCCTGGATGAGGACGTGGTGGAATACCCATTCCCAGTCTTCGGCTATTTGGGATTGGCCGAGTCGTTCGGCGAGTTGACGGATTTCGAGGAGGAGAAGGTGGGATTCGATGGTGTCGGCCTGGGTGATGCGGGCCAGGAGTCGTTGCCAGAAGGTACGGCCGATTATGGCTGCGTGTTGGGTGATGCGCTTGCTTGCTGGTGGCAACCGATCCAGGCGGGCAGCCAGCACATCACGGACGGAGCCTGGGATGTGGATGTCGGCAATGTCCCGTTTGACTTGCCAGTGTCCGCTGGCTTCGTCTCGTATCAAAGTTCCTTCTTCAATGAGGGTACGGAGCACTTCTTCCATAAAGAATGGATTTCCCTGGGTATGGCTAATGACCAGTTCCAACAGGTCGGAGGGCATTTCCTGGTCCATGAGGGCAGCGATAAGCGCCTGGGATTGGCTGGTATCGAGTGCAGTGAGCTGGAGAGTGAGGTGTGGCGGCTGGTTGAGCAGGTTTAGTACGCGAGCGAGGGGGGCGTTGGGTGTTTCGGCGGGGCGGCTGAGAGATAGCCACATGATGGGGGTGTCGGTGTAGATTTCTTTTTCCAGGAGGGGGATGAGCCTTTCCAGGAAGGTGAGGGAGAGGATATCTGCCCAGTGCAGGTCATCTACAATAATGCAGAGGGGGATTTGGGCGGCAGCGGTGAAGATGCGTTCGAGGGAGAGGAAGGTACGGTCGCGGCGTTGTTCGGGTGTGAGGTTTTGCATGGGGTCGTTGGGGATGGTGAGGCCGAGGATGCCGGCCAGTGAACCAAGCTGGTAACTGAATTCGGTGTTGTCGAGGTTGGGGGCGAGGGCGTGGAGGTTGTTGGTGAGGCGGGCAACGGCCGTTTCTGCGGTGGCGTCTGGTGTAATCTGGAACAAACCCCTGATCAACTCGGCAATAAAATGATACGGTGTCGTTCGGGTATGGGTATAACATCGGCTGGCAATAATACGGGCTTCCGGGTATTCATGGGCAATCCAGGCAGTGAACTCCCGTTGTAGCCGTGACTTGCCAATACCTGCTTCACCAATAACGGCCGACATTAACCAACGCCGTTCTGTAACCGCCTTGGTAAAAAAAGATTGTAACCGGGACAACTCCGTTTCCCGGCCAATCATTGGGGCAAACAGACCGGCAATTCCGCGCACCCGTTCCCGTTTTTTCTTTTCCCCGACTACCAGATATACCGTGACTGGTTCACTTTTGCCCTTGACTGTGATTTGTTGGGGTGGCTCCATTTCAAAAATAGCCCGAATCGGGCGGGCTGTTTCGGCGCTGATCATCACGCGCCCTACCGGACAGGCATGTTCCAGGCGAGAAGCCAGGTTTACTGTGTCGCCCATGACTGTATAGCTGCGTGTCTTCAAGCCACCGACAAGACCGGCCAGCACTTCTCCTGTATTCAGGCCGATACGCATGCGAATAGCAAATCCTCGCTCTTTCTGGAGCTGTTCGCTAAAGCGGGCTATTACTTGTTGCATCCCCAGCGCGGCGCGTACGGCCATTTCTTCGTGGTTTTCCAGGGCCATTGGTGCCCCAAAAAGCGCCATAACGGCATCCCCGCTGTATTTGTCCACAGTGCCATTGTATTTGTGGATAACGGCCGTTACCTCTTCAAACAACTGATTCATAATCCGGGCTACATCTTCCGGATCCAGATTCTCACTCAATGCCGTATAGCCAGACACATCAGCAAACAAAACCGTTACCCGTTTCCGCTCATCTGGTGCTTCATTGGGGCTAATCAGAGTGGCCAAACGTTCCCGCAACAAATTCAGCGCTGTATCTACCACCAGATCACCCAGCATATGCCGATGGGCTTCCAGGGTGGTTATTGTCGTTTCCAACTGAATGATTTCCTGCTGAACTTCATCCTTTGGCTGGCTGACTTGACCTAACATAACAAGCTCACATTTGGGTTGATGGCGTGCTCCCTGTAAAATCAACTGCTAACCGGAACTCACCTATTAAACAAAACAGATTCTTTTACAAAAGATTATACTAGGTCAGGTCAAATCTTTGTATCATCAAACACAGGTAAATTGTTAACTTTTGTTACATAGAGAGGGCAGTTGAAAATGTGGATTCGGTTTGTGTTATACGGATTGGGGGGCTGGTGTGGTGAGGTTATTTTTACCGCCCTGACCGAGAGTTTGCCCAGGCGTGACTGGCGACTGACCGGTACGACGTATTTGTGGATGTTTCCCATTTATGGTTTGTTGGCGATATTGTACGAACCAGCACACGATTTTATTCGTAACTGGCCGGTACTGGGGCGGGCTGTGGTCTGGTCGCTGGGTTTTACGCTGGTTGAATGGCTGTCCGGCTGGCTGATTGCCCGTGTAAGCGGCCGTTGTCCCTGGGATTATGTGGCGGCGGGTAAACGATTTGCCATTAATCCGTATATTCGGTGGGATTTTTTTCCGGTGTGGGCGTTGATTGGGCTGGCTTTGGAGCCGATCCATGATGCGTTGGTGGTGTTGACGCCAGCAATTGCGGCGATTATAGAAAATGGTATTTAGCAGATTGTGCAGGTTGTGCAGAAGGAGGTGCGGGTGTTACGGCCGTCTGATTTTTTTGATTTGAGTGAACCATTTACGGCATCCTTGTTTGCTGGTTGTGTGTATGTGTGGGATGTGTTACCCCGACTGGGTGAAATTGTGGCCCAACTGACGGGGGGAGAACAGTTGATTTTGGGTGAGGTGATGGCGGGGGCATACATCAGTGACCGGCCGGTGTTGATTGCGGCGGGTGCGCGAATTGAACCGGGGGCATATGTGCATGGACCGGCATTTATTGGGCCGGGTGTGGTGGTACGGCATGGCGCATTTGTGCGGGAGAATGTGGTGATGTTGGCCGGGAGTATTTTGGGGCATGCGAGTGAGGCGAAGAATAGTCTTTTTTTGCCTGGGGCTCATGCGCCTCATTTTAACTATGTGGGGGATAGTGTGTTGGGGCATCGGGTGAATCTGGGTGCAGGGACGAAGTTGAGTAATTTGGGGATTTTGAGTGAGAAGGATCCGGTGACGGGGAAACGGCCGTCTATTGTGCTTACTGTCGGGGAAGAGACGTATGACACGGGTCTGACCAAGTTGGGAGCCATTTTGGGGGATGACGCCCAAACCGGTTGTAACTCTGTACTGAATCCGGGATGTCTGGTTGGGGCGCGTACCCTGATTTATGCCAATGCCAGCTTGCGTAAAGGGTATCATCCGCCAGATAGTATTATTAAGCTGCGGCAGACAATTCGTCGGATAGAAAAGCGGTAAACGGCCGTTAGCGGCTGCCTTTTTGCCCTGTTTGGCGTAGCCATGTAGAAGAGATATCCCGGCGAAAACGTTCTGGGGGAATACCGGCAAAAAGGTCAGTGAAGCCATCTGGAATATTCAGGTGTGCCAGATGGCGAAATGTTCCATCTGGGCCGGTGCGGCCAGCAACAAGAAAGCGGCAATTTCGGGCGCGTATTTCGGCCAGTGCGGCCAGCATCTGGTCGTAGCTGTGGTGGTAGTAGCGTGGATGTAAAATTCGTTCGGCTGTGTCGTACCCCACAATAAAAGTTGTGCCCGGGTACAGGCGTGATTTTTCCAGGTAGGTGGGGGCGCGACTGGCCAGGATGCAGTAGCGTCCGGCAAATTGGGCCATTCGGTCCAGGATGACGGCCGTTTCCAGTGGTGGTTTGTCCACATTCACAGCAGCCAGCTCAAATGCTATCGGTTGCCCCAATATCTCGGATGCGGTGTGTGCCAGCGAAAGATGGCCATCATGCAGGGGATTGAACGCACCAGACAGAATGGCTTTTGGCAGAGAGTGGAAACTGGTGAGTAAACGGCCGTTTTCCTGCACACCAAAAAAAGAAAGATCTCCTTGCCGCAGTTGCAAGGCCATTTTGCTAAAATCCTCCCGCTCTTCTACCAGTGAGTCACCCGTGAGGATGGGTAAAGGTAGTTGTTGGGATAACCCGTAAGCACGTGCCAGTGCATTGAGCATAACCCGGCTGACCATATCTTCTTCACCTGCCCGGTCTCGCGCACCCTTTTGTAAATGGAGACTGTAACATACCAGTTCTTCCGGTTTCCAGGTGGCGATATGTGCTCGATGTTCTCCTCGTTTGGGCCGATCGGTGATGATGGTAGCCGTGCAGACAAGACCAATAGAGGGATGATCGGCCGTTTCTAGCCAGCGTGCCCGAGTCAGTGCGCGTCCGGCCAGCAAGCGGGCTGTTTCGGCCGAGACAAATTGGGCTGGTGTCTGTTCTAAAAATTCAATAAAAGATGCTTCGCTATATGGAACCAGTGCTTCCAAAAGGGTGCGACTGGCACCAGCCACGCCCAATAGATGGGAAAGTGCCTGTGTACCTGCACCGGCTGTGACCAAGACGATACGGGGCGGGGCATTGTGAATTGCCTGAATTAGTTTGCGAGTTTCAGTGTCCATAAGCTGGATTGTAGCATGGGAACGGCCGTTTACATATCAATTTTGTCCAACAAGAAATCGAACGAAATAATGAACAAATATTCATATTTTTACTCTGATATAATGCACATATGGCTCACTCTGGTGTTTCCAGGTCATCACCCCATTTACGCCACCAGTATATCCGGCAGGCTTTACTCATTGCCCTTTTGACCTTACTTTACGCCGTTTGGATGTTTTGGCGTGCCGTGCGTGGCTGGCCGGAAAGCAAGCCACCTCTATCTGCTGTGTTTAGCGCTGGCATAGCGGCGTTGGCTCTTGCCTGGGCGGGCTGGCCGGAGAGAGCAATGGTGGCAAAGCAGGTTGCTGGACAATCGTTCACGTTTGCGAAGGTTACGTTCAAAGTTCGGCATACCGGGTTTGTGGTAAGTGGTTTATTTACAGGTTGGTTGCTCTGGCAAATTCCGCGGATGTCTGCGGGGGGGAATTATTGGCCGTTGTTGGGGCTTTGGTTGCTGGCAATTGGCGCGTATATTTGGGCAGTTGGCGTGCCTGAGCACAAAAAAGTATGGAAGTATCGGGTTGATGGGCTGGCTGTTTTTCTGGTGCTTTTGGCGTTAGGGTTGCGAGTGTGGCGACTGGGGGATATTCCTTTTACGCTGGCTGGGGATGAGGCTTCTCAAGGATTGGAGGCTTTGCGTGTTTTGCGGGGGTGGTTGCGTAATCCGTTTATAACGGGTTGGTTGGGTGTGCCTACGCTGAGTTTTTTCTTTAATAGCATGACGATTGGTGTGATGGGGCCAACGATACTGGCTTTGCGCTTGCCCTGGGCATTGGTTGGTACAGCTTCTGTGTGGACGACTTATTTGTGGGTAAGGCAGTTGCGGGGTAAGGAGTTGGCGGGAATAACGGCCGTTTTGCTGGCTATGTACCATTATCACATCCATTTTTCTCGCCTTGGGTCTAATCAGATTGCGGATGCTTTCTTTTTATCTTTATCCCTATACTTTCTGGCACGGGCAATGGATTATAACCGCGCATTTGATTGGGCAATGAGCGGAGTGGTGGCTGGGTTGGCTTTTTATTTTTATGCTGGGGCACGCCTTACGCTGGTTGTGTTGATTGCTGTTTTGATTTGGCCGGCTATTTTGCAACCGCGACAACTGTGGCGGCAGTATGGATTTGGTGTGTGGGTGATGTCGGGTGCGTTTTTGATAACGGCCGCGCCTATGCTCCAGTATGCCTTTCGTTTTCCAGATGATTTTAATGCCCGCTTAAATCAGGTGGGAATTATTCAAAGTGGGTGGCTGGTTCAGGAAATGGGCGTTCGCGGACAGGGTGTTTTGCCTATTTTGCTAGATCAGTTTCAGCGGGCGGCGCTGGCATTTAATTTTTATCCAGATCGGACTGTGTGGTACGGATTGCCACAACCATTGCTAGATCCGTTATTTGGTTCACTTTTTTTGGTGGGGATGGGATTGGCTTTACTGTATGGGGTGTGGCCTGGACAAGACAGACGATGGTGGCCACCGCTGGCCTGGTGGTGGGCAGGTGTTATTCTGGGAGGTATGTTGACGGAGAGCCCGCCGTCGAGTCAACGGTTGGTGTCGCTGTCGGTTCCGGTTTGCTTTTTTGTAGCGGTGGCGGTATGGGAGTTGGGCCGATTGTTGGCCAGAGTGGTGTGGCAAGGGGGAAAACGGCCGTTTCTCATCGGTATGGTGTTGTTGTTTGCGGTGAATAGCTTGCTATTGTATTTTGCCGATTATACACCCCAGCGAATTTATGGTGGGGCGCGGGCTGAGTTCGCAACAACACTCACGCCGTTGTTGCAGGAGGTGGCTACTGATAGAGTGGTTTATTTTGTGGGTGCGCCCTGGATGTATGGGTCATTTGCTACGTTGCCGTATCTTGCTCCTGATGTCACGATTGTGGACATTGAAGAACCGCTTGATTCGGCCGTTTCCAATGGTCAGGTACAAGCCGGACAACAAACCGTCTTTGTCTTTGTGCCAGAGCGGCTATCTGAACTGGATGTTGCGCGCCGTATTTTTCCTGATGGTCATGAAGTGCCCATTGCATCAGCGGCGGATGGGCAGTTATTGGGAGTACTTTACATAACAGAACCATTTCCCTGATGACGAATCAGGATTCGGCCGTTTCTTCCCCCTCATCATACCCGGCAGGACGACGCAACATAGTATTAAACATGGGACTATACCGAGCCGTCCAGTCTTCACCGCCTGTGTCATTCTTGAGATGATCAAAAAAGCCTTGCACCCGGCTGTCTAGCAAATCTATCTGGTGTAACAAAATGGCTTCCAATGTTTTGGGGGTAACAGGTGAACCCCACTCCAATGTTCCGTGATGAGACGCGACCAGATGTACCAAATGACGCAAATCTTCCTCTGATACAGTTCCCAGCTGGGCGGCTGCACGCTCAATCATGGCAATGGCCCGGATGATATGGCCTACAAGAAGTCCGTCTTCGGTGTAGGCGAATGCGCCGTCGGTGGTGTATTCGGCCGTTTTGCCCATATCATGCAAGAGTACACCCGCCAGCAACAAATCTTTGTTGACATAAGGATAATGTTCAGCTAATTTTTTGGCAATAGCAGCCATACTCAAGGTATGTTCCAGTAACCCGCCAATAAAAGCATGATGCATATTGCGAGCTGCTGGCGCGTTGGCAAACTGAGTCAGGAATGGCTCCTGTAACAAAATGTGAGACACTAGACTTTGCCAGGGTTCGTTTAGTTCAGACACAATCTGGTGCAATTCGGCTAACATTTCTTGACGGGAGCGACGGCTGGAGGGCAAGAATTCAGTCAGATCCGGATTGTGAATAATGTGGAAATCCGTTGCGGCAATCTGGAGCGCATCTTTGTAGTTGGTGACTCGGCCTGTGACCAACACACCCAAGCCGGCCTGTGCCCAATTGTCAATATATTCCGGGACATCCCAAAATACGCCATTGATCTGGCCTGTTTTGTCTCGCAAGGTATAGAGGAGGTAAGGACGGCCGTCTCGCGTAGTCCGTCTGGCTACATCTACCAGCAAAAAAGGCTCATTTTCCAGATAATCACCTGCTTTCAGGTTGGCAATATAAATTGTTTTGACCATACTTCATTTCTTCCAACGATTAAAAATTTGCCCACAGGGGGCTTGGTGATTTTAATTTGATTTTTGGTTTCTGGCTACATCCTTATACAATCGCCATACAAAAGTAACAAGAACGGAGCGAAGATGAAAAGGCTAATTATAGGTATTTCAGGGGCAAGCGGGGTTATTTACGGCATTCGATTATTGGAAGTGTTGCGTGATGTTGAGGATGTAGAGACGCATCTTGTAATGAGTCAGGCAGCGGCAACGACTGTTGGGCTGGAAACAGATTACACAGCCGAACAAGTGTCGGCATTAGCTGACGTGACTTATCGGTTCAGGGATATTGCGGCTGCGATTTCATCCGGTTCGTTTCAGACGACGGGGATGGTTATTATTCCGTGTTCTATGAAGACATTGGCCGGAATTGCTTATTCGTTTAGTGACAATTTATTGTTGCGAGCAGCCGATGTGGTGTTGAAAGAACGACGGCGATTGGTAATTGTTCCCCGGGAAACACCGCTCCATTTAGGTCATTTGCGGCTTATGGTGCAGGTGACAGAGATGGGCGCAATTATTGCGCCGCCGATGCCGGCATTTTATCATCGGCCCCGCACTTTGGATGATGTCATTAATCAGACTGTGAATCGCGTGTTGGATTTGCTGGAGATTTCATTGCCGCAAGATTTGTTTTTGCGCTGGCAGGGAGGGAAAGCGAGTCGGGATGGATGAATTGCGGGAGCGTGTATTGGCTTATTTGCATGCGCACCAAGTGATGACTTTGGCTACTTGCGGGCCGTTGGGGGTTTGGGCTGCGGCCGTTTTTTATGTGAATGATGGGTTTGTGTTGTATTTTCTTTCGGCCGGGCATACGCGTCATGCCCGGAATATGGCGGCTGTGCCCCGGGTGGCAGCGACAATTCAGGAGGATTATCGGGATTGGACGGGGATTCAGGGAATTCAGTTGGAGGGAGAGGTGGTGATGTTGCAGGGGGAGGAGAGGGATACTGCCGTTTCTCTCTATACGGCCAAATATCCTTTCATCACTTCGACCAATTCTCAAATTCGGGCAGCATTGGCGCGCGTAAACTGGTATCGTCTCACACCTGATAAACTCTTTTTTGTGGACAACACAAAAGGTTTGGGGCATCGAGATGAGGTGACTGAATTGCTATAAAATGTTTCCCGTGAAACAATTTACTGTTGTCGCCAGCGCATACATGTAAACCAGATTTACCGCTGTACCCAATTTTCCAAAACTGACTTTAAATAAGGCTCGAACTTCTCTGCTTCATACAAAGCCAACGTCGCTTCTTTGAGATTAAACGGTTCTGGCAAATCTAAAATGCCGCGCAAATAAGCCGCATCACACCGAACAACCGCTTCCTGAAACAGTTTGTTCCCCTTGATTTCCAGATGAACTTCGGCCGTAGCGAGCGAGCCAGTTTTAATCACCCGAATTACTTCCCCGGCACGCGCTGCCAGCATGACCGCGTTAATGGCATTTTTCGAGATGGTATATGACTGATTTGCCAATGTTGTGGCCACGTCATCTACCAGTTGCCGCCAATGGTAGGTAGATGATTGGTTTAACAATTGCAACGCAGTGCGCAAGATGAGATACCTTTCCTTTGCCGCCACAACCCGTAACCGTTGTTTTTTCAGGCCACGCCGGTATAAAATGTGCAAAGGAGTAGATTCTTCTTCACCGATGCGCTCCACGTATGTTGTTGTTCCTTCCTGAACGACTTTAACCAGATCGGGAAAACTGGCCAAAAATTTACTGAAAGTTTGATTACCATATTGGGATTTGTCGAACGCACCTCGACTAAGTTCGATCATGCGCTGTTTTAGCACGCTGGCCCGAACCCGCTTGCTGTTTTTGAGTAATTCATCCAGAGATTTTTGTAAAATATCACGGACTTCTTTGTCATCCAATTTGGGTGTAGGCAACATGTCTTCATAGAAAATGTATTCATCACAAAGCTGAACGAAGCTGCGACTGGCGGTGTGTTTGATGCCAACGCCAATGACATGTTTGCCGCGTTTACGGAGTGCTTGTACCAAGGGGGTAAAGTCTCGGTCACCAGTGATTAATACATAGGTGCTATATTGCCGACCATCTACAAGTGTATCCATTGTGTCCACAACAATTTGCATATCAGCCAGATTTTTGCTGAAGTTGTTGATGCGGACGGTTGATTGTGTGGTGAAACCAGCTTTGGCCAGTTGTTCTAGCACCTTTTGGCTTTGGCGTGAATCACCATAAGAGCGACGGAGGACAATACGGCCGTTTGTCCGCTCCTTAATACATTGCAAAATCAAGTCAATGTCAAAAGTGATGTTGGCTTGTTTGGCGCCGATGACGAGGTTGTCTAAATCAAGAAAGATAGCTACATCATTGGTCATCATATTCTCCCGCACCTGCAATTCTACCCAGTTTGACACTGTTCGCAATTGTTTCACGGGAAACAATTTACACAAATATCAGGTAAATGCTTGATATTTGATTATTCCATGTTACCATAAGATCCACATAATATGTCAACTGAAAATCTCACCGGAGGTAGATCATGGACAAGAAGTGGGTCTGGGAAGGCAAGCCGTGGCAGGCGTTCAAAACGTTTGCTATTTTTTTCTCGTTTGCCATGAATCTGGTGTTGCTGATTGTCTTGTTGCTAATCGCGCCGCTTATTATCCCAATTGTTAACGACATTGCTAAGCCCATTGTTGGTGGTTTGAATAGTAGTTTTGTGGACATGAGTACGGCAACGATTTCGCGCACTATTGAGGTGAATGACGAGATGCCAATCAGTTTCACCTTGCCGCTTTCTACAACAACAAGTGTGCGTGTGGTCGAACCAGTGCGTCTGGATGGTGTGCCAGCTCAGTTTATTTTGCCGGGAGGTGGTGGGGCTATCAACGGAGAGGTTTTCCTGGCCTTGCCGGAAGGGTTGGAGCTGCCTGTGCAGTTGAGCCTGGATGTACCGGTTGATCAGACCATCCCTGTACAATTGGCTGTGGGTGTACAAATTCCGCTGAGTGAGACGGAGTTGGGCGTGCCGTTTAATAAGCTGCAAGCGCTTTTTGGTCCGTTGGATGCGATGCTGAATGGGTTGCCTGCCAGTAATGAGGAGTTGCTTGACCGTGTGCTTGGACGGGCACCTGCGCCAAGGTCGTTGGAGACGGTGGAGAGTGTTTCTCCTCAATAAGAATTTCGCTCTGTTCGTCTGTCTGGTTTGCTGGTAAGATGGTGGCATGACTGATATACCACCTGTTTGTGATTATGAGGGTTCAGATTATCGGACGCGCTTTTGGGAAGGCCAGGGGCGTGAATATGAGGATTTGGTGGAGCGGGTGGCGTTGCGCCGTCTGTTGCCGCCAACTGGACGTACATTAATTGAAGTGGGGGCGGGATTCGGCCGTCTTGCGGATGAGTACAAAGGGTATGAGAAGGTCGTATTGTTCGACTATTCACGCTCTTTGTTAGCTGAGGCGCGGGCACGGCTTGGTGATGACCCCCGATTTGTGTTTGTTGCTGGTAATTGGTATCAGATGCCTTTTGTCGCCGGGTTGTTTGATGCGATTGTGCAGGTACGTACCTTGCACCATGCGGCAGATGTGCCGGCGTTGTTCCGCCAATTGGTTCGTATTGCTCGGCCGGGGGGGCGTTATGTGCTGGAGTTTGCTAACAAGCAGAATTTGAAAGCGATTTTACGGTTCTGGCTGCGACGACAGGATTGGTCTCCTTTTTCAAGAGAGCCGGTTGAGTTTGTGCCGCTGAATTTCGATTTTCACCCGCGCTGGATTCGGGAGCAGTTGGTGGCAGCGGGTTTTGTGCCAGGGCGTATGCTGACGGTTTCCCACTTTCGGTTTGATCCGCTGAAGCGAGTTGTTCCGACGCCCTGGCTGGTGTGGCTGGATGGTCTGGCGCAATTGACTGGGAACTGGTGGCAGTTGTCTCCAAGTGTGTTTGTGGTGAATGAGCATCCGCGAGAGGGGAGTACGGCCGTTTCCGGTACTTTCTTTGCCTGTCCCAACTGTCTTTCGCCACTGGATGATACGCAAAACGGCCGTCTTCTTTGCTCCAACGCCCAATGTCGCCACCAATATCAGATAAAAGATGGTATTTATGACTTCAAGGAACCAGTCCAAATATCAACTTGATAATATTATGTAAACTTTTGTGAGCAGGGGCTTCAATGATTAAAACCCCATTACAACGCATTGGCGTTATTGATCTTGGTTCCAACACAGCCCGCCTGATTGTCATGGGCACGATTCGCGGGTACGCTTATCGGCTTGAAGACGAAATCCGAGAAGTGGTTCGCTTGCGACAAGGCATGACCCCGCGGGGGCTTAGTGAAGAAGCCATGACCCGTGCCCTATCCACTCTCCGCCTGTTCAAACGGTTTTGTGACAGTTCTGGTGTGCAATCCATCATTGCCACAGCAACCAGTGCCGTTCGCGAAGCATTGAATGGACCTGATTTTGTGGCGCGGGTGGCGCGAGAAACGGGACTGAATTTGCGTGTTCTCTCCGGCGAAGAGGAGGCCTATTACGCCACAATTGGGGTCCAAAATGAAATCTCGCTGGCCAATGGCTTTGTGCTTGATATTGGTGGTGGAAGTGCGCAAATTGCGTCTGTGCGGGATCATCGCTTTCAGGAGGGACAATCGGTGCCGTTAGGGGCGTTGGCACTGACAGAGCAGTTTGTTCACTCTGACCCAATTGCACCAGAAGAACTAACGGCCGTTCAGCAAGCAATCGATCAAGCCCTCGATACACT
>RFGV01000093.1 GCA_003696605.1 Chloroflexota bacterium | reverse complement strand
AGGCTGCGGCATGCGCCCTGGCCGAAGCTGGCCCGGTTTCTCGCGCGTCTGGCTCGCCATGGCGCCGCCGTCGGTCAGGCGCGCCTGCTGGCCACCGACAGGCCGGGCCTGGTGGATGGCGAGCTGGTGCTGAAGGGAGGGTGATGGGAGACTAAGCACTGAATCATTCGTCTTTCAAACTTGTTGACATCATTCAAGAATGTCTTTGGGACTGCGGCTCAGTAATTGGGTTGGAGATGAGAATGTAATGGTGAATAAATCTGGGGATAGAAGGGGTGGTGGCAGTCCCGTAATCTTGGTTCTGTTAACCCTTTTGTTTGCGTCGTGTGGGCTCGATAGAGCCCGAGCGCGCGCACCGTCCATCAATTCCGGGGAGAGAGCTCCACACGAACTGGTGATTCGCTTGTGCAAAATGCTCACAAACTCGTCGCTCACGACTCTGTTGCGTGAATATGATCTCAGTTTGGTTAAAAGAGTATCTCCCGTGTTAGTCGTCGTTCGTACGGAGCAGAAAGTGCAGCTTGTGATTGCTGACGTGCAAGCTGATCGGCGGGTTTGTGGTATCGAACCAAACCAGTCATATCAAATCATGCAGTCCAATATCAGAGCGACAGGGGAAAAGAAATGAAACGATTCGCATGGGCGCTCGCACTGCCGCTGGCGCTTACTTTGCTGACAGGTTTTTGTGCATGGGCGGGCACTTCCAATCTTGTTCACAAGCCAAGTTATGTTTCTGACGAAGTGTTGGTTACTCCCAGTATCGGACTTTCGTTTGCCGCTTACAGAATCCGAACGAGTGGGATGCATATTTTGCAAGTGCACAAAGGCGCCACCCCATTTCTGCGGATTAAACTAAAGCCCGGACAAAGTGTTACTGGCGCTATGCGATCATTGGCGAGTCAAACGTGGGTGGCGAAAGTTCAGCCGAATTACATTTATCATTCGACAGCTTTGCCGAATGATCCGAGATTCAGCGAGCAATGGGGCATGAGAAACACCGGACAGGTCGTGAATGGCTGGCCGGCCGGAACCGCCGGTGCCGATGCCTCCCTTCCTGGCGCTTGGGATGAGAATACGAATTGCGTCGGTATCACTGTCGCTGTCATCGATACCGGGGTGGATTACAATCATCCGGAATTGAGCAACCAGATATGGTTGAATGCCGGCGAAATTCCCAACAACGGCATTGACGACGATGGCAACGGCTATGTGGATGATGTGCGGGGATGGGATTTTGTTCAAAATGACAATGCTCCGATGGACTTCAACGAGCATGGGACGCATGTGGCCGGCATAATTGGCGCTGCCGGAAACAATGCAACTGGCGTGGTTGGCGCTTGCTGGAGAGCGAGAATCATGCCCTTGCGTGTTTTGAACTCCGTCGGTTCGGGCACGACGGCAGATATCGTAGCTGCCATTGATTATGCTCGCCTTAATGGCGCCAAAATCATCAACATGAGTCTGGGTGGACCGGGAGGGTCGCCAGGAGACTTGATGGATACCGCCATCGCCAATGCCAATGCGGCGGGCATTCTGGTGGTGGCTGCTGCTGGAAATGACGGAAGCAACAACGATGTAATTCCCCAGTATCCTGCTTCCTATACCCAGCCCAATATTATTGCTGTGGCAGCGACTGACCAGAATGACGCCTTGGCCACGTTCTCGAACTATGGCGCCACCTCGGTGGATATTGGCGCGCCGGGCATGAATATCCTGAGCAGTGTTCCACCCGCGCGCACGCCTGTGTGCAATTGGAATTTTGACGTCGGCACAATGCAGGGATGGGTGGGTAAGACTTGGAATATTACCAATGTGTTAAATCCATTGAAGATCGCCAATTCAGTGAATATAACAACTGAAACGTCCTCATCTCCGTTATACAGCCTCACTGACACCCCCGGTTTGCCATATCGGAACAACCGGAGTTACAGAGCGATAAGCCCTGCCTGTAATCTGACGGGTGTCCAAGGAGCACAACTGAATTTCGATTTAAATTTGTCGACTGATGTCAATGATCTTGTCTATATGGAAGCATCCAAGGATGCTCTGACGTGGACTAATTTGCTTGGCCCAAATATTGGTATGAGCGGTTCCACGTTTGGGCTCTGGCTCAATTCATCGCTTTTGGGGGTGGATGGCGATTTGGGTTTCCTGGACGGGTTGGCTGCAGGATATGTGAGATTTCGCCTTGATACGGATGCGACTGTGGTGGCTGATGGGTTCCACATAGATAATGTAAAAATCACAGCTGCCAATACAGGTGTTGCCGCGCATAAGGGTAATGAATATGCTTTTATTGACGGTACCAGCATGGCGGCACCGCTGGTGGCTGGGGTGGCGGCGCTTGTCTGGGCGGCCGATCCAACTCTGACGCATCTTAAATTACGAACGCGCCTTCTCAATAATGGGGATCCCGTGGCTGCGCTGACCGGCAAGACGGTTAGTGGCAGGCGGATCAATGCTCAGATGGCGATGCCGCTGCATGCGGCCACGGCATTGTCCGCGACTGTCAACTCGGCTACGCGCGTTGATCTGATTTGGACTGACAATTCGGTAAGCGAGCAGAACTATCTTGTGCAGCGAAATTCGGGAGCAAGGTTCGTCACTATTGCTACATTGCGAGCTAATCGCACTGCATACAGTGACACGGTTGCACCATCCAACACAACAATTTCCTATCGCGTCGTTGCCAAGGCAAGAGATGGTCGAATGATAAAAAGTTCAACTGTGACCGTGACAACTCCCGCAGCTCCACCTCCTCCAGCATCTGGTGGTGGTGGCTGTGTAATGGCATCCTCGGGCAGGTTTGATCCACTGCTTCCGGGGCTGGCCATGGTCGGCCTCTTTTGGGCATGCTGGCGACGTCGGCACTCGAAGGCTGTTTGAGCCCAAGATTGCGGAAGGAACTGGGGGCGGCCTTGCTGGCCGCCCCGGTCGTTTGGGCCAGCATCGGGTTCCTGTGGCCTGAGACGCTTCATGCAGGCATGATGCTGGAGAACGCAAGGCGTTTCCTGCTGCTGGCGGGGCTGTATCCAGTGGCCGAGGAGGTGGTGTTCCGGGGCGTGATTCAGGGCTGGATGCTCGATCGCTCTTGGGGTTCGCGACGCTTGGGGCTGGTGAGCCGAGCGAATTTCTCGACCAGCCTGCTGTTTGCAGTGCTACACCTGCCCGCTCACCCTCCCCTTATGGCGATGTTGACGTT
>RFGV01000092.1 GCA_003696605.1 Chloroflexota bacterium | reverse complement strand
CGAAAACAAAATAACCATATCAAAGTCGTGTTACAATTACATCAGAAATCAAATTCCTCAACGTTTTCTGAACCTGTTTCTGGCAGAAGGAGTCGTCGTAATGCCCTCAGAGATTCTCGTTCGCCCCGTCACAGAAGCCGATCTCGTTGGTGTACGCACCCTGTTCTATCGATGCTACGGCAAGGATTATCCTTACAAAGAGTTTTATGATGATGAATGGCTCAAACGAAGCATCTATCAGGATAGCTACCTCTTCCTGTTAGCTGAACTAAACGGGAAAGTTGTCGGAACTGCCTCCGTTTATTTTGAAGTAGGTGCATACGCCGATCTGGTAGGAGAATTCGGCCGTTTGGCTGTTGATCCAGATTATCGAGGCCGGGGTGTTGGCACAGCCCTTATGAAAGCCCGGCTAGCCTTCGCGGAAAAACGCCTCCATTTTGGGCTCTCGGAATGTCGTACCGCTCATCCATTCGCCCAACGAATTTCAGAAAAATTCGGGCTGCGCCCAGTCGGATTCTTGCCCCAAAAAGTGCTACTAGACCAGCGAGAAAGCCTGGTCATGATGGCCAAACTATTTGGTCCAGCCCGACAACTCCGCGCCAACAATCCCCGCGTTATCCCCGAAGTGTACTTGTTGGGGCAATTGGCTTTGGAAAATCTGGGACTTGAAAGCGACCTGATTGCCGTAGAAGATGTAGATGGCTACCCCATTGGCACCGGATTTGAAGTAGAGGAACTCACTGAAGATGTGTTGCCCCACCTGTTACGAATTGAACGAGGGCGGCTTTCACGACGGCATGTTTTTGGCAATTTGCAATTGAGCTATGGTCTGTTTTTGCTTGAGGCCCGTAATTCACGTTATCTGGTAGCACGGGAAGGAGGCAAGATCGTTGGGGCAATTGGGTTTACCCTGGACTATATTGGACGCAGCATCAAGGTGATTGAGCTGATAGACTTACGGGACGACGTGGCTGGTTTTTTGCTAAAAGAGCTAGATCGATGGGCGCGAGAGGTGTACAAAGCGGAGTATCTGGAAATTACGGTCAGCGCATATTGGCCGGATATTCAGCGCACATTGAGTAATTTGGGGTTTGTGCCAGTTGCCTATTGTCCATCCTTTGTATTTCATGAAGTGGAACGCCTGGATACGATAAAAATGGCCAAATTGTATGTACCTCTGGATATTGATAATGTGGCGTTGACGGATGCCAGTCGGGCGGTGTTTGAATTGGTACGGGCGGGCTTTGAGGAAAAGCGGTTGGGTATTATTGTCAATGAAACAACGCGGCATATGGCGATTTTTCAGAATCTGGAGGAAGGGGAACTGGCAAAAATAGCGGGGTTGTGTCAGGTAACTGCTTTCAGGAAGGGGGAGACAATTCTACGGGCAGGTGATGAGGGAGAAGTATTTTATATGGTGATGGAGGGGAAGATTGATATTTATGCAGCGGATGGAGAAACGATAATTGGACGGGTGCATGAGGGGGATTTTTTGGGGGAAATAGCATTGGTTGCAGAACGGCCGTTTACAGCAACGGCCGTTGCCGCCACCAACGTCAAACTCATCGCCCTCAAACATCAAGACTTCATGAACCTCATCCACAAACATCCCCGCATCGGCATGCAAGTCATGCGCAACATCGCCATATCACTCGGCGAAAAACTCCGCACCATTGATGAAAAATTTTCAAAGCAAAACAACAAAAAACGCCCGAATTAAAAGTTCGGGCGTTAGCACATGCAAACAATTACCACAATCAAGACTTCAAACTTTTGGGATCAATCCCGGCTGCCTTCAGCGCCTTGTTATACCGGGCACGCTCCTTCGCATTGTGAACACGCGCTTTCCGCACCTCTTCCGGTGACATATCATCCGTAATTTCAATCAACTGAGGCTCTGGAATATTCAGCGCAGCCGGATCAATCGCGGTCGGTGCGGCCGCAGGCGCAGCCGCTGCCTCAGCCACCGGTTCAGGTGCAGGCGCAGGTTGTGGCGCAGCCGCTGCACCAGCACCAGCCGGCAAAACCACTTGCCCATTTTCAATTTTCACACTCTTGGGATCAATTCCTGCCGCCTTCAGTGCCTTGTTAAATGCAGATTTCGCTTTCGAGTTTTGAATACGCGCTTTCCGCTTTTCTTCCGGCGTCATATCATCGGTAATTTCAATTAATTGAGGTGGCTCAATATTAACAGAGACAGCCGCAGCCGGAGCCGCTGGTGCGGCCACAGGCGCAGGTGCAGCAGCGGCAGGTGCAGCCGTGGCCCCAGCTGCTTTAGCCGCTTTCATTGCTGCTGATTTTGCTTTGGCGTTGGCAATACGCGCCTTTCGTTTTTCTTCCGGTGTCATGTCATCGGTAATTTCAATGACTGGATAATCTTTACCCGGCACCAGTTCGATCTTGCCCGCTTTGGCCGGAGCAGCCCCTCTGGCCGGGGCAGCAACGGCAGGAGCGGCCCCAACAGCAACCGGACCGGTACGTGCGCCATCCCAACCATGGAACATGGCAATTTTAACGGCCGTTAATGGGTCTTCATTTAACGCCTTGCTGGCTGTATGCGCTGCCGAATTAAAGCCTGGCCGAATGCGCATATTTGCCCCACGTGGCAACATGGCCGCCTTTTTGGCTGCCAGCTTGCGCGCCTCCCGAAACTGCGTTTCAAAATCGGCCGTTACTGGAATAGGATGCCCCAGCGTCAGACCAGGATTAACACTCTTTTCCTTTTCTTCCAATTCCTCTTTGGTTTCTGTTACGGCCGTATCCGCACGCGCCGCCACAAAAGCCAAAAGCCCACCTACCAAAATCGGTAACAAAATTACACTTACCGCAATCAGAAAAACCATAGATGCATCCCTCAATCGTAAGATGGCATAAAGTCACTTTGAGCAGGTTCAACAACTGCTACCAAGCATCGCCATTATACCTATTGTGCCTGATTTCTCAAACTTCAAACGGCCGTTTTTCGCTTGACTCAGCTTAAAACTTCTGTCACAATGCAATCAGACAACAAAAAAGCCCGGCTTCACCGGGCCTAATGCCGAAGGTGGGATTCGAACCCACACGGGCGTAATGCCCACTACGCCCTGAACGTAGCGCGTCTGCCTGTTTCGCCACTTCGGCATTACCAGCGGCATTTTACCAATTCATACGCAATTGTCAACCCATTTTCATCACAAATTTTCCACAAGCGGAAACAATTGCACCTGAAAAAACAAACCACTGACGGCCTTGCCCAAACCACTCTTCAGCCACCTCAGCCCCACAACAACCCACCCAACACCCCCAAAAACATACCGTCAGACAGGATTTGGGAGGAAGCAATGGAAATATCCAAACTGCTCAAACGAGTCCCCATTTTCGCTGGCCTGACAGATGACGAACTGGCACAAATTGCCGTCATCTGCACCCCCAAAAAAGTTCAGCCAGGCGAACTAATTATTCAACAAAACACCACCGGCACAGAAATGCACCTCATTGCCGATGGCGCGGCCGAAGTCTTCATTGAAGGCGTGGATAATGAACGCAGTCTCGTTGTGTTGGGCAAAGGTCAAGTCATCGGAGAAATGGCCCTAATTGACCAGGGGTACCGATCCGCATCTGTGCGTGCCACCAAAGAAGGGGCAATGCTCTACACCATCGAAAGCCAGCAATTCTATGCCCTATGTGAGCAAAATACCCGCATCGGCTTTGTTGTGATGCGCAATCTGGCAATTGACATTGCCTTCAAATTGCGTCATCGGAATCTGGCTGAGTTGTAGGAGAAAACGATGTCTGAAGAACTCTTCTACAAAGTCAGTTTTGTAGTACAAGGCGGCAAACATCCCGGCGCAATCATCACTGTGGAGAAACGGCCGCAAGTTGGCGATGAAGTCATATTCAACGGCAGTGTTTTCCGCGTGATAGAAGTAATGGAACTCATGCCACCCGTCGGCAATTTTATGTTCCTGCATGCCACTTGTGAATACGTACGTGAGGTTACAGACGAGGAATAACTGATTCAGGCCATTCCAATTGCCTCAGACGCCAGCTTTTGGGCTGTTTCCAAAGCAGGCAAATTCATGCCCTTGGCGTTTATCCACCGTATTTTGTACTGGGTCATAAGCTGGTCGAGTGCCTGCCACAAATCAGCATTGGCTATAGGGCGATCTTCCTTTTTGCGCCAGCCCCGCTTGCGCCAGCCGTTTATCCAGTTAGTTGCTCCCTGATAAAGATAGTCTGATGTTGTCAATACCTGGACTTCGCTATGTGCCGGCAGCATAAGTAGCCCTTCAATAGCGGCCATGAGTTCCATACGGTTATTTGTGGTTCGGGGCTCGGCACCGCTGAGTTGTTCGGTGTGATCATTGGTTTCCAACACCACGCCCCATCCACCGGGACCAGGATTACCCTTGCAGGAGGCACGCAGGTACAGGCGGGGGATATGGGGATCGATGTGAATTTTAGGGGTGATTTTCAGGCGGGCTGCGCGGGCCAGTTGGTCAACTCGCTCGTTGAGCGGATCGCCTTGATGCCCTTTGACCCAATGCCATTCTATCTGATGTTTTTTAGTAAGCTCCCATAGTGTGCGCCATTGGCTGGCGTTGGGAATGGGTTTGCCGTTTTTGTGTACCCACCCCCGTTCAGCCCATTTGGCAATGTGTTCGGTGATGCCCCGGCGCAGGTATTGGGAATCGGTGTAGAATTCTACTTGAGACGGCCGTTTCAAAGCCCGCAACGCCGCAATAGCCGCCTCTAATTCCATCTTGTTATTCGTTGCTTTCGGATCGTTGCCAGTGAGCACTTTCTCATGCTCACCGTATCGTAGGATAGCCGCCCACCCCCCAATACCCGGGTTTGGGTCAGCACCACCGTCTGTGTAAATAATTACCTTGCCCATAAAAAAGATGATACCCGTTTTGGTCACAAATGAAAAACACCGCCTCTTCATCAAGACGGTGTTTCTGCTTGCTGCCAAACGACCGTATTACATTTTACCCAAAGCTTTTAGCATCTCTTCCACACTGGTAAATTTGAGCCGTGGCCGCCCGATTTCCTGGCCACGCCGAATTTCCATTTCGTCCAGTCGTTGCCAATCCGCAAAGGTACAATAATAGGGCTGACGAGTTTGTACCAGTTGGAGAATTGCACCCGCATCAGGATTGGCGGGAGTAAGAAGACGGCCGTTTTTCACATCCGCCAGCAAACATTCCACTGTTTCCAGCGCATCCGGCTTGTTCGTACCAATCACACCCGATGGACCTCGCTTTATCCATCCGGCTGTGTACAATCCCGGAATGGGCTGTTGCGTTTCCGGGTCGAGCACCCGTCCCTTTTCATTCAGAATCACCCCCCACTGGTCGTTAAAAGGCACATCTGGCAAAGGCACGCCCCGGTAGCCAATGGAACGAAAAACCAGGCCCACATCCAGCGTCTCATACTGGTCGGTCGGACGGGGGCGTAATGTGCCAGCTTCGGTGGCATACAACTCATTTTTTACCAGCCGCATCGCCCGCACACGGCCGTTTTCATCCCCAATCAGCGCCACCGGCGACACCAAAAACCGCAAAACAAGCCGCCGCGACTTCCCCGTTGGCTGTCGCCCGGCAAACGACTGCACAATCTCCACCTTCCGCATCGTCCCCCGATCCGCACTATCCGCCAGAGAGGCTTCACTCAGCGGATCCAGCTTCGCTTCCTCTGGCGGCACATACACATCTGCATCCGCCAACTCACCCAGCTCCTTCACTTCTGGCGGCGTAAACGCTGCCTGCGCCGGACCACGACGCCCCAGCATATACACTTCTTTCACCCGACTGTGGCGCAACGCCTCCAGCGCATAATCCGCAATATCCGTTTGTGCCAGTTCCTCCGGCGTGCGGCATAAAATACGGGCCACATCCACCGCTACATTCCCTACCCCAATGACGGCGACCCTCTCTTGAGTCAGGTCAAATTCCAGATGGCGATAATCAGGATGGCCATTGTACCAGGCCACGAACTCCGTTGCGGCATGGCTGTTTTTGAGATCAATACCGGGAATGTTCAGCCGTCGGTCTGTCTGCGCACCCGTTGTAAAGACAATGGCGTGATAATGCGCCTGCATATCTGCCAGCTTGAGGTGTTTGCCAAATTCCACATTGCCAAAAAAGCGAAAACGGGGATTTTCGGCCGTTTTGGTAAATACCCGCGTCACAGACTTGATTTTCTGGTGGTCAGGAGCGACACCAGCCCGCACCAAACCAAATGGTGTGGGCAGTCGGTCGTACATATCAATTTCAATAACAAGATCACGATTCTTGAAAAGATGTTCGGCTGTGTAAAAACCGGCCGGGCCGGCCCCGACAATGGCAACACGGAGTGGGTTGGATTCGCTACCTATGTGGGACATTTGCTGCTCCTTTCAATTTGTGGTTTTGTGGTTGGGAATGGGTTATTCATCATCAGCCATGAGTTGTGTTTCCAGGGTGTCAATTTCGCCCCGGAATTTGTCTCTTTGCGCCTTGAGCACGTCACCAATGGAAATCATACCCACTAGCCGTTCGCCATCCGTAATGGGCAGGTGACGAAATCGGCGTTCAGTCATTGTGTTGGCGACAGACATCAGGTCGTCCTGGGGCATACCGGTAATGACGTGGCGGGTCATCACGGCCGAAATGGGCAATGAAAACAGTGCTTCTGTTTCGGCGGCCTTGCGGATAATATCCCGCTCGGAGATGATGCCAGCCAAACGGCCGTTTTCATCCACCACCACCAGCGCTCCAATATTATGCCGGGTCAACAACTGAATGGCTTCCCGAATTTGTTGCTCTGGCCGAATAGAAATAATATCCGTTCCTTTTGTGGCTAAAATGCTACTCACTTTCATCACGTCCTCCTTCCCCGCCCCCTTGTCAGTCATCCATACCTTGTGGCAGTAATGGCTATATCGCTGCCATGAAAAGAGAATACTGGAATATAACACAGATGTCTAGTGAGTAATGTCACGTTTGTTGTCAGCAGGCAGGATACTGGATGGCATTCCCCTGTTGGCCAGTCATCATTTACTACAATTGAAAACGGCCGTTACCTTAACAGGTTAACAAATAAACCATGCCGGAAAATTAGTATTGAGCCGGTCAGGTTGTTTATGCTACAATTCCTTTACATATCTTATTCGATAAGGAGCAGTAAAGCATGCAAGCAGCAACGATTTCTTCCAAATACCAGGTGGTTATCCCCCGCCACATACGAGAGCAGTTCAACCTGAAACCGGGGGACAAAATCATGTTCATCCCCTACAACCAGACATTGCGCGTGGTAATTGTGCCCCCCATCGAACAGGCACAGGGCATG
>RFGV01000091.1 GCA_003696605.1 Chloroflexota bacterium | reverse complement strand
GTGTCACCTCAAGAAGCGTTTCGAGCTCCTCCTGGAGCGCGTCGTCTGCTTCCCTTCCCAACGCCTCCAATTAGGACAGGCCGCACTTTTGGTTGAAGACTTTTCCACAGCGATTGTCCATTTTCAGGCGGCATTGGCACATTCCCAGACGCTAACTCCTGAGCAGCAAGCCGAGGCGTTGTATCAACTTGGTGTGGCCAGCTTTCGTGACGGCCGTTTTGATGAAGCTGTCGCTGCATTTGACCGCCTGCTGACTGAATATGAGTGGGGAGAAACGGCCGTTTACTTCTATCTGGCACGTGCCCACACTGCCCTGGGAGACCAAACTGCGGCCATAACAGCCTACCAGACATACCTCCAGGTCAATCCCGACATGGCAGCTTACGTCAACCCGCGCCTGGCCGAACTGTATCTGGCGCTGGGTGAAGTTGATAGTGCATTGGCCGCATTAGAAGCAGCACTCGCTGCCCCTGCCCACCGGCTGACGCACATAGCTATTCGTCGCCAACTGGCACAGTTTTATCTGGATAGTGGTAATTATGCGGCTGCCATTTCCCAATATGATGCCATTCGCGAAATGGCGGTGACAGAAAATACACAGGGAGAGATGACCTATCTGGCCGGAACGGCCGAACTAATGGCTGGCAATACCGAAGCTGCCTATGCCCGCTATCTGACCGGTATTACCAGCTACCCCCGTGCTTACAAGAGCTATTTGGGATTGATTGCTCTGGTAGAAGCTGGTATTCCGGTCGATATGTTCCAGCGAGGACTGGTTGATTTTTATGCCAAAGCTTACCAGCCTGCCATTGCCGCTTTTCGGGCATATATTGAAGCCAATCCGGAGACGTATCGGGCTGATGCGCATTTATATCTGGCATGGTCATATGAGGCTATTGGGGATTTGCCAACGGCATTGGCTGAATTGGCTGATTATGGCCGGGCACACCCACCAGAGGCGTTGATTGAAACGGCAAAAATGTATGCACGTGCTGGAGATTGGACTGCGGCCATAGATGGTTATGAACAATATCTCGCCACTTATCCGGAAGGTCGTGATGCACCGTTTGCCGCATGGTGGTCGGCAGCATTGGCGGAACGGATGGGGGAAATACAAACGGCCGTTTCCCGCTATGAGCGGCTGGCAAATGCTTATGGCTGGCATCAGGATGCGCCCGAAGCGCTCTTCCGGGCCGGTTGGCTGGCTTATAATAATGGCGACACAGATACAGCCATCCATTTGTGGCAGCGTGCTGCCCAAAATTACCCACAGGCAGATTATGGGGCGGCGGGGTTGGTCTGGCTACTCAAGGTGTTACCGGCCAGGCTGGCAGAAACGGCCGTTTCTCCCACCGCCACGCTGACTATCACACCCACACTTACCCCCACAACAACAGCACCCGTTACCAGTACGTTCTCCTCCCCAGCCGAAACCTTTGTCTTGCCCAACCTGGAGGAACTGTATGCCCAATCTCGCCGCCAGGCATTTCAGCTACGGAACACAGGTTACTATGGCTTGCGGGCACAAGACCTGGCACATGGACGAGAACCGTTTGTAACGGCCGTTCCCCCAAACCTGCCTCATGATCCTGCTGCCGGTCAGGCCGAAGCCGAAGCCTGGTTGCGCCAATGGTTAGGGCTTTCACCAAATACCGATGTGCGCACACTTTCACCAGAATTAGCCGAAAATCCCCGCCTGAAGATAGGCCAAAAGCTGTGGCAAGCGGGACTATTTGAGGAAGCCAAACGGGAACTGGAAGCGGTGCGCCTTTCTGTAAATGATGATCCATTGCTAACATATCAACTGGCTCTTTATTTTCGGGATTTAGGTTTATATCGGTCATCTATTCTGGCCGCAGTCAATTTGTTGACGCTGTCAGGAGAGACAGTTTTTACAGCCCCTCGCTTTATCGGCCGTTTGGCTTATCCGGTTTACTACGCCAATCTGATAATGCCACTGGCAAATTCATATGGATTTCACCCGTTGTTGCAATTTGCACTGGTGCGTCAGGAAAGTTTGTTTGAGAGCTTTGCCCGTTCGGGGGCGGCCGCACAGGGATTAAGTCAGGTAATTCCGGATACAGGGGCATATATTGCCCGGCAATTGCAATGGCCAGATTATGAGAACGAAGATTTGTATCGGCCGTATGTGGGGCTGACATTTGGGGCGTTTTATCTGGCACAACAGCTTCAGGCATTTGATGGTCATGTCCATGCGGCTTTGGCTGCTTATAATGCCGGGCCTGGGAATGCAGCACGTTGGTATAGTCAGGCTGGGGGGGAGATTGATCAGTTTGTGGAAGTGGTTGATTTTGCGGAAACGCGTCTTTATATTGAGCGAATTTATGCCGGATTTGCCATTTATCGGTATTTGTATGGCGGCGAATGAGGAAAAACGGCCGTTTCGTACTGTTGCCTACCGCTAAAAATACGGCCGTTCGGTACGGTATCGTTGTCAATTCAGGGCAAAATTGCTTCACTGTTCTTCCATTGGTAACGATCCTAAAGAGGAGTTACAAATGCCTGCAAAATTTAGCTGGCGCACAGAAGAAGATGCAGATTGGGATAATGAGATAATTACCACTCCCGAACCCCCACAGGAGCCAAAACCTTATGCCTGGAAGCGAATTTTGCTTATTGTGGTATTACTGGCAGGCGTAGGGTTGGTTATCTATCGGCAAGTTGGCCGGCAAATAGAAGCAGCAACACAAAATGCAGAAGCAGATGTGCGTTCCAGCCTGAATTTGATGTATATGGCCATTGAAACGGCCGATCCGGAATTGTTTAATTCAATTCTTTCTGGTCGTGATCCCGCCTGGACGGTGGCGGAGCAGGCTGTTTTTCAGGCAAATTTAGTGGTTGATCGCTCGCCTTTGGGGTTGCAGATTGTGCCATTTAAGGGATTATTGCCAGGAACGGCCGTTCCGCCAGAAGCCATTCAAGCCGTCTCTCTCAGCCCCGATCTCAACACTGCCGAAATAACCGTTGTCCATCCCTACATATTTCGCGACGGCCCAGGAATAACTGACACTATTTCGCTTGCCCAAACCTTTATCTACCGACGGGGTAACTCACGCTGGTTATTTTCCCCACCCCAGCCCGATTTTTGGGGCAATTTTGCGACATTTGGTGGTGAATACATTACCGTCACCTACCCCCTGCGAGATGAAACACTGGCCTTGCGCCTGGCTAACGATCTGGACAAAAAATTGACCGAACTATGTCAACGCTTTTCACTAAACTGCCCAGATGATTTCCGTGTACGGTTGCGGCTAGAGACTGATCCAGCCACGTTAGCCATGTTGGCCGAACCAGAAGCACTGCACAAGGGAAGTTTGCGCCTGGAATTGCCCACCCCGACTCTGGTGGGGATACCATTGGATGAGACTGGGTACGAACTGTTGTATCGGGGATACGCAACGGCCGTTGTGTCGGCCGCTATTAGCACCTTGCTTAAATGGGAGTGCTGCGACCATGCCCGTTTCTATCAGGCCTTTCTTGACTATCATTTAAGCGAATTAGGCCTCAAAGTATGGCCTGTTACCCATGCCGATTATCAACGTTTGCTCAACGTTGGCTTTCAGCTACCGGAATTGACAGCCTTCTGGCACGATTCAGAACTTACCGTTGTTCTCCAGGAAAAAGATTGGCAAATTTACACATTTGTTGATTTTCTCATTCATCGTTTCCCTGAAGTCAGCCCAATAAAAATGATGAGCGAGATTCGACCCCAATTGAGCTTTTTTACCTGGCTGGCTGATACGATTGATCCCACACGCGAACTGGGGACGGGCTCTGATTTTATGGACAATCTGGATATCGAATTGGCCCAGTTTGCCTATGCCCAAAGCCGTCAGGGGGCAGAGTTGCCGCCTGTGCCGCTGCCTGAGCAGGATTTATTGATGGTTTGTTCGATGCGGCAGGAGACCGGGCGATTTTCTTACTTGTATCAATATGATTGGCGTGCAGAAGCATGGACGCAGGTCTATTCTTTGCCCTCTCTATTGTTGCTCTATCCTGGCCCCAAAGATGAAGGGGCGATTGTGCAAATGATTGACTTTAATGAGGATGTATGGCAACCGTTTTTGTGGCAAGGCGAGTTGTTGCCAATTGGTGGCGCAGATGAAACGCCGTTGTTCACATTTGGGCAAACAACTCCAGACGGCCGTTTTTTGGTCAGCTACGCCCCCGACACGGAGCGGCAGAATTTTGTTCCCCGGCTAATAGATTGGACATCCTGTTTGCAAGATAATTGTCAGCCAGCCAGTCTGCCGGGTCAGCCGATATGGTCGCCAGATGGTCAACAGGTTTTGTACGAAGACACACTGGTATTTGATTCCAATTTGTTGGAACTGGACAAGCGATTTTTCCTGTTTGGTCTTACTTTGCAGGCCAATCATATTTGGCGGGCTGCTACCGGCAATGAGGATGCTTTGCAAGAAGTGGGTGCTGGTTATGCGCCTGTTTGGGTGGACAATACTCATTATGCTTATATTCGATTTGAGCCGGCGGCGAATGTGACAGTTGGCGAAGAAATTAACGTAATACCGAGTGGACCAGCGCAACAATTGGTTATGGCCAGTGTGGTGGATGATGAGCCGCATGTGCTGGTCACTCTGGATGAGCTGAAGGCAAGTATTCCGGCAGATGTGCCCCAACCCGCGTTTTTGGTGATGCGTTATGGGGTGACACATTCGGCGCATCCGAACCAGATTTTTTTGGTGGCGTTGAGTCTGTCTGCCAGTCATTTGTATGTGTTTCGTGTAGATGTGGAGACAGAGGAGGTGGCATTTTTGTTTCGGGCGGCATTTGAGCCGAATCATTCGATGGCGTTTGGGCCAAACGGCCGTTTCCTTGTTCTTACCAGTTCAACGCGCGGCCTGGACAATAGCGAAATTGAGGTGCCTGGACAGGCATTGATGCTATACGATACACAAACAGATAAACGGCACACGTTTTTGCTGGATACTACATTTTCGACGCCATCGGTGCTTTATGACTGGTCGGCAGATGGGGAGTGGCTGGTATATCGGATTGATGAGCGGGTGTTGGGGCTGATGGCGCCAACCCATGATTTTTACCAGCAATTGATTCGTATTGATTTGGGTGGGGTATGCGGGTCTTTGGTTTGGGTAAGTCGGTGAGAGGCTGGAGATTGGTTTGTTATGCCGACGAAGTTTGATTGGGTGACTGAGGATGAATCGGATTGGGAGGTAATGGAGTGGCCGCAGGTGGAAACGGCCGTTTCTTCTTCGCGGTTTTGGCAACGGCCGTTTTACCTCATCACCCTGGCTATTTTGGTAGCTGTTGTGGCCATTGGCTGGTGGCAAGTTCAGTTGCGTATCCGGCAAGCGACCAGTGATGTAAAAGCAGATGTCGAAGCGGCCTTTTACACTGTATATCAAGCTGCATTAAACAAGGATCGGGAACTATTTTCTGCAGCGTTGACTGCCGAACCAGTGTGGCAGAATACACAATTGGGCTTGTTGGAGACCGGGCTATGGTTAGATCGGCCGTCGTTGGGGTTATGGGTTTTGCCAGAAACGGCCGTTCCCCTCACCATCACCTTATCCACTGACCTCACCACCGCTACAGTTACTGCCACCCATGCTTACATCACCGAACCTGCTCCCGGCATTACAGATACAATTTCCTTGCAGCATGTGTACCAATTCCGCCAAAAAAATGGGAACTGGCAACTGGCTCCATTACCTGCCGGCAACCAATTTTGGGGAGAATGGGAAACGGACAAAGGCGAATGGGTCACTCTGGTTTTCTCCCAACGAGACGAGGATTTCGGCCGTGCCTTGCGCCGCGACCTCGACAATATGATTTCTCGCCTTTGTCAATATCCCGAAGCCAACTGCCCTGATCGTTTTCGGCTACAAGTTCGCCTGGAAACAACACCACAATCCATGACCGTGTTTTACCAGAGCTATACCAGTATCTTTTTGGGGACAGGCTTTTTTGCTCAAACCGGAACACCCACCAGCTACATTTCTTTGCCTGCGCCAACACTTGTGGGCAAGCCAACTGACGCAGCCGGCTATCAAGCCTTGTGGCGAGGATATGGTAGCTGGATTGGTGCTGTGCTCATAGACAATTTTCTGGAAGCTCGAAATCAGCTGGAAGGCAGGGAGTATGTGGCCACGCTTCTGGAACAGGTAGATTTACGTGAACCACCATTTGGAAGCTATCGGCCATATGTTTCCCAAAAGGTAAAGCCCCCCATACCATTTCCTGACCAGGTGTTGTTATTGATGTGCCAAAATCGTTCTGAAATTGAATTGTGGCAGTATGACCCAACAACAGACTACTGGCAGTTGGCTTTGTCGGAGGGGATGCTGGCAACAGTTCGTGCGACGGGTTTTGTGTCCGGTTTGGCGGCATTGCCAGATGACAGAGGGGCAGTGTTTACAGTGCAGGAGCGTACGAATGGGGTGGCTCGTTGGGCTACATGGCTGTGGCAGGCTGACGGACAGTTGCAGAAGCTGGTGGAATCGGAACGGCCGTATACGGCCGTTACCTGGAACGACATCAACCTTGTCCGTACCGACCGCTTCCTTCCCCTTATCTCTTTCGACCGCGAAGGCAACGCCCCTGCCGTCCGCATGCTCGACCTGTGGCATTGCACCCCCGATGGTTGCGACTACCAGGACTTTAACGGATTTCCCGTTTTCTCTCCCGATATGCGCCAGGCAATCATTCAGGTACCAACAACAGAGAATAGGGCGCCAGACCTGTGGTGGCAGGCACCCGACGGTCAGAGAATCCCATTGTCAACTACTGGCTGGGGTGTGCGCTGGCTGGACAACACATCCTTTGTATATTTGAGTGCCCAGACTGTCCAGAACCCAGAGCCACAACCCTTTGACAATACCGCCGTCATACGTGTTCATCTGGATGAACAAACCAAAACATACCAGTTTCACGACTCTTTGCTGGAAAGCGAACAGCTGTTATCTTTGCTTCCTGAACCCCCAAAAATACAAACAGCTGAAATTCGACTGGGGATTATGGGGCTTTACTATAATTCTGCCAATGCGCAAACATTATATGCACTGGCTATGACCGATCCAGCCAGCCGGGCACCCGATTCATACCTGTTTGCCTTGAATCTGGAAACAGGGGAGACTTCGCTGGTGTGGCATTTTGCCGAGTCTTGGGTAATGCCCGATTTTTCGCGTAGTGGCAAATATTTTTCAGCAGTGGCGTTCCGTGATGGTTTTTGGCGGCTAATTGTGGTAGAAACGGCCGAAAAAACCACATGGGAACTCCCGCCACCATTAACAGCCAGTCCCCAAACCAGTGATTGGTCAGGGAACGAACAATGGCTGGCTGTGCCCGATACAGGCGTTTTGCGGCTGGTTGCACCCTGGTATGATTTTGAAAAACAGGTTTTCCATCCAGCCGGGTCAAACTGCCTGACGGCCGTTTGGGTAAATCAATAACACTTTTGTTGCGTACAACAACCATGAACAAAGAAAAAATTATGACACAATTCGGCCGTAGTGCCGAAGCATATGCCACCAGCAAAGTCCACGCCAAAGGAGACAGTCTGACTCGCTTGCTAACACTAACCACGCCCCAACCAGACTGGTACGTGCTGGATGTCGCCACAGGTGCTGGCCATACAGCATTTACCTTTGCGCCTTATGTAGCAGGCGTCGTGGCCACTGATTTGACACCACGCATGTTACAGGTGACAAGGGAACAGGCGGTTGAACGAGGCGTGACAAATTTAGTGGTGGCTCAGGCAGATGCCGAGGCACTACCGTTTAAGTCAGAAGTTTTCCACCTGGTGACGTGTCGGATTGCGGCGCATCATTTTGGGGAAATCGGCCGTTTTTTACAAGAATCTGCCCGTGTTTTACGCCCGCATGGTTACCTGGCCATCGTGGACAACATCGTGCCTGGCAGCCGCCTGCGCGGCAAAAAAGCACGCCTGCAACGAGAAGCCGGCCAATACATAAATGCCTTCGAAAAATTACGCGATCCCAGCCACCATCGCTGCCTGAGCTTATCCGAATGGGAAGACGCCATAGCTGCGGCTGGCTTCCAGCTACAACACCAGGAAACCATGACCAAGCAGATAGAATTTTCCAGTTGGGCCGCCCGCATGCATGTTTCCCCAAAAGACCAGATACGCCTCAAAGCGATGCTCCTGCAGGCACCCGAAGCCGTGCAACAGTTCTTGACACCCCATATTACAGGGGATAGAATCACATTTCAGCTTACCGAAGCAATTCTGGTAATGCAAAAACCATAAGGAAACCATTTAGACCTATGACCAAAAAATATCACTTTTGGATAACTGGTTGCCAGATGAATTACGCCGATGCCCGGCGCATCGCTACCCAATTAGAGCATTTGGGTTATCAGGCCACCCATCGTGCCGATGATGCCGATGTGGTCATCTTGCAAACCTGCACCGTGCGCCAACAGGCAGAGGACAAGGCATACAACAAACTTCAGAGTTTGCGGCCATTAAAAGCCCAACGCCCGGATATGACAATCGCGGTTATGGGCTGCGTAGTTGGCGTGCGCGGCAACGAAAAGCTCCAAAACGCTTTTCCCTACGTGGACGTTTTTATGCCACCTTCATCCGACGGGGCACCGCTGATCAGCCATCTGACTCAAGACGAAGTGCACATTCTGGAGCAAAGAAACACCAGTCAGCTTCATGCCTTGCAAGATGGAGAAGTCATTTTGCCTGCCGATCAGCGCGGTAAGCTGGTCTCTGCACCAGTAGCAGTCGTATATGGATGTTCGCACGCCTGTACGTTTTGCATTATCCCCCAAAAGCGGGGTAAAGAGCGGAGCCGTCCTGTGGGCGAAATTGCTGCCGAAGTTCGCTCTTTGGTGGCGCAAGGGGTAAAAGAAGTTGTTTTGCTGGGGCAAATTGTGGATCGGTATGGGTACGATGTGCCAGATGGTCCAGATTTGGCCGATTTGCTTTATGCCATCCATGATATTGAAGGGCTATTACGTATTCGTTTTCTTACCAGCCACCCCAATTATATGACGGACAAGATTTTGCAAGCAGTGGCTGATTTGCCCAAAGTCATGCCCCATATTGAAGTGCCAATTCAGGCTGGGGACAATGAAGTGTTGCGGCGAATGCGGCGAGAGTACACTCGCGAGCAGTACCGTGACCTGGTACATAAAATTCGGGCAATGATTCCGGATGTGGCTGTTAATACAGATGTGATTGTTGGTTTTCCCGGTGAAACTGAAGAGCAGTTCCAGAAAACTTATGAGATTTTGGAAGAGCTGGAGCTGGACAAGATTCATTTGGCACGTTATAGCCCTCGTCCAGGTACGGTGAGTGCGCGCAATATGCCGGACGATGTGCCGGATGAAGAGAAATGGCGCCGATTTTACCTGATTGAGGAATTGCACAAGCGCATTTCAGAAAAGAAGATGCGTCGCTGGTTGGGTGAGACGGTGGAAGTGTTGGTGGAAGAGAAGCACAAGGGGCGCTGGCGTGGGCGTACCCCACAGAATAAGCTGGTTTTTCTGGATGATCCGCGTGATTTGCGTGGGCAATTGGTTCAGGTGCGTATCACTTATACTGGCCCATGGAGTATGTCTGGGGAGGCAGTAGATGGCCAATTGCATGAGAAGCTGGTGAAAAGTGATGATATTGTGATGTTGTAATGGTGTAATGTGGTTTGTTTGTTGGCCGGGTTTGGTATGTCCAGACCCGGTTTTTTGTTTTTGGGGGTTAAACGAGGATGTAATTGCCAAAACGGCCGTTTGGCTGACTGAGTACTGCTGTCAGGTCATCCCCATTGTTGACCATGTAAGTAACCATGCCACTGGCCTGAAGCAACTCCGCCAAAGGCGCAGCCGAGCGAGTACCGCCAAACGACTCCGGATTTATCAACACCGTTACCACGCGCAAACCGCGCCGCACAAGCTGTCGGGCTGCTGTGAGCCATGACTCTCGTGTGGTGGGAGTAACCACAATAATCGTTGTGCCTCTTGGGAATAAATGAAGTTCAGCGTGAATCATATCTTCTACCGGCACTTGCCCGCGTGCTCGCAAAACAGACAATGTTTCCAGAATGCGGTTTGTCTGTCGTTCTCCCCGATCTGGTTGCACAATTTCGTTTGACTGCCCGTAGGCCAGCATGCCTACTGCCCGATCTTGCCGCAGGAAATATTGGGCCAGAGACGCAGCGACTGTTACGGTGTACTCTTCTGTGCTTTCAGGGAGTTCGAATTTTTCGGGTAAGAGCCAGGCAGGAATATCTCCCGGTTCTGGAGAGGGGAGGGGCTTTTGTTTGGGGGCTACGTGGCCAAATACAGACATATCAGGCACTATCCAGATGTCGGCTAGTGGGTCTAACTCGAATTCTTTGACGATGAGCCGGTTGCGGCGGGCCGTGCTAGGCCAGTGGATGCGGTTGAAACTATCACCTGGGGCATAGTCACGCACGCCAGCAGCATTGGTGGTGACGTAATGGGTGCGACGGCGGAGGGCATCGCCCCCCGGCAGGATGCCTACTGGTAAGGCAAATTGATGAATGTCGAAGGTAAGTGGGTAAATAACGACGTTTGTTGTTGGGGATAGTTCGCGTGACATGGGGAAGAGCCCGAAGGGATCGCTGGTTGACAGACGTAATGGGCCAAGCTGGTAGCGCCCACGTTCCCGACAGATGGTGCGGACACGCCAGGAGTAGGATTGATTTGGTCCCAGGTTATGAATGACATGGCTGGAGTAGTGATGGGGCACGGTGCTGTAGTCGTGGATTTCGAGCCAGAGCTTGGGGATGATGCTGGTATTGGTGACGGTGAAGCGTTCTTCCAAAGGACGGCCGACTTGAGTGCGCCGGACACGGGTGGCGCGGGAAATGTGAACCCAGTTCAGGTTAGCCCATGCCCAGCCAAAGGAGAGGATGAGTAGTAATCCTAGTAAGTAGGCAAGGTTATAGAATAGCTCGCGGCCGGTGAGCATGCCACCGAGTAGTGCTGCGAGTGCAAAGAGGAAAACGGCCGTTCTTCGTTGTTGCCACACGTTACTTTACGACCTCACTTGTGCGCCCGGCACCGGGAGCCGATCCAACACATCTTGTACAATTGCTGCTGGTTCAATATCTTTAATACGGGCGGCTGGCCCTACAATAATTCGGTGATTTAGTGCTGGTCCGGCTAATGCCTTTACATCATCTGGCAAAACAAAATCACGTCCTAAAAGAGCTGCCCGAGCCTGGCATAGACGGTAAATTGCCAGCGCACCGCGCGGACTGGAGCCAAGATAAACATCAGGGTGTTCTCGTGTCTGGCGTACAATTTCTACAATATACTCTTTCACCAGCTCATCTACGTAAATATCTTTGATGGCTTTTTGCGCAGCCAACAAGTCTTCAACAGATACAACCTGCTCCAGTTCTTCAATGGGATGAACATATTGTTGTTTGTCCAGTATTTCTACTTCTTGCTCTTTGGTCGGGTAGCCCAGATGAATGCGAACCAGAAAACGATCTAGCTGAGCTTCTGGGAGGGGGAATGTACCTTCATATTCAATAGGGTTTTGGGTGGCCAATACCATAAATGGTGGTTCTAATGGGTATGTTTTGCCATCTACGGTTACTTGCCGTTCTTCCATTGCTTCCAGGAGTGCTGATTGGGTTTTTGGGGTAGCACGGTTAATTTCGTCCACCAATACAATTTGGGCATGTATGGGACCAGGACGAAATTCAAACTCGCGGTTTTTTTGGTTGAAAACAGATACACCAGTGACATCGCTAGGAAGCATATCTGGCGTGAACTGGATGCGCTGGAATTTACAGCCAACTGAGCGTGCCAATGATTTGGCCAGAACGGTTTTGCCCACGCCTGGCACGTCTTCGATGAGGATATGCCCCTGACAGAGTAGGCCGAGTACGGTGAGCTGAACGGCCGTTCTTTTCCCTACAATAACCCGTTCTACATTTTCTACAATACGGTTTGCAATATCCTGCACATTTGTCATCTGGTTTCTCCTGGTTCATGTAGTTTAGTTCACTTGTGGGCAACATGCCCAAGTGTAAATCCTTTCTTCGGCTGTGTGCAACTTACAATACTGCAAATCCGGTGATTCGTGTCTCCTGCTTAAGCCAATATTCATTTTTGGGTTGGAATCTTCAGGTAAAAATAAAAGAGATGTGTGGTTGTCAGTTGGGATAACGGGGGTGGCTGTTTTCGAACTTATTTTACCATAAAAAGGGGTAATTTGGTGACATTTTGGGGGCAATCGTGGGGAGAGCGTAGGGGAATCGTGCGGAAAAATCAATGTGAAAATGACGTATTTAATGAGGCTTGTCTTTCGCATAATTAGAACAAATGTGGTAAAATTTAGTCATTCATGAATACAGAAAAGAGTCAACGAAATGCGTCTGTTCCCGGTGTAATTGCTACAATTACAGCCGGGTTTGATTTGGTCACCAAACATTTTTGGCTGGTGTTGTTGCCGGCTACATTAGATTTGTTTTTGTGGATTGGTCCCCGCTTGAGTTTTGATGGCCTTGTGTCGCGCCTGATTGCCTTTTGGCAGCAAAATCCTAATCTGGCGGAGATGGCTACTCAGTTGGAGGCAGCCACAGGACCAACCAATTTGTTTACCGTCCTGTCAGCGCCATTGGTTGGCGTGCCGGTGCTGATGGGGGGTGCTGTGCCGGAGAAAACGCCAATCGAGAGAGTTGTTTGGGTGATTGATGACTATCGGTTATGGTTTTTCTCGCTGGCGTTTTTGACGGTGGTGGGGTTGTTTTTTACGGCCGTTTATTTCACCCAAATTGCCCGGGTGGTACGGGCCTTGCCCACAGATCAGGAGCATGAAGAAGTAGATGTAGTAGATGTGCTGGTGGTAAAACGGCCGTATTTTTACGAAGTTATCTTGTTGTGGGGACGACTGCTGGGATTGGCTTTGTTTCTGTTTATAGCTGCCCTGGTTGTTTATGTACCCTTGATGTTTATCAGTGGCATTGCATTCTTGGTTAGCCCGACCTTTGCTTCATTTGTGGTACTTGTGGGCCTGTTCATTCTCACCTGGCTGATTATCTATCTTAGCTTTTCACCACAAAGCATGGCCTTAAACGGCCGTTCCCTTCTCCACGCCACCCTCGACAGCCTTCGTTTTGTCCAAAAACACCTCGTCTCCATTTTCATGCTCTTCCTCGTCATCGTCATCATTCGCACAGGCATTCGCATCATCATGCTTGCTGCCAACGATGGCTCGTGGCTTACACTGGGCAGCATATTAGGCCATGCATTCATCACCACAGCCCTCACTGTAGCCACATTCATCTTCTATCGCGATCGTTCTACACGCCCGCTTCCGGCAAAACGCCCAATACGCGGATAAGCAACCAATATCGGAAACAAAACTGGATAATGTAAAAAGGAAAACTCATGGCAAAACAAGCAACTCAAGATACCGTAAAGTATGATGCGAGTAGCATTCAAGTACTTAAGGGATTAGAAGCAGTCCGTCGCCGCCCAGGTATGTATGTTGGCGGTACCGACACCAAAGCATTGCACCACCTCGTTTACGAAATTGTGGACAACTCCATTGACGAAGCATTGGCTGGCCGCTGCGACCGGATTGAAGTGACTATCCACGAGGATAATAGCGTTAGCGTCACCGACAATGGGAGTGGTATTCCCGTAGCCGAGCACCCCGTCGAAAAAGTATCGGCACTGGAACTGGTGCATACAACCCTGCACGCTGGTGGCAAATTTGACAATGCTGCCTATAAAGTCTCCGGTGGTTTGCATGGCGTGGGTGCCGCTGCCGTAAACGCACTTTCCGAGTGGATGGAAGTCACTGTGCGGCGAGATGGTGGCATTTTCTTCCAACGGTACGAACGTGGTATCCCTACTGCTCCCGTCAAGAAAATTGGCAAACTGGCCAAAGGGGAACCTACTGGCACAACCACACGCTTCAAGTTTGACCCTACTATCTTTAAGGAAGATGCGGTTTACCGGTTTGAAACGCTGGTAAATCGGTTTCGGGAAATGGCGTTTGTTACAAGTGGTGTTTTTCTGAAGGTGCGGGATGAACGGCCGTCTGTTCCCCGTGAAATGAGCTTTTACTTCGAAGGCGGTGTCAAGTCTTTCGTCCGTTACCTGAACCGAAACCGCAAACCTCTGCACGACCCTATTTACGTGCGTAAAGAAGTGGATAACATTGATGTGGAGATTGCCATCCAGTACACCGACGGTGTTGCCATTTCTGAATACGCATTTGCCAACACCATACACACACCTGATGGGGGCACACATTTAACGGGTGTGCGCACCGCTCTGACACGCGTGATAAACTCCTACGCCCGTAAGAATAATTTCCTCAAAGAAAAAGACTCCAACTTTTCCAGTGATGATACTCGAGAAGGTGTAACCGTCGTTGTCAGCGTCAAACATCCCGATCCACAATTCGAAAGCCAGACAAAAGTGAAGCTGATGAACGCAGAAGTGGCGGGAATTGTCTCCTCTATTGCCTCAGAAGCACTAACCAATTATCTGGAAGAGAACCCGCGTGAAGCCAAGCGAATTATCGAGCGATGCCTTACCTCTTCACGGGCACGAGCAGCGGCACGAAAAGCGCGAGAGTTAGTCATGCGCAAGAGTGCGCTGGAAAGTATGACGTTGCCAGGCAAGCTGGCTGATTGTTCAGAACGGGACCCGGCCAAATGTGAATTGTATATTGTAGAGGGTGACTCGGCAGGTGGGACGGCCAAGCAAGGGCGTGACCGACATTTTCAGGCAATTTTGCCTTTGCGAGGCAAGATTTTGAATACGGAGCGGGCACGTCTGGATAAGATTTTGGCCAATAATGAAGTTAAGGCAATGATTTCGGCGCTGGGTACGGGCATTGGTGAGTCGTTTGATTTGAGTAACTTGCGTTACGGCCGTGTGATTATCATGACAGACGCGGACGTGGACGGTAGCCATATCCGAACGTTGTTGCTCACTTTCTTCTTCCGTTATATGCCGCAGTTGATTGAGCATGGGCATCTTTTTATTGCGCAACCGCCACTTTATGCGGTAAAAGCGGGTAAAGAGGTTTACTATACTTACACAGAGGAAGAACAGAGGGAACTGCTGAAGAAGCTGGAAGGAAAGAAGTACAGCGTGCAGCGTTATAAGGGTTTGGGTGAGATGAATGCCCAACAGTTGTGGGAAACAACGATGGACCCGGCACGGCGCACGTTATTGCAGGTGACTATAGAAGATGCTGTGGTGGCTGACCGGACGTTTAATATGTTGATGGGGAGTGAGGTGGCGCCGCGACGCCGGTTTATTACCACGCATGCCAGCGAGGTGCGGAATTTGGATGTTTGATTAGC
>RFGV01000090.1 GCA_003696605.1 Chloroflexota bacterium | reverse complement strand
TACCACAGCGTTACCGTAACCAGCAACAAACCAAAGCGCTCGAAGATGTAAATCACCGCTTCGTAGCTCATTTTTTCGAAGGCGCGGATTATGGCAATCAAGCTGCGGCTCCAGCCGTCAAAAAACAGGTAGATACTGAACCAGAAGATGAGTAGACGGGTATCGGCAGGCCAACCGAGCAGCCAGGCAAGCCCGTTGACCAGGAAGGGCACTAATAACGACAGCACCAGCACCACCGAAAGGGCAGTGTGGGTCATTTCCGCGGCTTTGCTGCGGTTTTGGGCGATGTCGCGCACCAACAGGGTGTTCAAACCAAGGTTGTTCAACACCATGAACATCATCACAAAAGCCTGCGCAAAGCTGAAGGCACCGAAACCGTCGGGCGTCAGCATGCGGGTTATCACCAGAATCAACACAAAGTTGATCGCCTTGGCGACAACGTGCCCGGCGTTTAATATCATGGTGTTTTTGGCTATTCGTTTGTTTGTACTCATCGCACCGCTTTTATTTTTGGTGGGCAAAATAAGCGGGAAATTGCCATCGCCAAAGCAGAAAAAAAGTTGCGCTCATGTCGTTTCGCTTTCCTGCAGATCCGGCAACGCATCAAAAAGACATTGCCGCAGCATGACCATCTGTTCATGCCCCAACTTTTGTCCGTAACCGGCCACCAGCCAGGCTGATACGCCGCCAAGCGCCGCCGCCGGCACCAGCCAAAGGGTTTTGGAAGCAATGCCCAGCTGCCATTCCACCAATCCCCAAATTAGGGCAACAATCCCCAGAAACCCGATTGCCGCGTATATCGCCACAAACATGGTCCACACTGCCGGCATGGGGCTGAACAAACAGCGCAGCACCGTGCCGTCGTCAGCTGCTTCTACCTGAACGGTCAGTTGCGGTGACCAATAGTGAATTTGCGACTCGGGCACGCGCAACAACGCGTGGTGACTGGAAACCGTGCCGTCGCAATCGGCTTTGCCGGAATTCAGATAGTCGCGAATGTGCGCCAACACCGCATCCGGCGCGAGCGATGATTTCAGATAAAAACGGGGACGAATCTGCATTTTTCTCTTCATCCTTTGATTACGTTGCCAATGGTTGCGACTTCGGCCACAGTGCCACAAATATGCCTGCAATCACCAATGCGGCACCGAGGTAAAATGCCCGGCCGGGCACCTCGTGAAATATCAGATAAGCCAGAATGGTAGCCAGCAGCGGCTCACCGATAACAGCCAGATTCACTTTGTAAACTTCCACCCGTCGGGCAGCCCAGTTAAACAGTGAATGTCCCACGCCGGTGGGTACCAGCGCCAGCAAGAACATAAAGAAATGGGTTTCGCCCGGGTAGTCCAACAGCGGATACCCCGCTACCAGACTAATCAGCAGCAACACCACACCTGCACTACCGTAAACCAAAAACAAATAAGGTGTTAGCGGCAAATCATGGCGCATTTTGCGGCCGGTTAAAAAGTATAAAGTCACAAATACAGCGCTGGACACCGCCAGCATATCGCCGATAAACGGGTTCAGCGTG
>RFGV01000089.1 GCA_003696605.1 Chloroflexota bacterium | reverse complement strand
GTCATCGGGGCAGATGGAGACGACGACAGCGGCACGGACAGCGGCGCGGCTTACGTTTTTACTGGAGTATCAAACCAGCCGCCCATAGCCGATGCCGGCGCCCCGCAAACGGTGAACCCTGGCGATACGGTCACGCTGGACGGCAGTGGCAGCAGTGACCCCAACGGCGACACGCTGACCTACCTCTGGCAGCAGACCGGCGGTACGGCCGTTACCCTCAGCAACCCCACAGCCATCACCACCACCTTCACTGCGCCCAGTACCACTGGCGTCCTTACCTTCACCCTTACGGTCACCGACAGCCTGGGGCTGGCCAGCACGCCGGATACAGTGACCATTACCGTAAAAGATTACCTCATCTATCTGCCTATGATTAGGAAGCCGTAATCTGTCACTTCTGTCACTTTTTACAACACCGTGCACCTGCCTTTGGTATGACTGGAGATGGGTGCACGGTGTTTTGTTGCCTGTTGTCAATTATGCACACCCAAGAGAAACAAACCCGACAGCAGCAGCCGGAAGGCAGCCGTACGAACGGCCGTCAATCATCCACGAAAGCGTAATCAGTACACGGGCGGGGTCGCTCATCAGTAGCCCGACCGGCGAGGAGGGGCTGAAAAGGGTTGCTTCGCAGTAAATCAAGGGCTTTTATTGTTGTGGTGCTTTGCCACACCGTTCAATGACGCGGGGGTAGGGGCCGCTGTCTGTGTGGGGGGAGATGGCTGTGACGGTGACTTCAAATAAGTGATCCCGTGTGTAGTCAAAATGGTATAGAAAGGCATGCCCTTTGATTAGTCCCAGTTCGTCCAGGTGCACTTCGTTGGTGTGGGGTGTTCGTTCTGTTTCGTAGGGGGATACGATGGCAAAGCGGTCGTCGTATTTACGGCCGTTCATGTAGAAGGCAAACAGATGATCTTCTACCCAACCATATGCCCCCAAAATTCCCAGATGAAGATCGTGCATGGTTTGGTTGGCTTTTAAGGCGATAACTCGAAATATCCCGGTTATTCCTTTGGGGCGAACACGGAAGTGGTATGTGCCTTCTTTGTTGTCGCGGGGGATGGATTCTTTGGCGGCCAGTAGTATGCGGCGTGCCTGATAACGAGGTTCAAAGGCTGGATCGTTTGTGGCCAGGTGTTGGAGTTCGGTGATGGTGGTGGGGGGAAACGGCCGTTTTCCCATCACATATGCCTGCCCCCAGTAATACACAGCCAGCCCACGTACTTCCGGATTTGGATGATAAGTGGCTAATCTTAATGCCTCAAAAGCCTCATCTTCCCCTTTGTGGATAGCCATCCGGGACAGTGCTGCTAGCGCCAGGGTGTATCGTTGGTGGCGCAAAATATCACGTGGGCGATTTATATCCAACAACTCCAGCCAAAATGGAATCAGGGATGCTTCTTCTGCAGCGGCCAGCAAATGCAAAATAATTTCCTGAACAAGTGTATTTTCTTGTGTTTGCGGGTGGTGAATCAGCGTTCGGTATGCCAGTTTCAGGTTTGGTATATCTGTTGGATCTGGAATGATGCTGCTGCGTGTGCCCAGAAAAAATAGCTCAGGACAAACTTCACGCCACTTGTGAGATGTGGTCGAGGGGTTGTTTTGCAGGTATTGCACCAGGCGACCAATTCCCTGACTGATTTCTGTCCGGAGTTGGTTTTGTCTTTGGGCTGGCATTTCGTTCATGATGGCTATATCAAGAAGCCAGTCTTTCAGTGGATCCAGTCTGCTCATGATACCTCTCCATCATTTTTGGTTATGGACTGTGTCAGAATTGATGACGAATGTGTTTGATATGTTCACCTGGTAATGGGTCGTCTGGCCAGTTTTGCCAGAAATTTGCAACTTTTTGCGGAAGTTGGTCCAGATTTTGCCAAACGGCCGTTTCTGTGGCGGGGGCAAGCAACTGTCGCGAACGTAAAAAGCGGGTCCAGGCCGGCAACAGTGTGAACAATACCGCCGCCCGATAAGGTTGGGGACGGGTGGCATGTAGCAAATGTTCCAGATAACGTGTCAGTGTGGCTGCATCTGGGCATAAAGGATGGACAGGTTCCGGTGGTAGCTGAAAATTCGGCCGTTTGCGGCGCATCATGTCACCAATTGGATCCCGTTCTGTCAATTGCCCTGTGCGACGTGCCGCCAGGTAATCGGGGAACTGAGAGCGAAACAAATCAGCCTGTCCCCAAGAGTTTGGTTGTTTTTGGGATAGCCAACCCATAAATTCCAGCATAAGCGTTGCCAAATTTTGTTGAGCCTGTTGGATGCTGGGGCGGGTTTCAGCGGCGGGAACAAGGTCTTCCAGTTGCCATTGGAACTGGCGGCGGCCAGAAAGAACAGCGAGATGTGCTTTCAGGCCATCGGGATTGATAGGGAAGAATTCAGCCAATTGGGTGTGCAGCGTGGTGATGTCCGATTCGGCCGTTTTCAGATGGGCATAGATAAGGTAATCGGTAGCCTGAGTGGCAAATCGCTGTTGGGCGGAAGGCCGCAGGTGCGTAGATTGCCGAATTTGGGGCCAGGCCGTGATAATCAGTTGGGCAACGGCCGTTTCTTGCCCATGATAAGCCAGCATATCCAATATGTGCTGAAACAACGTAATTTGTTTGGTAGCCTGAGCCGCGATGGGGGGGAGCAGATCGGGAATGTCAGTTACCCGCTTTTCAACCAGCGCATTAGCCAGCAAACGATAGTGAATGATCAGACTTTCAGATTGCCACAAAGTTGGATGTTTGTCATGTAGCAAGGATGCCAACACCTGGAAACGATCCCGTTGATGACGAACGGCCGTTTCCCGGTATAAAACATCCAGCATCTGTACAGCCAGTAGAGCCTTGTCATTCGTTTGGTTCAAATATTGTTCAAACAACTGAAGCTTTTTCGCGTAATCAGCTGCCAAAAACTGGTCCCAATACGCCGTTGAATTCATTCAGCACACCTGTCGCCCAAAATGGAAAATCATCCGATAATTGCCTGTATTATACCTGTCTCCCGATCAAATTTCAGCTTGTGAGAGGAAGCAATGAACACAGAGATGTTTTTGGTACTCGATTTTGGTGGCACAAAGTTAACGGCCGCGACGGTAACAACGGCTGTTTTGGACAAAGGTCAACTGATATGGCGTACCAGAAAGCAAGCCTTTTCCCCAATCAATCCCAGTTTTCAGACAGACTGGCAAACAATGCGCCAACTGGCTGACGCCGCACTGGATGGTGGACTTCCAGTCGCTGTGGGAGTCAGTTTTGGTGGGCCAGTTGATTTTGAGACAGGCATTGTACGCCTTTCGCATCACGTGCCCGGTTGGGAAGGCGTGCCATTAGCACAGCAACTAACAGATATGTTTGGCGTGCCAGTATGGGTAGATAATGACGCCAATGTGGGGGCGTTGGGAGAATTTTGGTTTGGTGCCGGGAAAAGATGTGACAGTCTGTTGTATGTGACGGTAAGTACAGGTGTGGGTGGCGGTTGGGTGATCAACGGCCGTTCCTGGCGCGGTCACGAACGAATGGCAGGCGAAATTGGCCACATGATGCTCGATCCGAATGGCCCACCTTGCCTGTGTGGCAAAAACGGTTGTGTAGAGCGACTGGCCTCTGGCCCATATATGGCAGCCGATGCCATGCATTTAGTCCAGAAACACCCGGAAAAAGCACCCGTTTTGCGCAAAATGATACAGGAACACGGCCAGTTAAACGGCCGTCATATCGCTGCCGCTGCCGCCAGCAACGATCCTGTCGCCACACACCTTCTCCAACGCAGTGCCTGGGCTATCGGCACAGCCATTGGCAACACAGCCAACCTAATCAATCCCAAACGTTTCATTTTAGGCGGTGGCATCACCAAATCTGGCCATATCTGGTGGAACAAAGTCCGCCAGGCCGCCCAGGAAACCGCCTTACCCGAAATCCACTTCGACATCATCCCGGCCTTATTGGGTGACGACGCACCCTTATGGGGCGCTGTGGCCATGTGCCTGCAAAACAAATAAACTTATGCCTATCGCCCCAACGCATGATACTCCCGATTGGGCATCATCCCCGTTGCCGATGCCAGCCGATTCGTAAAATTAAACATGGCTGCTATCTCAATAATGTCAAAAATCGCCTCATCAGAAAAACCAAGTGCTCGCAGCCGATTAATATCTGCTTCACTACACTCCTTCGGTGTGCGAGTAATTTTGACAGCATAATCTAACATAGCCACAGTTCGCTCATCCAGCCCGGCCCGACGGTAATCCAGTGTAATCCGATCTCCCAAAATTGGATCTTCCAGCAATTGCCGCAATTCCGCCCCGTGGCTGACAAGGCAATAAAGACACTGGTTTTCAGACGAAACCGCCAGACAAATCATCTCCCGTTCTGCTGGAGTAAGTTCCGACTCTCCCTGCATCAGTTCGCGGAAATGATTGAACCAATGGCGGAAGTGATTCGGCCGTACCATATACCCCAAAAACACATTCGGCACAAAACCAATTTTCTCGCGAGCCTTGGCAAACAACTTGCGCAAATCTTCGTCCAATGCCTCTTCATTCGGAATTGCCAGCCATGCAACCCGCTCATCTTGTTGAGTAATAACCTCTGCCATGACGCCACTCCTTCCATTCATTCGTTCATCAATATTGATAGGATTGCTTTCAGTATATATCACATTTCCCTTTTCTGGTGAGAAATCACAAACTGCTTTCTAGACATGATTAATACTTTGTCAGATCCAAAAGTTTACGTTTGGTGAAAAATTGGAGACTGTAAGGTAACCGTAAGTAACACCTTAAGTCTTTTCTGATATGATACCAGTTGGGTAGTACTTTGGTACTGTCGGGGTCGGTTAGGAAGAGAGAAGCCAAATTCCATCGTATCCCAAAATTCATTTAAGCCATGTTAGCCAACACTGATCAAACTGTGAGAAATCGTTTTGTAGTTACACAATCTGAATTAATGGGGCTTGTTTTGTCAGAGATGGCAAATGTTATCGTGTATTCCGCGATGCCGGACAATTTTGCCCGTGATTTTGGGTTGGCTGATCGAATTTGTTGTTAAGAGACCCGCATACCGTCAGGAATTGCGGGTTTTTGCTTTTGGAAGGGGGTATCAATGTGCAAATATTCCAATTATAAAGGAGGTGGTGCGATTGCATATCCTTATTGCCTGAAACTGAACCTATCATTTATTTATGATTAACAAGTTCAGTATCAACGTATCAGCTAGATTTTAGTTTTTAAGAAGAAAGACAGGAGACACGATGTTTAAAAACGGAGGAAAACCCAAAATATTGCTTGGCTTATTGCTGAGCGTGGTACTTGTTTTCGTTGTTTCTCTGGCTTCGGCCAAGGAATTGCCGGTCACATCGGCTGCGGATGCACGTGCCAAAATCCACCCCAATCTCCTGAAGGACATTGAGGCAGCCTTGAATGGAGGCTCTGTCAGTGCAAATGGTCCGGCGTTACAGGCGGCTGCCAGCAATGGTGAGTTGCATTTTGTGGCCCGAATTGCTGCAGGTACTGATTTGAGTCCCTACACAAGTAAATGGTTTGCCCGTCCTTTTGTGGATCCAATGGGGACAACAGTGGCGGTTGGTTTTGCCTCGCCGACAGCTATTTTGAAGATGGCTGCTTTGCCGGGCGTGATCAAGTTGCAACGTTCAGAATCGCTTGTGGAGCCGTTGAATCCAGTTCCCGATCCTGATTTGGAAAGCATTCTGAACAAGAGCATTGAGCCATACATTAATACTGATCCGGAGGCGAGTCCAGGGCCAGCACCGGAAGGGTGGTACCATACCACAGGGGCGATTCATGGTTCACAAGATGCCTGGGCCAAGGGGTATACAGGTGCGGGTGTGCGTTATATGTCGAATGACTCTGGTGCAGACTATTGCCACCCAGACTTGCTTGGCACATGGGCGTATATTGATGATCCCGGTTCGCCTTATTATGGTTTGCCTGAAATGTTTGATTCGGTGTCTAGCTATTATGCGGCACTGGACTTTTATCTGGGGCTGAATTTTGTGGCTTCAGGATTGGCGGATTATGCGGACACGTCAGCTACAGCCACAGGTGATTTTACGTTTGCGCCAATTGGTGCTGCTGTGGCACATACCTATACGGTGCCGGGCACAAGCCTGAGTGGTGTGTATCATTATGGTTCGCATCCAGACAAGGCATTGGCAGCTAACGCAAGTGTATTGAGTGGTGCCTTTGGTGATGGCACGGCCGTTACTGGTGAGCGTGCGGCCGTTCTGGTTGTAGATGAAAATACACCGGGTGTATATGATACGGTGTATGTAGACCTTAACTACAACTATGACTTCACCGATGATACACCAGCACGTTTGAGCCGTGACTTCACCTATCAGGAAGTGGCCTGCCTGGATTATGACCTGGATGGTTTGAATGACGTATCAGGTGGGTTGGTGTACTTCATTTCTGATGGGGCAACGGCCGTTCCCACCCTCGACTGGTTCTGGGGAATTCCTGGCGCCGCCTATGGCCCTGGTGATCTCGTCGCCTTCCACGTACAAGACTTTACCGAAGGTGGCGGCGACCACGGCATGGGCACCACCTCAACCGCTACCGGTCAGGGTGTTGTAACTGGCTCCATTTTCTGGGGACCGGGCGGTCCACCACAGGCTGGCGGCAAAGGCCTGGTCGTTGGTCCCGGTAAAGATGTCGCCTCCACACAAAATGGTGACTTCTATCTCTCCCCATTCATCGAAGACCCCTACATCTACGCCGGCCTTGGATATGATGGCATCCCCGGTACAGGCGATGACATCCAAATCGTCAGCAACTCATTTGGCTTCAGTGGCGTAGATAACGACGGTTTCGACTTCGAATCCCGCCTGATTGACAACATCAACCGGGCACTTGCTCCCAATACCGCACTGCTTTTCTCCACCGGTAATGGTGCAGCTGGCTACGGTACAGCCGCTCCACCCAGCCCGGCCAGCAGTATCGGCATTGGTGCATCTACCCTCTACGGCTCCATTGGCATCTTTGAATCAATCGCCTCCGATGCCCAAATCGTAGGCGGCGACCCCATGTCCTGGTCTAACCGTGGTCCTGGCGTTCGCAACGTAGCAGGGGCAGATGTAGTTGCCACGGGCGCCTTTGGTACTGGCGACGAACCATTGAACGCTGTTCTCTGGGGCGCCATTGCTACTTCCAGCTTTGGTGGTACATCAATGGCAGCACCAGTTGCCGCTGGTAACCTGGCACTCATCTACCAGGCATGGTATGACCGTACCGGCTCCTGGCCTACCTTTGAAGAGGCCCAGGCATTACTCATGGGGACAGCCCGCAATGTCGATCATGATGTCTGGTCACAAGGCGGTGGTTTGGTAGATGCCGACGTCGGTACAGATGTGGCTGGCGGTATCGAAGGTATCATGGTAACCCCCTCCCAGTGGTCAGTAGGAGACTATCGGGGTGACAAATACGACGCCTTCGCCCACATCATTGAGCCAGGTGAGCGTGATTACCAGATCTTCACGATTACCAACACCGGTTCCAAGGGTGTCATCGTCCGTATTAAGCCAGAAACATTTGCCTTAATCGGCACAGATGACTACTCCTTCACCTCGTTGGACCAATCACTGGATCATGGTTCATTCACCACGCCAGACTACGTCTTCCGTATCGACCAGAACATCCCGCCACGGACAGATTTGCTCATGGTACGCGTCAGCAAACCCTATGAGCAATTTGACCCCAATGAAGATTTGTCCGAGCCATTTAACAACTGGCGTGTCCATATCCAGAACTGGACCGACCTGGATGCTGATGGGATGTACTGGGATGACGTGAACGGGAATGGCAAGGTTGACCTGGGCGAAATGGATACAGGCGAACACATTCGCTTCACCTATGGTTACAACACCGGGCCAACCCAGCAGGCACGTATCTCCAACCCGTTGGAACGGATGGCAGATGGTATCTTGTTGACGTTACGTCATCGCGATCAGGTGCCGGAAGTGTCCCAGACTGATCTGCTGGTAGAGGCTTCTTACTGGAAGCAAGTTCGTTGGGATTGGGTGAAACCTGCTACCCGTTTCCTGGCGTTGCGTCCGGGTGAATCCCGCACAGTGAAGGTCATCATCCATGTTCCCAAGAATACACCCTATGGCATGTATGAGGGTTCAGTGAACTTTAGCTATGGGGACAATGATGTTGTTGTGCCGGTAACCGTGGCTGTGGCGGCATCTGGTACATCGTTTGACTTTGGGCGTGAGAACACGGCCAGCACTTGGCGTGAAATTCCGCGCTGGGCACGTGGGCGTCTGTTTGTTGACCAGCCGATGCTCTATGATAACGATGCGGTCTTTGGTTACACTGATTACAATTGGCGCGCTGAGTCTGGCGACTGGCGATTCTTCTGGACGGATATAGCTGCGGAAGATTTGCCGGCTGTGGGTTCGAACTTCCTGGTTGTTGATAATAGCTGGGATGGCGAGCGCACCGATATTGACACAATCATTCTGGGACCGACACCGGATGACTTTGCGGCAGCGATGCCATGGCTGTATGGCCCATACACACTGGAACAGGTTGGACGGAGCACGAACAACTACATTGGTAGTGGTCGCTGGCTGTTTGAGACTTCTTCTGGCGGCACGCGTGAGCTGGTTTCTGCACCGGCGCAGGAAGGCTTGCACGGTATCCTGTTCCATCAGGTGCATGTTGATGGTAGCACGCTGGATGAGCCGTTTGGTGGTCATGTTGGTTTGGTGAATCTGGATCCGGGTGTGGTATCTGGTGCTGGTGCTGGACCTGGTTCGACCTCTGTGACCATTAGTAGTGAATTGGCGTTGGATAACTTTGTGGCTGATGGTTTTGGCCTGGGTACGCCAGTGACTACAGTGGAAACGGTGAGTCAGGATGATCCAAATGATCCTTCTACTGCATCGTTTGTGACGACGGTGACCATCTCGCATGGTGCGTTGCTGGATGTAAGCACGGCGAATTCTGCGAATGGCTCGGATATTGACCTGTATGTGTATGATCCGGCTATGAATCTGGTTGGTGCGTCTACAACGCCGACGGATGAAGAGAATGTGTCTGTGCTGTTCCCGGTGGATGGTACGTACACGATTGCGGTGCATGGTTGGAGTGTTCCGGTCGGAACGGATACGTTTGAGCTGACGATTAATGCGGTTCAGGGTACGGATGTGTCGGTGAGTAATTTGCCGGCTGCTATCCCTGCCGGTGGCTCAGCGTCCATTACGGTGGATTGGGATACGACTGGCTTTGCGCCGGGGACGTACTTTGGTTTGATTCTGATGGGGCCGAGCGATGCGCCGGGTCTCTTCCAGATTCCAGTCGAGGTGACTGTCCCGTAAACTGGCTGGCTAGCCGCATGCGGCTATGATGCGATTGACCCCGGAAGCTGTGAGGTTTCCGGGGTCTTTTTTTGGCTGGTTAGGGGTGGCCGCAGTAGTAGGCGAGGGCGCCGATGGCGACGTAGCGGTATGTTTGGTTGTTGGCTTGCAGGATGATTTCGTAGCCGAGGGTGATGGCGTCGGTTGCGGGGTTGGTTTCGGTTTTGGGAGTGGGGTTGCAGGGGGTGTTTGGTTGGTGTTCTGTGGGGGTGCTGGTGAGGATGGTGATTTGGTCGGTGGGGGTGTTGGTGCGTTGGGCGAGGTCGGCGAGGATGGCGATGTGTACGGCCGTTTCGTAGGGTGTGTTTCCTTCTTCGGTGTCGGTTACAGGACGGCCGTTTCTGGTTGGGCCATATATCAAAATTGCTTCTGGCTGGTTAGGGGGGGCAACCTGGGCTGGGGTGGGGATTTCTGTTGTTTCGTGTGTTTCAGGCATGATGGGTTGTATTGGTGTTGCTGTTGGCGCCGGGGTGCTTTTGCCAGAGAACTCTGATTCGGGCGAGGGGGTGGGATTTTCTTTTGTCTGAGTAGCTGGTGTGTGTGATGGTTGTTCTGGAGTGGCGGGTGTCGCATGAGGAGCAGAAGTTGGGCTGGGAGAAACGGCCGTTGGTGTACACGCCATCAATAGCAAACTACCCATTCCCAACAAACAATACCAAATCCATTTTTCTGACATTTAGTTCCTCCATAAGTTGCTATTTGGCACAATTCGCCCAAAATAGCAGAAAATAAACCCACACCTGTTATATAGACGCTTGTTTCAGCCAACCAGTTCCCACCAATAAGGCTGATGGCAATATTCATGATGCACAAGAGGTCAACTAATGCAAAAATCACCTTTAATTCGTTTATTACAATACACCCGTCAATATCGGACTCAAATTGTATGGGCATCTCTCTGTTCCATTCTCAACAAAATTTTCGACCTGGCTCCACCTGTTCTGATTGGTGTGGCTGTTGATGTGGTTGTGGCACAGGAAAATTCGTTTCTTTCCCGTTTAGGAATTACCGATGCCACCTGGCAATTGTGGATGCTGGCCGGATTAACCGCCATTGTTTGGGGATTGGAGTCGTTATTTGAGTATGCGTATGCCATCCTGTGGCGTAATCTGGCACAAACCATTCAGCATGAAATGCGGCTGGATGCCTACGCCCATGTGCAAAATCTGGATATGGCTTATTTTGAAGATCGCAGCACGGGGGGGCTGATGGCCATTCTGAATGACGATATTAACCAACTGGAGCGATTTTTGGATAGTGGCGCCAATGATTTGTGGCAGGTCATCACAACTGTTGTAGTCATTGGTGGGATGTTTTTGGCTGTTGCTCCTGCTGTGGCCTGGATGGCGGTTGTTCCTATGCCTTTTGTGATTTGGGCTTCATTACGGTTTCAGCAAAAATTGGCACCGCGTTATGCGGCTGTGCGTGAACAGGTGGGGGTATTAAATGGCCAATTGGCGAATAACCTGGGCGGTATTGCCACGATTAAGAGTTTTACAGCCGAATCTCATGAATTGGCTCGTATCAGGGAGACCAGTGAGGCTTATCGCCAGCGTAACCGAGAGGCGATTACGTTTAGTTCGGCGTTTGTACCGTTAATTCGGATGGTTATCGTGGCTGGATTTATTGCTATTTTGGTTTATGGGGGACAAATGGTGTTGCGTGGGCAGCTTAATGTGGGGGTGTATAGTGTGCTGGTGTTTATGGTGCAACGGTTGTTGTGGCCATTGACTCGTTTGGGGAATACGCTGGATTTGTATCAACGGGCGATGGCTTCAACAGCACGGGTGCTGGATTTGCTGGATGTTCGGCCAAATATTAAGGATGGTACGGTGGCTTTGCCGGTGTCGGCTGTGAAGGGGGAGATTGAGTTTGAGGATGTTTGTTTTGAGTATGGGGAGCGGGAGAAAAAGAGAGAAAACGGCCGTTTTCCCACCATTCGTCATCTTTCCTTCCACGTACCTGCTGGTAAAACCTATGCCATTGTCGGAGCAACTGGTGCTGGCAAGAGCACTGTTGTCAAGCTCCTGCTCCGCTTTTACGATGTCCAAAACGGCCGAATCTGCCTCGACGGTTACGACATCCGCACATTACGCCTGGCCGACTTGCGTCGCGCCATCGGTTTCGTCAGTCAAGATGTATACCTTTTTCATGGCACAGTACGTGAAAACATCGCCTATGGTACATTCAATGCCACCTTCGACGAAATCGTTGCGGCCGCCAAAATCGCCGAAGCACACGACTTCATCATGTCCTTACCCAATGGATATGACACAATTGTAGGCGAACGAGGCCAAAAACTATCTGGTGGTCAGCGCCAGCGCATCTCCATTGCCCGTGCCGTGCTGAAAAATCCACCCGTTCTGGTGCTGGATGAAGCCACTTCAGCCGTAGATAACGAAACCGAAGCAGCCATCCAGCGGTCGATGGCACGCATCACTGTAGGTCGTACAACCATCGTGATTGCCCATCGGCTTTCGACTGTGCGCCATGCAGACCAAATATTGGTACTGGAAGAAGGCCAGCTAAAAGAACAGGGACGACATGAAGAACTGTTGGCAAAAAATGGCATTTACGCCATGCTCTGGCGCGTACAAACCGGTGAACAACTCAATCCTGCCATCAAAAACGGGACAACTTCCTAGGGCATGTTAACATTCGCAATTCTTTGTGTGTTTGCTGGCCTTTGTAGTTAGCAAATCTGGATGTAAACATAGCCTAATCATGAGCACCATGAAAACGAGAGGCCTCTTCGCCGGTTGTGTCCGCCTCCAAATGACGCCACGCGAATTTGGGAAGCCAGGAGTTGGAATGGCCTTCTACTGCATCTGCAATCAAATCGCCCAGTACTGGTCCAAACTTAAACCCATGCCCGCTGCCGGCTGTGGCAATGGTTAGGCCTTGCTTGTAAGGATGTTGTGTAATCCAGAAATGTTCATCCAGACTGTCGCAATAGAGGCAGCGGCGTGTATAGACAATTGGTGCATCAATTAAAGCCGGGAATGTGTCGGCCAGGAAAGTGCGTAATTGGTGCTCGTCCTCAGCAGTTACGATGCGTTCGTCGTGTTCTGGGTGCAGGCGCACACCCACTCCATGATTGGCAATTTTGACGACCCCTTCGCGGGGATGGTGTGGGAAGCCGTACCAGCCGCTGTGGGAGATGTCGGCGGTGAAGACTACGAAGTGGGGTGGGGTAAATAGTTCGGGGCGGGTTGGTTTGAGATGGAAAACAGGGTGGCCGGTTGTACGCATAACAGGGGTGAGTTCAGGCAGGATGACCCATGTCCAGGCACCTGCGGCAAGGATGGTGTGGGCGGCTGAAAATTGGTTGCCGGTGCGGGTGAGCAGACCAGTGATACGGCCGTTTTCCTCCCGCAACTCCTCTACCGTTTCCCCGGCAAACAACCGTACGCCACTCGTTTCTGCCATTTTTACCAAGGCTGAAATCACCCGGCCGCTTTCTGCAAAACCACCTTTGGCATGATAAAACCCATCCACAAATGCACCAGGCTTCCAGGCAGGAAAACGTCGGATAATTTCATCTGCATTTAGGCGTTCTGGTGTGTGCCCCCGCCGCAAGAGCATGTGGTAACTTTCGTATTCAAATCCACCGGGCGACATGGGAGAACGGGTTAGCATGGTTACACCAGTTTCATGATAAAGAGGGGTATCGAATTGTTCGTTCCAGGCCAGCCAACCTTCACGGGCTTTTTCTGCCATTTCCATATAGGTTTCATCGGGGCCATATTCCATGCGGATGACTTTGCTGATGTCGGTGGAAGCGGCTAGTGGATGTGGTAGTGGGCCGGGATCGAGCAGGGCGACTTGATAGCCACGAGTTTGCAATGAGAGAGCGGCCGTTACGCCAAAGATCCCAGCCCCCACAACAAGGACATCAAATGTGTGACTCATATCTCCTCCTGTGGTTTTGTTTTGGGTGTTTTACACTTCTTTGGGCATTGTATAACGGCATAAGAGAACGTCAATGGTCTGTTGGCCTGGAGGTGTGAACAAGGCGGACAATTGGGTAATAAGGTACAATGTGTTTCCAGAGATGGATTTTATACAAGGGTTTGTGGAAGAACATTCGTGTGTTGATAGTAGAAGGCGACGTATCTGTCTTTGAGGAAAGCTTATGATTCATTTGGCATCTGTGGTATTGCGGCAACCAAAAGAGAGGGGGGAGAATTTTCCGTTCAATATTCCGGCTTTGCAAGGCGTGCGCGAGGTGACTTTTTCTGTGCCGGTGACATTTTTGGTGGGGGAGAATGGCTCTGGCAAGAGTACGTTTTTGGAAGCATTGGCGTATGCGGCGCGGTTGACGACAGTGGGGAGTGAGCATGTGACGCGGGATGAGACGTTGACAGCAGTTTGGCAGTTGGGGAAGCAAATGCGTTTGTCGTGGCGGCGCAAGACGCATAAGGGCTTTTTTTTGCGGGCGGAAGATTTTTTTGGGTATGTGAAGCGATTGGCGCAGATGGAGGCTGACTTGAAGCGGGAGATGGCTGAGATGGATGAGGAGACGGAGGGGCGTTCTGTGTTGGCGCAAGGGTTGGCACGAATGCCTTTTGCGCGGGAGTTGGAGGCGATGCGAGCACAATACGGCCGTAATCTGGCGACATTTTCGCATGGGGAGAGTTTTTTGGAGTTGTTTCAATCTCGATTGAAGCCGAATGGTTTTTATTTGTTGGATGAGCCAGAAGCACCGCTTTCTCCCTTGAGGCAGTTGACATTGCTTTCGATGATAAAGCATATGGTGGCGGCGGGCTGTCAGTTTGTTATTGCAACGCATTCGCCGATTTTGATGGCGTTTCCTGGGGCGGAGATTCTCAGTTTTGACGAACGGCCGTTACAGGCCGTGCCTTATGAGTCGCTTGAACATGTGGTGGTTACCCGGTCGTTTTTGGAAAATCCAGAACAATATTTACGTCATTTGTAGGGTGTCATTTGTGTTACAATACGCCGCGACTAAAAATGCGGGATTGGAATCATGTCTGTAAATTCGGTTGCCCTTTCAGTTATTGTGGTTTCTTATAATACACGTCAGCTTTTGGATGATTGCCTGGCTTCATTGGTTCGTGCCAATATGCCTGAGGGGGGCATGGAGATTATTGTGGTGGATAATGCCTCGACAGATGGCAGCCCGGAAATGGTGGCAGAAAAGTATCCGCAGGTTTGTCTGATTGCCAGTGATGAGAATTTGGGGTTTGCCGCAGCGAATAATCGGGGAACGGCCGTTGCCCATGGTGAATATCTCTTGTTCCTGAATTCCGATACGCGCGTCAGCGTAGATGCGCTGGCACAACCATTAGCCTATTTGCAGCAACATCCTGAAGTTGGTGCGCTAACTGTGCGGCTTATGTATCCAAACGGTCAGCGTGATCCGGACAATCATCGCGGATTTCCTACCCCCTGGAATGCCTTTTGCCATTTTAGTGGCCTGAATCGGTTGTTTCCCGGTGCGCCCTTATTTAATGGTTATTTTCAGTCATGGCAGGACTTCAGTCAGACCCATACGGTAGATGTTATTGCAGGTTCATATATGATGATGCCTGCCAAACTTTTTCACGAGTTAGGGGGATGGGATGAAACATACTTCTTTTATGGTGAGGATATTGATTTTTGTTACCGAATTCGGCAAGCAGGGTATCAGATTGTGTACTATCCGCATGTAGAAGTTTTGCACTACAAGGGAGCCAGCTCTGGTTTGAGAAAGGAATCGGCCGAGATTGCTCGCCCACCAAGAGAAACACGTATTAAGGTGGCCGAAGAATCAGTGCGGGCAATGAAGGTGTTTTACCGCAAGTTTTACAGCCAGAAGTATCCGCGTGTGGTAACAGCATTGGTGCTGGCCGGGATTCAAGTGCGGGGGTGGATGCGTATAATGCGCCATCGAATGAGTTAGATTAGGTGTGACTCTTTCCTTATTGGGGAGGGGAGGAAAATTTTTTATCCTGTTGTTAGTAGGCTTTTCTGCATTTTGGGAGCCAATCCTTATTGAATAAACAGATTGATAACTGGAGTATGTTTGTGATGATTTTGCAAAATCGCTGGCTTCGAGTGTGGCTGAGTGTGGTTGGTGGCGGAACGGCCGTTTTGCTTTTCCTCGTACTTTTGTGGGGACAACGGCTTCCTTCAGCCACGGCAGAAACGGCCGATGCTACCCAATCTAACACAACAACCACCTTTGGCTACGGCTTCAATGTCGCTGCCTGGGATACTGACCTGATTCAGTCAATCGGCTTCAACTGGATCAAAGTCTTCAACATGCCCGGCAGCCGATTACCCCTCAACGTTCTGGTACGTTTATCGGCCGACTATACCGACATGGCCGATTTGGATGCATTTGGTAACGAAATATACCAGCTAGCCCTTTCCGGAAAGGGATTAGTAGAAGCCTACGAAATCGGGAACGAACCCAACCTCGACGCCAGCTACGGATGGGGAACTGCGCCAAATGCTGCTGATTACGCCCAATTACTCTGTACTGCCTACACCAAAATCAAACAGGCAGATCCAAACGCCCTGGTTGTCTCAGCCGGGCTGGCGCCTACCGGTCGGGTGAGCGGTAACTGGAATGGACATCCTGGCCATAATGGACTCTATCAGGATGAACGGGAGTATTTCAAAGAATTTTTGGCTGCTGGCGGTGGCAACTGCCTGGATGTAGTCGGTTATCATCCCTACGGTTTTAGCGCAGATTACAATGCTGCCCCTGATGTGGCTTCAGCTGACCCAACCCAGAACTGTACCAATGGCTTTTGTTTTCGCGGTGTTGAGAAAATTTATGAGATTATGCAGACAAATGGATTGGGCAACAAGCAAGTTTGGGCAACTGAATTTGGCTGGCTGGTTGAGCCACCATCAAATTGCTTGAGCGATCCTGGCTGGCAAGGGCGGCAATGGCAAATTGTTTCAGAGGCCAAACAAGCCAGTAATCTGGCCGGTGCGTACACCTATGCGACCAACAATTGGCCCTGGATGGGCGCAATGTTTGTGTTTAACCTGAATTTTAATCAGCCAGGGCTTTATGCAGAGTGTGAACAGATGCGCTATTATGCAGTGGCTGGCCGACAGGCAGAAACGGCTTTGCGAGATATGCCAAAGGTGAAGCCGACAGGTGAATTGCATGTTTTGCCCGCAAGTATTGGGCTGGTTATTACGCCTACGCAGCAACCTTATACGGCGACTGTGCCCGTAATTGTGTCGAATGTAGGGGAGTCTCCGTTTACTTATACGGTTTCGTTGGCTACCGGAACATCACTGACGTTGACGGTGGTGGGAGGAAGTGGCCTGAATGGTACGTTGAATAAGGGTGAACAGGCGCAATTTTCATTGATGATCACAAGTAACGGCCGTTCTGTTGGCACTTATACCAGCACCATGACCATAACGGCCGATGCCAACACAACCAATTCACCCATCAATATACCTGTTTCCCTCTACATCTTCCACCAAATTAACAACACCTATCTGCCAGTTATTACCCAGCCGTAAATTATGACACATTCAAGCCGGACAATATGCGTTATAATGTCAGTAAAAATATCTATTCTATCACGCAGCAATGTTAGACCCCCACACAGCTGCAGAACTGGATCTTGACCAAATTTGGGCAATGGTGGATGATTTAATAGTCGCTCATGGCGACTGGCTGCCTGTTTACAAGTAACTTTGAACAAGGAGTTAGAGAATGAGTAAATCGGCTGAATTAGAGTTGGCACAGTTGAAAACAGCCATCCATTATCTGGCAGGTCTTTTAGAGGAAGGCTCGCTGGTGAGCAGATATGATACAGCCACACGTGAAGAACTGGCATTGGTTTTGGAGCTTTTGGTGGAAAAGGTGAGTGGTTTGCCAGAGGGTGTGCCAGAGCATTTGGTGCGGGCTGCGGCCGTGCGCGCGATTATTGAAGCCTCGGAGAAGTTTACCAAGGCGCAGAAATTGGCCCGGGAGGAGAGCCTGCAACGTCATATGCGGGAAATGGAAGCTGCGGCCAGCATTCAGGGGCATACGTTAGGGCCATGGGAGCAGGTTTCGGCATATGACATGGAGTATCAGGCGACATGTCAGGATTGTGGCGGGTTTGTGTATGTGAGTCACAATAGTACGTATAATTTGCTGGGCGAGGAGTGTAAACGGGTTTAGTGGCTGATAAAGATACGACGTTTGAAACGAAGTCGACCTGGAAAGACAGTGGGTATGATTGTGACCACTGTGGTGGCCAGGTTTACCGGCGGACAGATTTTCTGCCTGGGAAGCGTAAGCAGACTTATTATCAGTGCCAGTCTTGTGGATGCCAGTGGGGACTGAATGGGGGTGTGTTGCGTGTGGGAAACGGCCGTTATTGTTTCCAGGCGCAACAGGAACGTCAGGAAACTTTGGTGGAATCTGTTCCTGCCTGGCTTACATCCCACCGTACGTTACTTCTCATCGGCTTTATTGTTTTGTTAATTCTTTTCCGGTTTGGTGGATTGATGCTTTTGCGTTTGCTTATTCCTCTGGTGCTGGTCGGGTTTGTGGTGTATTCAATCTGGAAGTGGGGCCGAGAACAATCCTGGTGGTAGTTTTTTATGAAGAATAATATGTTGGTGCGCTGGCTGCCGGCGGTAGCCTGGATGGTGATGATTTTTTTGGTGTCGAATACGCCTGCTGATGAGATACCCCAGTTAGGGGTGTGGGATTTGTTGGTGAAGAAGGGGGCGCATTTTTTGGCTTATGCGCTATTGGCTGTTTTGGTGTGGCGGGGGAGCAAGAGATGGCAAGGTGGTTGGTGGTGGGCGGTGGGGATAACGGCCGTTTATGCAATGACTGACGAATACCACCAGACTTTTGTGCCGGGGCGTCATGGTAATGTGTGGGATGTATTGATTGATACTGCAGGTGGGCTGGCCGGATTGTATATCAGGAATTGGTGGGGTGAGAATCGTTTGCGGCGGGCGAAACGGCCGTCTCCGGTTCAGCAGTGACTATCTCAATAGGCCCAAACATTTCAGGCTGAAAAACGCGGGCTTCATGCCGTTTGATCAGTTCCAGTACAGCCAAAAGTGTCACAGCAATTTCCACTCGGCTGGGCTTGTGTGAAAGAATGTCGTGGAAGAGAAACGGCCGTTTTTTCCGAAGCATTTGCCGCACTCTGGACATCTGCGTTTCGATTGTAATACGACGCGGCTGCACAATTGACACACTTTCTTCCAGGTTCTCTACCCGTGTTAATGCCTCACGTACAGCAGCCAGCAACGTTTCCACTGTAATACCGCTCATATCCAGCCGTCCTTCCAACTTTGGTGGTGGGGCAACCCGCAAATAAGTCCGTAGCCCTTGCTCTTCCCGTTCCTTCAACCAGCCAGCTGCTTGTTTAAAACGCTTGTATTCCCGCAATTGCCGCACCAATGCCTCTGCCGGATCCTCTTCCTCTTCTTCACCAATCATCACGACTGGATTTTGGGGCAACAAAGCCCGACTTTTGATTTGTACCAGGCGCGCTCCAATAACCAGGAAATCAATCAAATGTTCAATTCGGTTTTGTTTCATGGCTTCGATTTGCGCCAGGTATTGGTCTGTAACTTGCACCAAAGAAATGGCGGTAATATCCAGCTCTTGTCGCTCAATAAGGTGGAGCAACAAGTCCAATGGTCCGGAAAAAACAGGGAGTTCGATCTTGTAGTTCTTGTTCATGGATTGATTGAGGTGAACAGGATATAGGCAACGGCCGTTAATAAAAGCAAGCCAATGACAAAAACAGTACCCAACAAAAGTTGCCGTTCCCTTTTTTGTTGGGCAGCCATACGGCGATAAATTTCTTCCCGCCGTTGTTTTTCAATCTCTAGCAGTTCAGCCATTCGCTCTTCCGATGCTTTTTGTTCCTGCTCCTTGATTTTACGAATAGTCTCGCTATCTTCATGCAAGCGACTGCCAGGGCGGGCTTGTGTGTAATCAGAAATTTGTGTGATGAGATCAATATGTTGGCCGCAATTTTGGCAAATTTCGTCACCAGACCAGTTGGTTGTGTGGCAATGGCGGCATAGTCGGTTGAGTGCTTTCCCACAGGCATGACAAACGACCGTTTTTTCTGCGTGGTAAGTGAAGCAAACCGGGCACATATGGTCGGTAAGCAGAAATTGATGTTCGCAAGTGGGGCATTGAATTTTGTCAGGATGCTGTGCGGCGAGTTCAATGACATTGGTGCAATTTGGACACAGCAGCTCGGCTATGATTTCGTCTGACATCGGATTCCCTCAAATCAGGTTTGAGGCACGGTTTGCAAT
>RFGV01000088.1 GCA_003696605.1 Chloroflexota bacterium | reverse complement strand
GGTATGTGTATTACATTAACCGGTACCGTAAAGGTGATGTCCAGTTTAGCGATCTTGTCACCCTCATTGGAATTCTTGGTGGTGGCACAATTGTTTCTCTCTTCCCGGCACGCACCGATCTTTTTGGTGCGTATGGCATTGGGCTTTTTGCCGGTTTTTTTGGTTACTTTCTGGCTTTGCTTATTATGGTGGGGCGCAGCCGTAACTTTGACGTAGATTGGTTTTTGGATGGCCGTCGCCGACGACCAACCAGTGCATATATCATTCCCGAAGATGTTCGCACGACAGTGACGGCAATGGGTGATGAATCTGGGACGGAAGCGGAATCGCCAATTGATTAACGGCCGTTTTGCGCCAGCGTCACAACAAAAAAGCACAGCAAATAACGAATCCGTAATCGAAACATGTTCCATACAGCTTGCGTGCTCTGATTTCATAAGGGAATAACACAAAATGAATCTTCAATTGATACAAGAAATAGTCATTCGCCTGCTGTCAGACCCCGCTTTTTGGCAAGCATTTCTGGAGGATCCTGACAAAGCATTAAGCGAATACCCCCTCACATCCACAGAGCGCCGCTGGTTCAACCGAATATCTGATACAGAGAGCCTGTTAACTGCAGCCACACAGCTTGGCATTTCAGCTGACGGAGATTTGGAAGAACTTGCTCGTGGTGCTCGGGGCATTCCAGCCAATGGGGGAAGTAAAGACACACAGGCTGTTCCGGAACGTGTTGTCAGTACCGGGTTTGCTGATATTGATGCACCGATTACTCCGCTGCCTGCCAACCAGACATTGCGTGTGCAATCAGATTACTACTTTTGGCTGGAAGTGGGCGCGCCTGTGGCTGGTTCTATTGAAGAAACGGCCGTTTCCCTCCCCGACGAATTACCAGTAAACGCCCGCCTCCAAGTCGTTCTCTTTCCCTTTCCCGGAGAACTCATCCCTAAAGACGGAGCAGACATTGGCGAACTCGAATTACAAGCAGATGGCGAAGTACGGGTAATAAACCCGGCCGAACAACCCGCCTCCCTGACAAAAGAAGACCCCATTTTAACCAAACGACTCTTCTTTCCCATACGCACACCCGATCAACCCGGTGCATATCACCTGCGCTGCAACATCTACTACAACCAGGTTCTGTTACAATCTCGCCTCATTACTGCCCACGTTAGCGCCCAACCAACATCATTAGAAAAGGCACTCATTTCTCAAACCGACTACATATTGTCACACACCCTGTCACCAGCACAAATTGCCCAGTTGGGTAACAATCGGCTAAATATTATGCTGAATGATAACGGGAATGGTACACACGGATTTCGTTTCTTTGGCGAACAGGCATTTAAGCACGATGCCGCATTGGGGGAAGGCGAATTACAAGACCTGATCACCAAAGCACGAGGCGCACTCCGGATGGCGGCATGGGGAGATGATCAGCCATACAATAAACAGAAATCTTACCGGTATGCGGGGAACATTTCCCTGAAACAATTGCGCGAGGATTTAATCCGAATGGCACGGCGTGGATACCGCTTTTATGACGCCCTGATTAATCAACTGGCTGGTGGTGTAATGGCGGCAAGACAATTGGAATTCATGATGCTTTCCTCAGGGAGTGTGGAGATTGCCACCAAGCAACATGCTCGCCTGGTCGTTCCGGCCGCCATGTTTTACGATTATCCACTGGATACAAGCCTGAAAGCTGCGGACTATCAATTATGCGATGCATTTGTGGCGGCACTATCTGCAGCTGAGCCATTGGAGCAAACAGATTGTTTTCAGGGGAAGTGTCCTCATTATGATGAAGATGATGTGGTGTGTCCAAGCGGATTTTGGGGGTATCGCCATCAGTTGGGCTTGCCTTTATCAGTTGCAGGTGCGCCAGATGCTACGGCCGAAATTCCGGTAACAGACACACTGGAAATGACAGTAACCGTTTCACTGGATCCGGCATTTAAAGAACGGCCGAAACACGAACAACGCCTGCAAAAACTTCACCCCAAACTCAAATGGCTATATGCCGACAGTCGGGATGAAGCCCTGAACCTGTTACGCCAAAGCCACCCCCATATTGTCTATTTTTATTGTCATGGGGGAGTGGCAAACGGTATCCCCTATTTACATGTGGGGCCACCAAATGAACGGGGTATCACACGCGACAACCTGCGTGCCAAACGCATTTTCTGGTATCCGGCGCCACGTCCTTTGGTATTTATCAATGGCTGTCATACCACAGCACTAGAACCAGAATCGGCCATAGATTTAGTCAGCGGTTTTATTGAGACAAGCTTTGCTGCTGGGGTGATTGGCACAGAAATTACGATTTTTGAACCTTTGGCTGTTTCTTTTGCCGAGGCATTTATGTACCGATTTCTGGTTGAACGGCAATCTGTTGGGGAAGCGATTCGGGGAGCACGGTTGCAGTTGCTAAAAGAAAAGAACCCGCTGGGACTGGTTTATATTCCTTTTGCCCTGACAGCCTTGCATTTGAGCCGTTAGGTCAGGGCATCTACATCATCCACGATGCCCACGATGGCATGATCGACAGGCACGAAAGTAATGGGCATGGCCTGAGCTGCTTCGCGGCTGCCAACGATGAAAACAAGCTCTCCTGGACCAGCCTGAGCGGTCGCATCGGCAGCCACCACAGGCTTCCCTTTGGGTTGTTGCTGCTTGTTGAGGGGCTGGACGATAAGAAACTTGATACCTTCAAGGCCATCATATTTGACTGTGGCGACGACTGTACCGATGACGCGTGCAAGTTGCATAGCTACATAAATCTCCAGTTGAAGTGTTCTCCAAAACGGCCGTTTGTATCCACATTCGGCCACATTTCGTTGTGTAGTTGGGCAATAACTACCTGACGAATCAGTTGTTCTCCAGAAACGGCCGAACCAATATCCACCGCTGCTTCCACATCAGCCACCAGACCAGTAAACAACGCCAACCCCTTTCCTCCCAGGCCATCTGCCAGTCGCAACTGCAACAAAGCCACCTCAGCTCCCTTCAGGCCAGCATCAGCGGCATAAATCGCTGCGGCCACAGTGCGTGTCTCCACAATACCCAGAGCATCCCCAATAACCGGCTGCCGCATCCCCCCCAGACCAGTTACCACATCAGGGTGGACATTAGGCAAGAAAATCTCATCCCGCAAAGCAGCATGTCCGATTTCCTTTCCCGCTTTTACAGCCTCCTCCACCGTTGCCACATCACCGGTTACCATAACCAGATAATGTCCCGGTTGTACTGTACCAGTCTGAATGCGAGCCACAGGCGACCGTTTTACCATCGCATCCCCGGCCTCTATGCCGGCAGCGATACTATCAAATTCCAGTAAAGCCAGAGCAGGTTCATTCACCAGAAAATAAAACTCCTAACCGCTTTTTTGAGCCACTCGATGCCAGAGAACATCAGCCATACGGTGCATCAGAATGGGTAAAGGTGATTTGGCCGATGTCAGGGTCAGGGGAACTCCCTGAGCCAAGGCACGGGCCTGGTGTGTATCGTAACTAATCTGAAAAGCAACGCGGGCATTGAGGCCACGTTCTACTGTTGCTGGTGGCAATTGAGCTTCCGCAGAAGTTTGGTTAAGAATATAACTTTTCTGCCGGAAAGTAATGCCCAGTTTCACCAGCTTGCGATTGAGCTGAACGGCCGTTTGCACAGAAATCACATCCGGTCCGATCACATGCAGCCCCACATCTGCTGCCTCCATTGCCGCCTCAAACGCCGGACTATAAACCGGCGGTAAATCCACAATCGTCACTGCCATACGATCTCGTAACAAATTCAAAACCCGTTGCGTCAATTCAGCCGACGGCATAGACGGCGCTTTCGGATCCAGAGGGGATGCCAGCAACCGCAATCCTGAAGGATGAATCAGTAACCGATTCTTCAAAATAGGCCATTCCACCTCGCTGGCAGTTGGTAACTCCGCCCAACTAGAGCGCGTTTGCAGCCGCAAATGCATAGCTGCTTGTCCGCAAGATGGAGAAAGATCCACCAGGCAGATTTCTTCCTGGCTCAGACGACGTAATGCACCAGCCAAATTAACCGCCAGCGTAGTTCGTCCCACGCCCCCTCGCAGACCATAAAACGCAACAATTAATCCCTTACTCGCACCCGGTACAAGGATGCTTTTTTGCGAGAGCAAATTATCAACCCGCTCAATTAGCTCCTGAGAAGTAACCGGTTTACTCAGGTAATCATTTGCGCCACTAGCCAGAGCAGTTTCTTTGTCAATTTGTTGTGAACGTGCTGTCAGAACCAGAATTGGTAAATTTTCCAATCCTGGTGTGGCCCGAATCTGGCGGGCAATATCATGCCCACTCATATCTGGCATCATGACATCCAGCACCAGCAAGTCAGGTTTATTGGCCCGAATTTCCTCCAACCCCTTTACGGGATTGTTGATGAGCGTAACAGAATGCCCGCCACGCTCCAGCATCAGGCCGACCATGCGCAACAGTTGTTCGTCATCATCAATCACATAAATTCGTGCCACTACAACGTCTCCTTGATAACTAGCCTGACAGGTGCATTACTTTGGATGACTCCAGAGCAGTGGCTCTATCTGAGACAGGATTCTGAAGTTTTCCATCAAAGCATGTTGTCTGCTGACAAAAGCTGACAACCTTTGACTATGTTGAATCGCCCAGGCAAAAAATACCAATACGATCTTTATGTACCAAAATCAAATCACCACTGTACGAAATTTCCGGAAAAAGAGATGCTGATGCTTTGGCTGAAAAAATTAGCTGGAATCGACCAATGGATTGAACCAGAATGTCGCGTGGTGTAAATTTGCCTTCGTGGATTATTTCGCCCATGATTTCAAATGAAGGCACTGTGAGAAAGGCAGGCATGGGACGGCCACGCGTAAAAATGGAACGGCCGTGTTGTGTCCCAACTGGAATACCTTCTCGCCGATCTTGCAACACAATAAAGTTTATATTCTCCTTGCGAAAAGCAGCCACCTTGTAGCTGGCTACAATAAGCCCTGGCTTGTGGATGCGGGATATGTAGGCATCCTGTATTTCCAAAAAATTGGAATTAGGATTACCCAATTCTGCATGAATTCCCCCTGTACCTACTTCTGCACGTCCGGTTACGCGATACGCATCAGTAAAGAGGTCCAGGTTAATAAATTGTGTGCGCCCCAATCCTCCAGCCATGCTGTTCTCCTTTGAGCAAGTGAACTAGACAATGCGGAATGAGTCCACCAGTGTACAACGACGAATACGACTGAAACTTCGTGGTCCAGTAAGGCCTTCACCAGTAGGGCTGGCAATAGTGAAGGAGCAATATCCTTCGCCACCATATCCAAGCCCGGCCAGGCACGGGCCATTTTTCACAAAGATGCTGCAATTCATTTCCCGAGCCATACGACTAAGATTGTCCAAATTCTTGGAGTGCATAACGGCCGTATGTCGGAACCCATGTTCAGCTTCCACCGCCAAATCAATTGCCTGGTCCACATGAGACACACGCACCATTGGCATAAGCGGCATCATCTGTTCTGACCAAACAGCCGGATGATTTTCATCGACTTCAGCAATAATCAAGCGCACTTCAGGGCCAGCCGAAATACCAATTTCAGCTAATAAAACACTGGCATTCTTGCCAATAAAGGCCTTGTTCATGTCTGCGTACTTACGAGGCCCTCTGTCTTTAACAGTTACCGCTTTCCACAACCGATTGAACTGCCAGCTATTAAGCTTGACAGCACCATGATGTGTCATAACTTGCATTAATTCGTCGAAAATGGCATCTACGGCAAACGTTTCTTTTTCGGTCGTGCAAACGATGTTGTTATCAAAGGATGCACCGATGACGATATCACGTCCAGCCTGTTCAATATTTGCTGTTTCATCTACCACAACGGGCGGATTTCCTGGGCCAGCGCAAACAGCTCGTTTGCCGCTGCGCATCGCTGCACGCACAACACCTGCACCACCGGTCACCGTTAGCAGGGCAATGTCCTTGTGGTGCATAAGGGCGGTAGCAGATTCAATCGTAGGATTTTCTACACAGGTGAGCAAATCTGGTGGCCCGCCTGCTTTTTGGATGGCTTCATTCAGAATTTGTACTGTGCGATTTGTAGCCCCTTTGGCGGAAGGATGGGCATTGAAGACCACTGCATTTCCGGCAGCAATCATACCGATTGCATTGCAAATGACTGTACTGGTGGGGTTTGTGCTGGGGGTGAGAGCACCAATGACACCATAGGGAGCGTATTCGACAATGGTCAAGCCATTGTCACCACTCCAGGCAGTTGTTTCTAGTGCTTCAGTGCCCTGCGCCTTGTCGGCATTGAGCATGTTTTTGAGCACTTTGTCTTCTACACGCCCCATGCCAGTTTCGCTATGGGCCATTTCGGCCAGAATAACAGCATGTTCTCGGCCAGCCTGCCGCATGTGAGCTACCATATCTTTTCGGATAGCTAGCGGGAGGGTGTTTAGCCGCCGAAAAGCAGTTTTGGCGGCAGCAATGGCTTCATCGAGTGTGGGATAGACACCGAATTGGCCACGTGTTGCTTGTGGCTCGGTTGGTGTATCGTAACCGGCGGATTTGGAAGTGGTGTGTGGGGGGGGAGAAACGGCCGTTTCTGCCTTCGTCCCCACTTCACGCATAACCCGTTCTATAATCGCCTGAATTTCTTCTTCTCTCATAATGTCATCTCATCAAGACCTTCTATAGACATCCTGCGCACCAGGCGCATCTTATTCCAGTCGTCAATATTCCAGGCACGTCCTGGCTCATCGTACAATCGAATGAACGCCTGATCCACTGGCATTTGAGAATACACACCGTCAGCAATCAATTGCTCCAATAACTCCTGAAACAATTCACGCAGCATTTTTACTCGTGCCTGATATCCCTCATGATCCAAAGATGGCGCATTGGCTGCCACCAAAACCCGTTCCGAGAAGTTCTGAGGCAACCATGGCAAACGCAACAATGCACTCATTTCCCGATTGCGCCACACTTGCCATTTGCGGTTATAGGCAAACAATGCCTGTACCAGATAATGGTAGGCTGCTTCCAGACGGTCAAAGGCAATGGCCGGTCCCAAATTTTGCCACACAGATTCTGGTACATCTTTTCCCAGATGCTGATCGAGCCAGACAATTGCTTCATCCAGCCGTTTAAGGCGCAACTCATCTGGGTAGGCAGTTCGTTGGGCAATGAGCCGGGCCACTTCGCCATGGGGATCATACGCAATCCAGCCCATAGCCAGTTCGGCCCGGCGTTCTTCTGGCCATTCAAATTCCGGATCAGACCACTTTTGCCAGCTTAGCCGCAAGAAATCGAGGGGAAGCCCCTGTTGTCGCAGGCTATCGTCAAAAATGCTGTAAAACTTGTCGGTGTCTGGTAACCAAATGGCTTCTGCCGGAACTATGTGATAATCAAGTGGATCGAGAAAGATGACAGCATCAATATCAGACCCAGGGTGCATATGTCCGGTGGCAATACTGCCAATGCCAACCACACCTTTAACGGCCGTTTCCTTTTCCAACACACGCTCAATAAATGCCAGAAAAGCCTCACGCCGTGCTTCTGTTATTGGAGTCACCTCACTCATTCCCCTTTACCACCAGGAAATCATGACGATTCACTCTTGCGATACTTCTCCTCGCCATTCACTTCCCAAGTGTCCACAATTGCCATGATCACAGCGTCACACGGTCGTTTATCCGTCAGGCGCGTTTGGCGAGCCGAGCTACCGGTAGCGACCATAACCACCTCGCCAATACCAGCGCCAACGGCATCAGCAGCCACCACGTAGCCACTTTCCTCTTCATTTTCCACAGTCAGTCGGCGTACCACCAGGAACTTCAATCCATCCAAAGAAGCTTCCTTGCGGGTAGCCACCAACGTACCAACAACTTTACCCAAAAACATGGTTAATCCAGAATAGCATACCGGTTATGGCTTACAAATACCATAAACCAGAACACATTATAGACAATGGAACAGTCCGAAGTTTATCAACCGTTTTCGGCTGCGTCCTGGCGACCCAGCGGCAACACCTTATCCACATTAGCATGTGGTCTTGGGATAACGTGGACAGCAACCACTTCGCCAACTTTCTCGGCACCGCGTACACCAGCTTCTACAGCTGCCTTCACTGCAGCCACGTCGCCACGTACAATTGCCGTCACATAACCGCCGCCGGTTTTCTCAAAGCTCACCAGTTCAACGCGAGCCGCTTTCACCATTGCGTCAGATGCTTCCACCATAGCGGCAAAACTACGACATTCAATCATTCCTAATGCTTCTGCCATTGTTGTTCAGTCTCCTTGAGGCCAAAATTTTGTAAATTGTTATGAATTGCCAAAATCAAGCGAGATAAACTCGCATTACTCACCACGTTTCACTTCAATCACACGACCACTGACACTCTCGATAGCATCAATAGCTGCCTGATATCCAGCCATGATATCTCGCTCTTCACCACCCAGATACACACGGCCGAAACTGCCAAATGCACGAACTTCCAGAATGTTCAACTCAGCACGTTTTTCTGCTTCATTGGCTGCCAATGCTGCATATGCTGCCGGTTGCACTTCCATTACGTACAATGTTTGTCCGGCCAGAATCATGTGTCCATGTCGCAAACGGTTAATCAACTGCACCTGATGCGGATCAATATTACGAATAATCTGGCTGGAAACCACGCGCGGTTTCAAGCGGTCTGACTCAGTAAGCCCTAACGCTTCCAAAATGGCTGCGCCAGCGGCACGCACGTCGGCCTGGCTGGCTGAATGGACTTCCAGCAAGCCATACAGGCGTTCCACAATTTGCATACCTGGCTTGACATTGACTGCCTTGAGGGCAACGTCTGTGATGCGGTTGATCTCGATACCTGGCGAAATTTCAATCCAAAGGGAAGCATCGCCCGGTAAGGGGAGAAAACCGCTGGCTACGGTACCCAAAAATGCAGCATGTTGGGGTTGTAAACTATCAAGAAAAACATAGCTACGTAATTCAACACTCATTCGTTAGCGTCCTCCACGGCTGTGATGCCAATTAGTAGGTTTGGTGTTTTGGGGAGCTTGCGTGAAAACCGTTACGTCAGTAGCCGGATCGGCAAACCTGTCGAGTAGGTAATTCAGCTTGCTCAAAAAGCCATTGTCGTAAAAGAAGTGGCCGCATACGTCGCAATGGTAGGCGGGGGCGTTGGGAATAACCATGATTTGCCCTTCGTGCCATTGTACATATGTGGCGCAGGTGGAACGATAACGGCCGATTCGACATTGCTCACAATTTGTCATAACGTCCTTCCTTATTGTCCTGCTTCGCGGACTATGGCCACACCGGCGCTGGCGCCAATGCGTGTTGCTCCGGCGGCTATCATTGCCTGAGCATCTGAGTAAGAGCGAACACCACCGGATGCCTTAACGCCCATAGATGGCCCAACAACGCGGCGCATTAAGGCGATGTCTTCCGCTGTGGCGCCGCCTGGGCCAAAGCCTGTTGAAGTTTTGACGTAATCTGCTCCGGCTGTTTTGGCCAATTGGCAGGCTATTACTTTTTCTTCATCTGTCAATAAGGCGGTTTCAATAATGACTTTGACGATGGCGTTGTGGGCATGAGCGGCGCGCACAACTGCGCCAATATCTTCCAACACGGTTTTGTAATCACCAGATTTGAGTGCGCCGATATTGATAACCATGTCTATTTCGGTAGCCCCGTCTCGAATGGCTTGCTGGGTTTCGTAGGCTTTGACGGTGGGAGGAGTGGCACCTAGCGGAAAGCCAACAACGGTGCAGACTTTGACGTCTGAGCCTTTTAGGAGTTGGGCAGCCAGTTTGACATGGGCAGGATTGACGCAGACAGAAGCGAAGTGATATTTGCGGGCTTCGTAGCAGAGTTGGGCGATCTGATCGTGGGTGGCGTCGGGTTTGAGGAGGGTGTGGTCGATCATGCGGGCAATGCTGGTGTTTTGGGGGTGGGAGCCAAGGGTAGAGGTGATGCGGGTGGCGCCAGCCTGAACGACTTTGTCTACTTTGTCGGCGCAGTTTTGTACGCATGAGCCGTTGCTGCAGTTGCAACCGGATGGGTGTTGGGCCGGTTGTGGCTGGTTGAGTCGCAGCAAGACTTCACGGGTGACTTCTTCTATGATTTTTTCGACAGTTGCCTGATCGTACATTTGTCTGATCCGTTGGAGATGATGGTCTCCGTTACTCCCTTTATTTTTATTTGGTGAATCGTTTTTCGATTTGTTCGATTTTGTTGACACGGCGGGCATGACGACCGCCGGCGAATTCGGTTGTAAGCCATGTTTGTACAATTTGTTTGGCCAGGTTGGGGCCAATGAGGCCTGCGCCCAGGGTAAGGACGTTGGCATTGTTGTGTTCGCGGCTGTTAACGGCCGTTGCCTGATCGTAGCACATTGCAGCCCGAACACCAGGAACTTTGTTGGCGGCCATGCAGCTGCCTATGCCTGCACCATCAATGATAATGCCGCGCCAGGCACGGCCGTCTGCCACCAGGCGAGCAACAGCGTAGGCAAAGTCGGGATAATCTACTGAGTCGGGGCTGTTTGTGCCGCAATCGATGACTGTGTAGTTATTATCGGCCGTTTCCAGAAATGTCTTGAGTATTTCTTTGAGTTGATAGCCGCCATGATCGGCCCCGATAGCGATCACCTGTTTTCCGGAAGCGGTAAATGTGGGAGAGGGGGTGGAAGAAACGGCCGTTTCCCCAGCCACACTCTCTTCTACCAACCGAATATGCCTTTCCAGCGCTGTTTGTCGGGCCAGGGGAGTAACCAGCGTTCCTGCGGGCACATGGTAAACCGAGCCTGCTGGTAACTCTTCTATCTGTTGTGCATCCAAAATGATAGCCGATGACCGCCGCTGACCCATTCGTCCCAACGTCCGTGTCACCACCTGGCGAACTAAAGCTTCAATTTCCTCTTTCTGATATGCCATACAAATCCGTCAATGCAAATAATGTGGTATGGTATCCCAATCGCTAGGCGGCCAATAAATTAGCATTGCCTTGCCAATAATATTTTCACGCGGCAAATAAGACCACGAATGGGAATCACTAGAATTGTTCCGATTGTCTCCCAGCACAAAATAATGCCCTTCCGGTACATCCCAGGAGCCACTATACCGTGGTGGATCTTTGATATATGGTTCATCCAGCACGACCCCATTTACCTTAACCTGCTGGTTGGCAATTTCAATGTGGTCACCTGGCAAGCCAATCACACGCTTAATCAGGTTCAGATCACTGGCAGGATGCCGGAACACAATGATATCACCCCGTTGGGGGTCATTAAAATAATAGCTCAGATTGTTAATAAGTAAATATTGCCCGTCTGACAAGGTTGGATTCATGCTGCTGCCGTCAATGCGATAACGGCCGATCATGCTGTTGACAAGCCAGAAAATAAAAAATGTAAGCAGAAGTGTCTCTACGATTTCCCGCACCACAACTTCGAACGGTTGCGGGGAATTCGTTCGGATAGGGGCCTCTGGTAAATCAGGGGGCAGTTCTGTATTGGATTCAATGAGGGCCATCTATCTGATCTCCTGCTTGATTGTTGAATTATAGTCTAGCAAAATAGGCAAGGCAAACGGGGAAAATCCGTAATTTGTCCCAGATATGTCCCGTATTTCTATAATGGCGTTATCTTATCGGGTTTGCCAGGCGAGAAAACCGGCTTTAGATAGGGGCTGTTTCTTTAGTGTGCCAGGAAAAAGAATTTGGAGCTATTTTTGGCTTGCCAGAGACGAAGGGCAAGGCTATAATGCCATGTAGATGGGCCATTAGCTCAGATGGAAGAGCAGGTGACTTTTAATCACTTGGTCGGGGGTTCGAGTCCCTCATGGCCCATTAGCAAGAAGCCTGACAAAACGCCTGGGTATAACCGGGCGTTTTTTTGTTATTGTTTGGTGTTGTTAGATGGGGGTGTGCATGAAGCGAAATATCTACCTGGAAGATGTGCCCCTGGACGAGGCGTGGGCGGCGTTTGTGAAGGCGTTGCAGGAAGTTGGGCTGTGGCAACCGTTGCCGGCGGAAGAGGTGTTGGTGGCAGAGGCAAACGGCCGTATTTTGGCTGCTCCCGTTTGGGCCAGGTTGTCCTCTCCTCATTATCATGCCAGTGCCATGGATGGGTATGCAGTGCGGGCGCGCGATACACAAGGGGCTACGGAAACAAGTCCTGTTGTGCTGGAGCTGGTTGCGGCAACAGAAGTGGAACCCCAGGCAGCCCGGCCGGCGGCGGCTGTGAATACAGGGCATCCATTGCCTGTATGGGCGAATGCGGTGGTGATGGTGGAGCATACTCAGTTGGTGACGTTGCCTGACGGCCGTTCCGGGATTGAGATCCGAGCTGCTGTCCCACCCTGGCACCATGTACGACCGATGGGAGAAGACATGGTGGCCACAGAATTGGTTTTGCCTGCCAATCATCGGTTGCGTCCGGTAGATTTGGGGGCATTGGCTGGTTCTGGCCATGCCACTGTACAGGTGTATCGGCGACCGCGTGTGGCCATTATCCCTACTGGTTCGGAGTTGGTTCCAGTAGAAACGGCCGTTTCCCAACCGCTTGTTCCTGGTCAAATCATCGAATACAACAGCATGGTGTTGGCGGCACAAGTCGCAGAATGGGGTGGTATGCCCACTCGCTGGCCAATTGTACCCGATGATCAGAACGCCATAGAAACGGCCGTTCTCCAGGCTGCCACCACCCACGACCTGGTGCTGATCAACGCCGGATCATCTGCTGGCAGTGAAGATTACACCGCCCACATTGTCCAAAAACTGGGCCAACTTCTTGTGCATGGGGTGGCTGTTCGTCCTGGTCATCCAGTTATTTTGGGTACACTTCAGCCACACAGAGAGAGGCATACACCTGTTATTGGCGTGCCAGGATATCCAGTCAGTGCCGCGCTGACTGGTGAGATATTTGTACATCCGCTGTTAGCCCGTTGGCAAGGACAACCACCTCCTGAGCGGCCAACTGTTCAAGCCAGGCTTACTCGTAAAATTGTTTCCCATACCGGTGATGATGATTTTGTCCGTGTCACTGTCGGGCAGGTGGGAGATCGCATCATTGCTACCCCTCTGAATCGTGGGGCAGGGGTGATCACTTCTTTGGTGCGGGCAGATGGTCTTGTGCGCATTCCCCGCTTCAGTGAAGGGATGGACATGGGGGCAGAGGTAACGGTGCAATTGTATCGCTCTTTGCCGGAAATTTCGCGCACAATTGTAGCGATTGGCAGCCATGATCTGACGCTGGATTTGTTGGCGCAATTTTTGGCGGAGCGTATGCCGGGATGGCGGTTGAGTTCGGCGCATGTGGGTAGTCTGGGTGGGTTGATTGCTTTGCGTCGCGGGGAATGTCATCTGGCAGGGGCTCATTTGTTGGATGTGGAGACGGGAACATATAACCTGCCTTGGGTGCGCCGATATTTGCCAGGGCGAGATGTTGTATTGATTACGTTGGTAGAACGAGAGCAGGGTTGGATTGTGCCGCCGGGTAATCCGAAGGGGGTGCATGGCTGGGAAGATGTGGCTCGGCCAGATGTGCGGATTGTGAATCGGCAGCGTGGGGCAGGGACGCGCATATTATTGGATTATGAGATGGGTCGTTTGGGAATTGAGTCGAAGAATGTGCGCGGTTATGATCGGGAAGAGTATACCCATTTGGCGGTGGCGGCGGCAGTGGCTTCGGGTGTGGCGGATGCCGGGCTGGGAATTCGGGCGGCTGCCCGGGCGCTGGGGTTGGATTTTGTGCCGCTGGCCAGGGAACGGTATGATCTGGTGATGCTTAAGGAGAGTTTTGAGGGGGATTTGTTACGGCCGTTGTTGGATTTGCTCCATGATGCGGCTTTTCGTAAGGCGGTGGCGGCTATGCCGGGTTATGATGTGTCGGCTATGGGGCAGGTGAGGTTGACAAGCCAGGGGAATTGATGGTGTTGGTTTGGGGTTGGCGTGCGCTGGAAACGGCCGTATTGCTTGCTATCAGCCTTGTTTATCTGCGGGGGTGGTGGCAAGTACGTCAGCCTTTTCGTTTGTTTCCTCTTTCCTGGTTTTCGATGGGGGCATTTTATTTGGGGGTGTTGGTATATGGTGTGGCGGTTGTGTCCCCTTTGGCTGATTTGTCTCGCCAATATTTTTCGTTGCGGGTTACTCAGCATTTGCTCCTGGTAACCTGGGCGCCGGTTTTGTTGTTGGTCGGGAATCCGTATGCTGTGCTTCGGGCAGGTGTGTCAGGGTTGTGGCCGGGGCTGAAAAAACGGCCGTTTTCCCGTGTTTCCACCCTCTCGCCCTGGCTTATTCGAGTTACTGCCCCTGCTCCTGCCTGGTTTCTTTTTACTGCTACTTTCTGGCTTTGGTATGATCCTGTACTGCATCAAGCCGGTTTACACTCATCTCTGGTGGCTACTGTAGAGCAACTTACCCTTTCTATGTCAGCCTTGCTTTACTGGTGGCATATTCTCAGTGTATCGCCACGTGTTCATCCTGAAATGCCACCGTTGGTGCATGCTGCTTATGCTCTCATTGGTGCATGGCCTATTAAAGTAACGGGGTTGATATTGTTGTTTGGCAATAGCCAGGTGTATGCGTATCCCAACCCGATGTGGTTGCCAGGGTTGGGGTTGGATGATTATCGGCTGGCGGCGATGATTGCCTGGGTGTTAGGTGGCATTGTTTATTCGACAACGGCCGTTCTTCTGGTTCGTCGCTGGTTATCTGCCGAAGAAGCCAAACCCGTCTTGCCTGAATCGGAATGGGCAACCCCTTACTCTCTCATTGCCCCTGGTTTGGAACATCGCTTACCTCCGGAAGAAAACCCGCGCCAGACAAAATAAAATCTGCTTCAGATTTCTGTTTGAGTTGGGTAACAGGAGAAATTTCAGGACTATTAGAGGGTTGCCAAAATAAATCAAATCGTCTAAAGTGCAGATAGATTTGTTACTGTTAGCATGTAAAGCAGTAATCAGGATAAAGGCTGTCGTTTATGCCAGTTTGGCCGCGAATTATCGAACAAACTGATTGATCTGAGGGGTCACAAATTATGTCCAAAACCAAGTTTGAGGAAATTTGCGAGGCGTATAGTCGAGCCAGAAAGGCTTTTCGGGATTATGAAGAAACTTGCCGTGATTTTGCGCGTGAGTTGGTGTATGGCATGGTGGAATATTTTGGCTGGCCACAAGACCGGGAGATTACTTATATCCCGTTGGGGGAAGAGTTAAATCCCAATAACCGATTTTATGCCCTGGCAGGAGCCATGCGGATGGATGATGAAGCGTTTTGGCATTTTGGCGTGGTGCTTACTGTGAGTGAACCGGGTGGGTCGTATCCGACACCGCTGTTGTTGAGCTTTTTTATCAAAAAAGTAGGACCACATTTTATTGTGAAGCTGGGGCCGAAGGGGAAAGAAATTCCAATTCATGAGGGGCGTCGAAATGATTTGTCGCCATTTTATGATGCGGTGTTTGCCCAAATTATGAACTTTTTTGCCCGAAAATATTTGGATGCCGTAACGCGACAGGATCAGGAACCGGATTTTATTATGTTGCCACCGCAGGCGTTGCTGGAGTAAGTGGAAAATGGCACAGATAACGGAGGAAAGAGTACGGCCGTTTATTCCCAAAACTGCCTGGATTGCTGATACGGCACGTGTACGAGGCAATGTGCGCTTGGGTGAACATGTGAGTGTCTGGTTTGGGGCAGTGATTCGAGGAGATGAAGCACCCATAGAGGTGGGTGATGAGACCAATGTGCAAGATGGGGCTATCTTGCATGTATCCGCCGGGTTTCCTTGTACAATTGGTCGGCGTGTAACGATTGGGCACGGAGCAGTTGTCCACGGTTGTGTCGTGGAAGATGGTGCGTTGATCGGTATGCGAGCTACGGTTTTGGATGGCGCACGTGTGGGGGCGGGCGCAATGGTAGGGGCAGGTGCTGTTGTTCCACCAGGAATGGAGATCCCACCGGGGATGTTGGCTTTGGGGGTGCCGGCACGGGTTGTTGGGCCGTTGTCAGAGAAGCAAAAGTTGGCGTCAGAAACGGCCGTTGTCCATTATCTGGAACGGAAAGAACAGTACCGCCAGGGTATTTATTAGACAATGGACAGGATTTTACGCATCACCAGTCTGCAAAACGGCCGTGTCAAGCATATTGTCCGCCTGAACCAGCGACGATATCGTGACCAACACCGCATGACTATTGTTGAAGGTGTTCGTGAATGTCGCCGCGCTTTACAAAGTGGCCTGATCCCCCTGGAAGCGTATGTTTGCCCCCCTTTACTCACAGAACCAGAAACCAGTGAAGTGCTCACTACCCTGCAAACGCTGAACCAGGCTGGTAAAACAAAACTTTTTGAAGTAACTCCCGAAGTTTTTGCCAAAATTGCTTATCGTGGCGCCAGTGGTGGCATTTTGTTGCTCATCCCATATTTGGAAAAATCACTGGCAGATGTGCCCATAACGGCCGTTCCCTTCATCGTCATCCTCGAACAAGTAGAAAAGCCAGGAAACCTGGGAGCAATCCTCAGAACGGCCGATGCCGCCGGCGTTGACGCCGTCATCCTGACCGGTAGCGGCACCGACATACACAACCCAAACGTCATACGCGCCAGCCTCGGCACCCTCTTCACTGTCCCCGTTATTATGGCCACCAACAACCACACCCGCACCTGGTTACACCAGCACCACATTCCCATCATCGCCACCACACCAGCCGCCACCACTTGTTACACCGACATTCCTCTCAACGGCCCAGTTGCCATCCTGATGGGCAGCGAAGCACATGGCCTTAGCCCCGAATGGCTCAGCATTGCCGATTACCAGGTCAAAATCCCCATGTACGGCACAGTTGACAGCCTCAATCTCTCCGTATCCACCGCCATATTGCTTTATGAAGTCATTCGCCAACGAAAGGAGCCGGTATGCGAATCGCCCTGATCTCTGACATTCACGGCAACCTTATCTCCCTTGAAGCTGTATTGGCCGATATCAACCGCCAACAAGTTGATCAAATAATCTGCCTGGGAGATGTCGCTACATTAGGCCCCCAACCCAAAGAAGTGATTCGACGTGTGCGGCAATTAGGTTGCCCTTGCATTATGGGCAATCATGACTTCTTCGTTCTGAGACCAGACCAGATTCCCACATATTCCGATGCCCTCTGGTTTACCGAAACGATTAACTGGACTATCAGCCAACTCGAACCCGAAGACATTCGCTTTTTGCGGTCATTTCAGCCTACTATCACCATCCCCCTGTCCAACCAGCAAACCCTGCTTTGTTTCCATGGCTCCCCGCATTCCAATGTGGACATCATTCTGGCCACTACGCCCCCAGTTGAACTGGACAGATTATTGACCGGTTATGAGGCTGATGTTATGGCAGGTGGGCACACCCATGTACAGATGTTGCGTCAGCATAAAGGAAAATGGATCGTCAATGTAGGCAGCGTGGGTATGCCCTTTGAGCAAATGCCCTTTGATAAAGTGCCCCGTTTTATGCCTTGGGCAGAATATGCCATTGTTGAGGACAAAGACAATAGCCTTGCAATTACGTTATGTCGAGTTCAGATAGACCTGGAAGCTGTTAAGGAATCGGCACATCAAAGCACCATGCCCGATCGTAAGGATTGGATCAAGAATTGGGGTAGCTTATCAAGATAACGGGTGCTGCTTTCTTGATGGTAATTTGCAGAATTTAGAAATATGAGTGGTTTATCTGGTAATGCTGGTAATGGACGTGAGAATTGACTAAAATAAAAGAGTACCGCAACATTGCCTGTTTTCACGGATGGGCGATAATTGACCCAAATCATTCATATAAGCCCGTAAGAGTTTGAGCTTAAAAATAGAACAGGAGTATGACAATGACCAAGAAAGTGGTGAAGGTTGCTGTGACTGGGGCGGCCGGTCAGATTGGCTATGCCATTTTGCCGCGCCTGGCCTCTGGTGAAGTGTTTGGAGCGGATACAAAGGTTGAATTACGCTTGTTGGAAATTACGCCAGCATTGCCCGCCTTGGAAGGTGTGGTAATGGAAATGGAGGATTGTGCATTTCCGTTGCTGGAGAATATGGTGGTGACTGATGATCCGGAAGTGGCGTTTGATGGTGTGAATTGGGCGTTGCTGATTGGATCGAAGCCGCGTGGGAAGGGAATGGAGCGCGGGGATTTGATTCGGGAGAATGGTCCTATCTTTGTGGAGCAGGGTAAGGCATTGAATAAGCGTGCGGCCGATGATGTGCGTGTGGTTGTGGTGGGTAATCCGGCGAATACAAATTGCCTGATTGCCATGAATAATGCACCGGATATTCCGAATGATCGGTTTAGTGCGTTAACGCGTCTGGATCAGAATCGGGCGTATGCACAATTGGCAAAGAAGGCTGGTGTTTCGGTCAATGATGTGAGTAATGTGACGATTTGGGGGAATCATAGTGCTACGCAGTATCCGGATGCGGAGAATGCAAAGATTAACGGCCGTCCTGTGCCGGAGGTAATTACCGATATTGACTGGCTGCGTGGCGAATTTATTACCACTGTACAGAAGCGTGGTGCGGCTATTATTGCGGCACGCGGCAAGTCTTCGGCGATGTCTGCGGCAAATGCTACATTGGATCATGTGCGTAGTTTCCTTTACAAGACACCAGAGGGGAACTGGTTCTCTGCTGCTGTGCCTTCGGATGGGAGCTATGGCATTGATGAAGGCTTGATTTTCTCATTCCCGTTGGTGAGTGATGGGCAGGGTGGTTATTCGATTGTGCAGGGGTTGCCCTGGAGTGATTTTGCCCGTGAGAAGATCAATGTGACTCTGAATGAGTTGCGGCAGGAAAAGGAAACGATTGCTGATTTGTTGCCTTAATTGGTGCCATATCTGTATGTGGTAACAGGCAAGGGGCACAAATGACTGTGCCCCTTTTGTCTAATTGGCAGGGAATTAATACTGATAGAAAAGGGCGTGTTGTGAATCGTTTGGGAGAGAAACGGCCGTCCTGGCTGGTTAGTCTCTGGGGTGGCCTGTTTAATCTGATTATTTACGCCATTTTTGGGCTGGTGATGTGGAACTTTAACCGGCTTACTCTGTATGCCCGATTGTACCCTAATGGTTCCCTGTTTGCACGTTTGGAGCGGATAGCTCTGGCATTAACGGTGATCTTGCTGGCCACTTCTGCTGTTCATGAATTGGGGCATTTGTTGGCTGGGCGATTGGCCGGACTTCGTTTTCATATTCTGGAAATTGGCCCGCTGCGGGTAACACGAGAAGGTGGGCAGTTAAAGATTGGTTGGAATCGAGGTATGTTGTTTAGCGGGATGGCAGCCAGTGTGCCTGGCGAGGGTGTATTGTCGAATTTGCGTGGGCGTATGCTGGCATTTGCGTTGGGGGGACCGTTAGCCAGCCTGTTGATGGCAATAGTGGCGGCTGTTTTGTTTTGGTGGTGGCAGGGGCGTCTGGATCTGCGTACTCAGGCCTGGATGCTGGAAACGGCCGCTATGACAGCAATACTTTCATTTGTGTTTTTCATGACGGCTATGAAACCCGGCCGATATCAGAATGGCCTTTCGGCAGATGGAGACCGCATTGTATCTCTTATACAAGGTGGTCCCGCTGCTACCCGCTGGTGTGCGCTAGTCGCACTGAATGGGACAGATTTGCAAGGGATACGGCCAAAATTGTGGGATGAACAGCTTGTGCATCAGGCAATGATGTTACAAGATGCCTCGTATGATACCCTGACAGCCCGATTAATGGGGTATCAGTGGGCACTGGATAATGGCCATATTGTCCAGGCGGCTGCGTGGTTAGATGAGGCGCTGGAAAATTGGCAGACATGGTCAGTCGGGCAGCACGCCCGATTGGTTTTGGAAAAGGCATATTTACTGGCCCGATTTGAGAAAGATGCAGAAAACGGCCGTTTTTGGTATGAAAAAATCCCTGCCCACCGCTTGCAAACTCTCTGGAAATTTCGCGCCCATGCGGCCATACTACTTGCCGAAGGGAATTCTTCCGCTGCCCTGCAAGAAATTCATACTGGTTTAGCCCGGTTAGCATCTATGCCCAAGACCGGGACAAACATTGCTGAAAAAAACTGGCTGGAAGAACTAAAACAAATTGCAGAAACGGCCGTTTCCTGATCACACAACCTGCAACACAAAAAGCCTTGCCAGAGCAAGGCCTTTTGCGGGAAGAGGAGAAAAAAGGGGGAAAAAAGGAGGAATATTTAATTTTCAGGAAGAGGCTTCATCAAAACAATACAAACCATCCTTGTTGCCTAAATAATACGACAAAACAAAACCAATGACTGGTACCTTCACTACAAACTCTCTGTAAATTACTTTACGCAAACTATTCAAAATTGTTGCAACCAACCCATTTTTATGCCTGAACAAATTGCCTGACGTATAATAAACCCTATGAACGACATAAAAAAAGACAAAGAGCGATGGGAGCGAGAAACGCTCCACCCATTTATAGCCAAACACCCGGAACGCCGACCCCATTTTGAAACCACATCCGGCATTCCCATTGATCCCATTTACATCCCTCAAGATCCCGATCCTGATTACAACGAAAAACTGGGATTCCCCGGTGAATACCCCTACACCAGAGGCGTACAACCCACCATGTATCGTGGGCGCCTTTGGACAATGCGCCAATATGCCGGTTTCGGCACAGCCGCCGAGTCAAACGCGCGCTATAAATACCTGCTTAGCCAGGGACAGACTGGTCTTTCCATCGCATTTGACCTACCAACCCAAATAGGTTATGACGCCGACCACCCAATGGCGATGGGAGAAGTTGGCAAAGTAGGCGTGAGCGTACCTTCATTGACAGATATGGCCATTTTGCTGGATGGTATTCCGCTGGATAAAGTAAGTATTAGCATGACGATCAATGCGCCCGCAGCCATCTTGCTGGCAATGGTGATTGCCATTGCCAAACGACAAGGAGTCCCACTAAATCAATTACGCGGCACAATTCAAAACGACATCCTCAAAGAGTATATCGCACGGGGGACGTATATTTTCCCACCCCGACCTTCCATGCGGCTAATTACAGATGTTTTTGAATTTTGTAGCCGGGAAGTGCCACGTTGGAACACAATCTCTATTTCCGGGTACCACATTCGAGAAGCAGGAAGTACGGCCGTTCAGGAAATCGCCTTCACTCTGGCCAACGGTATCACCTACGTACAGGCAGCCATAGACGCCGGATTAGATGTCGATCAGTTTGCTCGCCAACTTTCCTTCTTCTTCAATGCCCACAACAACTTCCTGGAAGAGATTGCCAAATTCCGGGCAGCCCGACGGATATGGGCGCATATTATGCGAGAGCGGTTTGGGGCCAAAAATCCAGCCAGTTGGCGATTACGCTTCCACACCCAAACAGCAGGCAGCACCCTGACAGCACAACAGCCAGAAAATAACGTAGTACGAGTTGCCTTACAGGCACTGGCTGCTGTATTAGGTGGTACACAAAGCCTGCATACAAACGGCCGTGATGAAGCCCTGGCACTCCCCACAGCCGAATCAGCACGCATTGCCTTGCGCACCCAACAGATAATTGCCTACGAAAGTGGTGTCGCCGATACAATTGACCCATTGGCAGGTTCTTACTACATTGAATACCTGACCGACGAATTAGAAAAAAGAGCCCTGGCCTACATCGAAACGATAGACCAAATGGGTGGCATGTTAAACGCCATCGAATCTGGTTACGTACAAAGTGAGATTCAGGAAGCTGCCTATCGTTTCCAGCAAGCAGTTGAACAGGGCGAAGAGATTATAGTTGGGGTAAACCAGTTCACAGAAGAAGATGATGAGCCAGGTATTGAAATCATGCGCATAGACCCGGCCATCGAAGAAGCCCAGCGACAACATCTGGCCACATTACGAGCCAATCGTGATAATAGTAAGGTGGCAGAGTTACGCACCCAATTGGCACAGGTCGCTCAAACAGACGAAAATCTGATGCCCTTGCTTATCACCTGTGTGGAAAATGATGTGACACTGGGTGAAATTTGTGCAACATTGCGAGACATATGGGGGGAGTATCGCCCCAGTTATGAGTTGTAAAATTGTTGGTAAAAGTGATCTAATGCCTGGGTATTGGGACACCTATTACCCTGCCCTGCTTATCTTTGTGTCGTATAAAGGAAAGTTTGTTGATGATTAAGAAAATAAGCCATATTGCTGTTGTTGTTCCCAATTTGGAGGAGGCTCTTGGTTTCTGGGTGGAAGTGTTAGGGTTGCCGCTGGCTCATATGGAATATGTGCCTGATCAGGGGGTTGATGTGGCTTTTTTACCGGCAGGCGAGAGTGATGTGGAACTTTTGGAACCGGTAACGGAGGATAGTGGTGTGGCCCGGTTTTTGCAAAAACGAGGCCCAGGGATGCATCACATTTGTTTTGAGGTTGATGATATTGAGGCTATGTTGGCCCGCCTGAAAGCGGCAAATGTCCCGCTGATTAATGAGGAGCCAACAATAGGAACGGGTGGTAAAAAGATTGCATTTGTGCATCCAAAAGGGACGGGGGGAGTGCTGGTGGAGTTGTATGAATCGACACCGGAGGAACCGATGCGACGTCGAGAAAAACTGGTGGAAATGCGGCGGCGATTGCGTGAGGGTAGGCGAGTGTATACAGCAGGTATTAGAGCATTTTTGGCTGGTTTGTGGGGAAATGGTGACAAGTCGGATTGATAGGATGTATGGAGTGGGCTGACAATGGCGAGAAGTAAGTTGGTTGAACGGTTGTTTTGGGTGGCGGGGCAGGCGGTGTTGGATTGGCCAGTGCGAGGAGAAACGGCCGAATCTCTGGCGCGTATGTTGCAACGTTCTGGTGAACAAATTATTGCCCATGCCCAGAAGGTAGCAGACACGCCATTCAATCGGCGGGTTTTGAGCCACATTGTGGGTATCGAACGCTGGGGGCAAAGCCGCCTGCAAGTGGCTTTGGGTGCGCCGCTGGTGATGGATGAATACAATGGATATCGACCACCCAGGGAACGAACCCTGCCAGCACTGATTTCTGACTTTGAGGAAACCCGGTCTAAGACAATTGCCCTTATTGATGAATTGGCGCAGGAAAATGTTTCGTTTGATTTCACAATTCCTCACAACAGTTATGGTTTGTTGTCGGTAAGGGCGTGGCTGCGTTATCTGGAAATGCACGCCCGATTGGAAAGCCGCAAGATGAAATGAGGAGACGGGGAACACAGGGGGGAAACGGCCGTTTTCGACAAATGTCATACACCAATTATGACTTTCCTCACTCCATAAACCCGGTATTTCAGGTAATATTCATATTGAAAGCCGCCGCATCAGGTAAGGCATTGTGAGTCAAAACAAACCTGTTGAGGTAGGCAATTCTGGTGACAACTGTGTGCATCTTTTGCCTGACGTTGTCCCGGTTGCCCAAATTGGTGATGCGTGGTGCACTCCACAACTTTACCGATGCGTCGGATTTCAGAGTAGGGATGTTGTTGGTAACTTAAAAGCGGTGAAAGCAGGTAAAAAAGCGGTACATCAGGCAGGTTGCAGATTGCGGTTTGCCTGACGGGAAACAAGGGCATAGAAAAGGGCTGGTTTGCGCCAGCCCTTTTCGCTTTTTTGCAAATAACAGCCGAAACTTACTGCCCCAGGTAACTCAATTCCTCCTCTACAATCTTTACCACCAGGCGATGCAGTGCAGAAACTGTATAGTCATCTACATTCATGGTTGTTTCTCCACCTGGCGAACCTGGACCATCAGGGCCGTACGTGAGAAAGATAAACCGCCCACCGGTAAATTGTGCCAGTTGTCGGAATACATATTCACCCATTGCATCCAACCCGCTGCTGGCAATCGGATAAATTTTAATACCTCGTGCTGCTGCCTGGCTCATCTCGTAGGCGTAATGATTCTGTTGGCCATAATCCAGGTGTGGTGGTGCGTCTGCAACCAGAAAAATGAGACTGACTGTATTTTCAACCCGCCACTCAGGCTCATGCACGGCACGAGACAATGCCTCATTCAGGTCCTCTGGGTAATCACCGCCACCTTCAGCATACACGCCAGCCAGTATTTCGGCGAATTCATTGACATCTGGTGTGAAGTCAAATACACGGGTGACAAACATATCGCCTCGATCCCGATAGGCAACCAGTCCGAAGCGGACGTCAGGACGGGAAGGCAAGGCATCAATTTGCGCCGCAATCACGTGGATGTTTTCCTTGAGTTGGTTGATTTCGTCTGCCATGCTACCAGTTGCGTCAATTAGAAACAGGATGTCTAGTTGGGTGGCAGGTTGGATTTGGTCACCACCGGGATGAATGATAGTCCACTCTCGTTGTGAGGTTTGTGGACCAGCAGCGAGGGTAAAGGTTTGGGTAAGGCCGTTGACTTCGACGGCGACGGTGTAGGTAGATGCTTGTAGTGCGTAGGCACGCGGGAAGAAGTAGGCACGGCCGTCACTGTGCGTCCGTAAGGTGGTGACTTCACGGCCGTTTTCTGTCGAGATTCGTATCAGCGCACCCAAAATCGGCCGTTCCTGACTATTACGTACCCAAATTTGGTGCCGTTCACTTACATCTACCGGAATGATGGCCGGCCCCTGATACCGGTTTACATAATTCAGATAATCATCCCATTCGGCATTATCATCCACCTCACCAGCTGTCAGGTAACTTTCCTGGCTCAAGGCAGCCACTGGCGCAGCAGCTTCAGAAACCATAGTCGGCACAGGTGTTGCCAGGGCAATCTCCTCTTCTGCCCTGATTTCGGCCGTAGTATCTGAAGACGATTTTACTTCAGGTTCACTTGCATCCACGGATGTTTCTCGTGAAGGAGGAACTTTGGCACCAGTTTCTGGAGGTGGGGGGGCATCAGCTGCTCGTTCGCTACCAATTGCTGCCGAACCTTCTTCGGCTTCTCCTGCAGAAATGGGAGGAATTCCCTCCACTGTTTCGGTAACAACACGAGTCATTTCACGGGTTACCACGACGGTTTCAGGCTGGCCTTGGCAGGCGGCTAAAATTCCGACCAATAAAACAATTATCAAAATGCTGACAGTACGTTTTGAATTCATTTTTAATACCTCCTTAGTTGCTTGTGGCTGTCACTGTTTAAGACGTACAAAAGGAGGGGTTAGTTCCCGTTGGGTGAAATTGGCAAAAAAAAACCGCCCCGGGCGGGGCGGTTTCGCTTCGGGCCAGGGGGGGAGCTCCGAAGCTGGGCGGCAAATGCCTTGTCGAGGGGGGAGGCATTGCCTGGGTTTAGTCAGGGTGCTTCCAGTCGCATTTTCTCTCGTGCCAGTCTTTTGGGGGAGGGTTCCTCAAAAAACCTGACTAAACTTAAGTAATATGCTACAAAATTTTGGGCAGGAATGCTATGGGCTATTTTATGAAAATGAGGGATTTTTGTAGGAAATAAGTACTAATGGGGTGCTAATCGTCGTCCTGGCCGAGCCAGCGAAGCCATTCGGCACGATCTGTATCGGAAATTCTGGGGTCTTTGGCAGGTTTTTTGTTGGTAGCAGACGGCCGTTTTGGGCGTTGCTTTTTCTTTTTCCCAGAGTGTGTTTTGGCAGGGGGTGTGGCGTCAAACAAAGCCAGCCACTCTGCAACTTCGGCCTCGTCCAGTTCTGGATTGTCTGATTTGGCGCGGGCCTGAAATTCGGTAGGGGTAAGGGGTTTTTTGGGGGCAGATTGAGGAGATTTGCGAGCTTTACGGGGTTTACGGGGTGGATGGGCAGGTGGGGAAGACGGCCGTTTGGGTTCTGGACCAAACAAATCCATCCATTCAGCGATTTCTGCTTCACTAAGTTGAGGCTCTTCCCGCTCATCTGGGGGGTGAGGGCGCGCTGGCTTTGTCTTTTTTTCCTCAGGCATGGTAAAGGTAAACCCCATCCGTTCGATAAACGCTTCGGACGTCATTGCCTTGATCCGCAAAGCCCGGGCTGCATCCAAAATTCGTCGGTCACTGCTTACCACTGTGTACGCACCAGCAGGACGCAAGCCTGGCAGACGCCGAATAATGAGATCATCGGCCGTTTCCCCCTGTGGGGCAAACACCACCGTAATATCACGAGTAGAAAGTCGATGTGCGACTCCCCCAGTAATGCCGCCATCAAATATAACGGTCACCTTACGAGAACGGGCACCAGTAACCCATGCCTTAAGCCGCAGAATGAGACGAATTTCATCATCCTGGTCCGCCAAAGAAATATCAGGCAATTTGCCAATTAAATTGTGACCGTCAATCAGGTAATGCATGCGATTCTTTCCATTCAAGCATCCTGAATAATTTCCAGGCGTGCAAAACTGGCTGCCAGTCGTTTAATGCCAATCTCCGGAAATGCAACAACAACTTCTTCATCATTGCCGGTAACCTTGCTCTCGATCACCGTACCAACACCAAACTTTGCATGTTTCACTGTTTGTCCAGTTTGATAACGAGGTGTTGTTACCTGGTTCTCCGTTCCGTCAAAATCATCTTCTTGCAGGTAATTGGGAGTTGGCAGTGCCTGTTTGGGTTCTGGAGTGGTGGGGCGAGCAGGATATGAAGCAGAAGAATAGGGACGAGAAGACGGCCGTTTTCGCCCACCCTCACGCCGACCTTGTGCCCCGGAAGACCAACGCCACTGACTCATCCGACTTTGGGCAGCCTCCCGCCGTTGCGCCACACTTTTCCCACCAGCAACCAATTCCGATGGAATATCAGCCAAAAAGCGAGAAGGCACACAAACCGAAGACTCCCCGAAAAATGACCGTCGGAACGCATATGACAAAAACAACCGATCTTTGGCACGAGTAATACCCACATAAAACAACCGCCGCTCTTCTGCCAGCGATTCACCATCATCCAGCGAACGGCTATGCGGCAAAATGCCATCTTCCAGCCCAGTAATCAGCACAACCGGGAACTCCAGCCCTTTGGCTGCATGTAAGGTAAGTAGTGTTGTTGCATCAGGGCTATCTTCAGCATTATCCGCTTCTGAGACAAGGGCCACCTGTTCCAGGAACTCACCCAACGTCAGGCTGGCCTCAGTAGCGGCCACACTTCGTAGCTCCATCACATTTTCCCATCGATCCCGCCCTTCATCTGTATTGTCATCAATATACTGCCGATAACCCGTTTGCTCCAGAACCAGGTCCATCAGCTCACCCACACTAGCCTGGTCACGCAATGCGATCCAGGTTGCGAGCATTTCACCAAAACGGGAGAGGGCATTAAAAGCACGGCCGTTAAAAGGGTGTTGTACGTCAGGATCTGTTGCCAGTGCCATAATTGCTTCTGCCGGTTGCCAGCCGCGTTGTCCTGCCCATGCCAGCAAACGCTCCCACGTTTTACTCCCAATGCCGCGAGGCGGCGTGTTAATTACCCGATTAAAGCTGACTGAATCAGATGGGTTATGTATTAGCCGCAAATAGGCAATAATGTCCTTGACTTCCCGACGCTTATAAAATTGGGTTGCCCCAACGAGCCGATAGGGCATTCCCACCCGCAAAAACGCTTCTTCCAGCACACGAGATTGGGCATTGGTGCGATACATTACCGCGCAATCACCGGGCGAATATCCTTCCAGCAACATTTTCTGGATGGTGGCAATCACATAATCTGCTTCTTCCTGCTCGTTGTATGCTTCATGCAGCACAATCGGATGGCCTCCCGGTCGGCGAGTGAAGAGCTCCTTGTGAACACGTTCCGGGTTGTGCCGAATGACGGCTTTGGCGGCATCAAGGATGATTTGGGTAGAGCGGTAGTTTTCTTCCAGGAGTACAGTTTGGGCGTGTGGGTAGGCTTCGCGGAAGCGATGGATGTTACGAAAATCGGCGCCGCGCCATTTGTAAATGGATTGGTCGGAGTCGCCAACGACAAAAATGTTTTGATGGGCGGCAGCCAGTCGTTGTAAAAGGGCGTATTGGGCAGTGTTGGTGTCTTGAAATTCGTCCACGAGGATGTGCTGAAATTGTTGCTGGTATTTGTGCAAGATGTCTGGCTGGTTGTCGAGTAGCTGGACGGTGTTCATGAGCAAATCGTCAAAGTCCATGGCGTTGTTGGCATGAAGGATTTGCTGGTAGCGGGCGTAAACGCGGCGGGTAATTTCGCTGATGTAGTTGGTGGCGGCGTATTGTTCGGGGGTGATGAGTTCGTTTTTGGCGTTGCTGATGCCGTTGAGCATTTTGTTGGGAGGGAATTTTTTGTCGTCCAGATTGAGGTCGCGCAGGGCTTGTTTGACGACTTGTTGCTGATCGGCCGTATCGAAGATGACGAAATCCCGATTATGCCAGGGGAGTGCGTCGGCTTCACGCCGCAGGATGCGGGCACAGGTTGCATGGAATGTGCCCATTGTGAGGCCGCGCGGGTGTCCCTGAAGCATGGTTTCGATGCGTTGGCGCATTTCGCGGGCGGCTTTGTTGGTGAAGGTGACAGCGAGGATGTGCCAGGGGGAGATGTGACATTGGCGAATGAGATAGACGATGCGATGGGTAAGGACACGTGTTTTGCCGCTGCCGGGGCCAGCAAGGACGAGTACGGGGCCGGGTGGGGCGGTAACGGCCGTTTTTTGTTGTTCGTTTAATCCGTTTAGATAATCCATACGGTTATTGTAACCCGACCCCGTGCCTGCGTCATCACCAATTTGGTGTTAGAGGGTGAGTGTATGACGAATTGTACCGGCGCGAGGATGAACGGCCGTTATTTCCACCGTTGCGCCTGCTTCCGCTTCTACCACCCATTCCACTTTAGCCCGTTCTGTCGTGGCATCTCCACCCCAGATCGGTGTTACCGATTTTTGGTCACGGCCAGACAATTGCCCCAGCATGACTTTCTCTGCGCCAGTTACCAGCCGTGCCCCATCTGGCAGCTTGATATCCACCTCTACTTCGCGCGTCACATTCATTTCCAATGCCTTTTTGGTTACATTAGTTGGCAACCAACCCACATTTTCTACTACCGCACGGACATAATGCAGGTTGCCCTTCGACTCTTTGGTAACACTATGCCAGGCCAGCTTGGGTGATACAAGACAAGAGAAAATGGCAAAATCAGCCAGAGGCGCAATTTCTTTTTCCAACAACTTGTAAGGAGGGTTGCGCCACGTGACAAAAACATCCCAGCCTCCTAACTCTACCTTGCCCAGTTGGGGGTGATCAAACTCATACCAATCTACATACCCCTCCCCGTTTAATACTTCATCATTCCACTTCATGATAGCCAGATCGTCTGCAACGGGGTGTTCCCGGAACCAGTCAATAAACTTGTAATCTGTAATTCCGGCTTGTCGCTGTACACTCCAGATTTCGCATGTCCAGGCATATACGCCGAGATGTTCGTACATCCAGTCATCAAAGGTGCCCCGAATGAACTCTTTGGGGTCATATTTGAAGTCGTGGAAAACAGAAACGGCCGGATAGCCAGTCATGGCTTTGGCTTTTTCGCCCAATTTTTTGTAGGTGTAGAGGTCTGGAGTGGGCAATGTATCGTCACTGCCTTTGGTGGGTGGCCGGAGGAAGACACCGCTAAAGGTATGATAACTGGTAGAACCGGTGATGTTGGGATGATCGGCGATCCAGCGCATGGCGGCTTGTGCTTCTGGTTCACTGCCTGGGTAATGGCCAGCTCCCCTTTGTTTGGGTTCCCAGAATACGGGAAACTGGCGGTTCAGGTCTAGCCCCTGGACGGGTGGGGCAAATTTGATGGTGACGCCGTCGTAATTTTTAATGCGGCCTTCGGGGAGCAGGCGGTAGTAGTTGCCACCGGGTGGATCATCGGGTTCGCGCAGGATCATGAGGCGTGGATCGTCGGGGTGAGGTTTCCAGGCTCCGTTGGGGTCTTTGATGCGCATTTGGAGGATACGGCCGTCTCCGTCAATATCTTCCGAATGCAGACCGTCCAGTTCATCTGTGCGGGGGTAAGGGCGGGTGCTGCTGCGAATAAAACGGGGTTTGTCGGCCAGTGCCCATTCCGCTCCATCGGGATTCAGGCGGGGCACAGCATAAAAGGTGCGAGTATCCAGGGCATAGGTAACCCGATCGTCCTGACCATATTGGGTGAGCAGCTTATGGACAAGGTAGAGAACGGCCGTTGATCCCGACACCTCTGTCGCGTGAATGTTTCCATCCACCCAATACGCTGGCTTTTCCGTATCCGGCCCTGTATCAAAATTAGTCAAAATCAGAATCCAGATATCCCGGCCTTCATAACTTTTCCCCAGGCTCTCCAACCGGCATAAATTGGGGTACTTTTCTGCCCAATTTTGCAAAAAATGGGTTAGTTCCTCATACCGATAGTAACGGTCAAAACGCATTTCTTCAGACATCAGATTTTCCTCCGGTGAAAACAAACTTCCAGGAACACAATAATTAATAAAGAAAAACCAAACAAAATTAACGGGTTTGCTGTTGCCACAAGTACCAGGTGATTGTGACCAAAACCAGCCCCGCACCAAACAATTGCCATGCCGTTGTCAGGCGTTCGTGCAGCAGGAAGGCAGCAACTACCAGCGCACTAACCAGTCGCCATGCCAGCAGGCTACCGACCATCGGCGCACCCAGATGCCGCAGCGCATTAATCTGCCCCAAATTCGCCCCTAAAAACACACCAAAAGTGAATACACCGAATACCAGCCAGTCTGTCAGGTTAATGGCACGGTATCGGCTCCAATCTTCACCCAATAGCAGGCTGACAAGTGTGCTGACGGTTACCAATGTAACCAGTTGGACAATGAAGACGGCTTCGCCAGGGACGTTGTGGCGTACTGTGCGACGTACGACAATCATATACAAGGCCAGACTCAGGCTGCTGATAAAAGCCAGTCCCAGGCCGAGCCAGTCGGAGGGGGTGAGGGAGAGGGTGATGCCGGCTTCGCCTACTTGTGCGCTCATCATCAGGAGGGCGCCGATTGCCCCCAGTGTAATGGCGCGCCCGGTGTAGCGGGGGAGAGGTTCGTGCAGGAAAACGGCCGTCAGTAGCACCACGAGAAAGGGGGTCATCTGAGTAATGAGCTGGACGTAAATGGACAGGGTGAATCGAGCGGCAAGCAAGTTGGTGATAGAGCGAGCAACGACGATGAGGCTAAATGCCCACAGGATGCGAGAACGGAAAATGTGTCGGTCGAGGCGAGGGCTGTACCAAAAGCCAATGAGGATGAGGACCAGGGTGTTGCCAAATGCAAGCAGGGACATGCTGGGTAGCTGGCTGATGGTTTGCAGGTAGCGGGCGAGGACAGGGTAGGCGCCCCAACTGGTGTGGGCGGCGAGCGCAGCGGCAATCCAGGGCCAGGGGGGGGATGTGTTTTGGTTGGAAACGGCCGTTTCCCGGTTCATGGTGCAGTCCTTGTGGCAAGTTTTGTGTATTGTACCGGAGTTGAAAGAGTGGGGCATTATTGGGCTGCCAAAACCTCAAAACAATATCGGGTTGTAGTTGACAGGAAAACGGCCGTTTGTTAGAATCTCCCTGCTGGACGCCCCATTCGTCTAGTGGCCTAGGACGCAGCCCTCTCAAGGCTGAAACAGGGGTTCGAGTCCCCTATGGGGCATAAAATGAGGCTTCATCCGTTGGGGGTGAAGCCTTTTTTACGTTAGGGCAGGCATGACAACAGAGCACACAACAACCACCACCCGGATAGATAACGGCCGTTATCGGCAAATTCTCCGCTTTTTTGGCGGCATGATAGCCCATTTCATCTTGTGGGATATTGTCGGAGGGCGCATTCCGCTTCTCCGGCATTGGGTACGCCGAAGTCGTTCCCACCGCTTTCGGCAATGGGCACGTCGCTTCCGTCAGATGGCTATTCATATGGGGGGAGTGATGATTAAGTTGGGGCAGTTTTTGAGTGCCCGTGTGGACGTGCTGCCGCCAGAAATCACCGATGAATTGATGGGTTTGCAGGATGAAGTTCCTCCAGAAGACCCGCAGCGCATTTTGGCTGTGTTACGGCAAGAGTTGGGGGATGTGAATGCTTATTTTGCCCATGTGGAAGAGGCCCCCGTGGCGGCTGCCTCGTTGGGGCAGGTGCATCGGGCATGGTTGCTCCCCTCCGATCCTGTGGCAGAGCTTGGTCAGGCGGTGATGGTGAAAGTACAACGGCCGTTTATTGAGCACATCGTTCACACAGACCTGACTGCCCTGCGCGTTGTTGCCCGTTGGATTATGCGCTATGGTCCTATTCGTCGTCGGGCAAATGTTCCTGCCCTCATGGAAGAGTTTGCCGAAACCCTGTGGCAAGAACTGGACTATGAAGCCGAAGCTGAACATGCAGAGCGATTTGCTGAAATGTATGCCAACAGTGATCAGGTGTACATTCCGGCCGTATATCGGCAGCACTCAACTGGTCGAGTCATTGTGCTAGAGGATGTTACCGGCATCAAAATAACCGATCTGGAAGGGATGCAGGCCGCCCAAATTGATCCCGTGACTGTAGCTGATGTGGTTTTACGCACATACTTTGACCAGATTTTCAAGGAAGGGTTCTTCCATGCGGACCCGCATCCGGGTAATTTGTTCGTTCGTCCGCGTGAGGATTTGCCGTGGCAGCCAGAGGATGGCCCACGGCCGTTTTGGTTGGTGTTTGTAGATTTTGGCATGGTGGGGCGCGTCCCTGATATGATGCTGGAAAATCTGCGTCAGGTATTGGTGAGTGTCACCCAACGGGATGCCCGCCGCCTGACGGAAGCATATGACAATTTGGGTTTTTTCTTGCCAGAGGCTGACCTGGAGCGAATTATTGAGGTTCAGTCAATTGTGCTGAATCGAATCTGGGGGCGCAAGCTGCTGGAGTTGGCTCGCCCTGACCCGGAAGAGATGCAGGAGATGTGGCAGGAGTTCCGGGATGTGTTGTTTGGGTTCCCGTTTCAGATTCCGCAAAATTTTATTTATCTGGGGCGGGCTATGGGGATGGTGTCCGGGTTGGTGTCGCAGCTAAATCCGGAGATTAATCCGTGGTATTACATTGAGTTGTATGGGGAGGAGTTGTTACAGGAACAGGTGGTACGAGAATTTACGCTGGAAACGGCCGTTGATTTGTTACGCCCCTACCTTTCCACACCAGCACAATTACGTCGCTTGCTCGATTTGGTAGAAAACGGCCGTTTGCGCGTCAAAACCAGCCCCGACCGAGAAACCATGCGCCGCCTGGAACGCCTGGAACGCCGCCTCACCTGGCTCAACTGGAGCCTTCTCAGTGCCGCCAGCCTGATTTCCATTACCCTCTGGCGATTATTCAACCGCGAAAACGACAAAAAAGAATAGCTGCTAATCAACTGACCCCGTAACCGACGATTGCCAGATTGCACCCACCAATGTCAGAATCATCCCCAAATTAATCATCACATCCGCCACATTAAAAATACCGGGACGCAGGGGAGACTCGATAAAATCCAGCACTTGCCCCACCGTTACCCGATCCAACAAATTACCCAGTGCGCCACCGATAACCAAAGCCAACCCCCAGCGCATCAGGCGCATGTTCACCGGCAGCGTATGCACGTAAACAAACAGCCCCAACACCACCAGAATTGTCAGCCAGCCCACTATTGGCCCCACACCCTGAAACAGCCCAAACGCAATTCCCCGATTGTACGTCTCGCGCAAGGTAAACAACGCATTAAAGCGAGTTGTGCCATATTCAGCCAGGTAATTTACCGCCCACAGCTTGCTGAAACGGTCTGCCAAAAAAGCCAGCAAAATAAGAATGTAGAGCATTCGATTACTCACTGTTACGGCCAAAAAGTCCCAGAATCCTGTCTTTAAGTGATGGTGTCTGAATACCCAATTTGTAGCGTAATTCTCCAAATGACGGTTCAGTCAGGGTGGTGCCATCCGGAAAGACCAGAGTGGGAACACTGGCATCCCCGTTGTTGATTTTCATTACTTGCTTGCGTGCTTTGGGGTTGCGGTCTATGTTGAGCAGTTTGACTGGTATTTCATGTTCTTCCAAAAATCGTTCCACAGCCCATGAATGGGTGCAATAATCGGATGTGTACAGAATGATGCGGCTGGATTTGGTCATGATGGTTTCTCCTGATTGACATGTTTCATTGTTTTCTACGTTGTATCGGATTGGGATGATTTGTCGGTAGGCTGGCTCACATCATCGGGAGCTTCGTATTCGCTTTGGGTGATGAATTGGCCGCCTTCGAGTGTGTAGTTGGTGATTTCGTATCGCTGATTGAGATGGACAACAGCCCGCATGGGACGAAAACAGCGGTCATCTACAATTGTTTTATGCCAGACATAGCCACCTTGCTCGTAGTCGTGGTTTAGATCGTGTTGTTTGTCAGCGCGCAGGCGCAGACGACGGCCGCAATTGTTGCATTGTACGTAGAAGTAAATGCCGTTTGGGTCGGCAGGCGTGTTGTTTTTTTGTGGGAATAGTTTTTTCAGAAAGTTCATGGTTTATACTCCTATGGAAATAGAATCAGGAATACAGGGGAGTTCCAGAGTTTTGCGGAGAAAGGGAAAAAGAATGGTGAATTAACGGCCGTTTGCCGCCAGCAGAGTTGCTCCGCTCGTGGCTAATCATCATTTCCGCACGCAAAAGCAACCATGACATGATAGCCTTCCTGCATTCATTATAGCAGAGTAGCTTTAGATCCTTGCTATTTGGCAGGCGTTTACATAAACTAGGCTTATGGCAACCACGACTCAGGAATTTTGGACGGCCGTTCAGACTGCTATTAATCCTGCCCTCTATAAACCAGTTCGCAACACCCAGGTGGAAGTGGTGCGGCTGGAATCATGGGACAAAAAGCCTTACTATGTCCTGAAAGAGCCTGTCACACGTTCTTATTTGCGTTTGTCTGAGCCAGATTATGCTGTCTGGTGGCAGATGGACGGCCGAAAAACCATCAAAGATTTGTTGTATTACAATCTGGTGCGTTACAAAACCTTGCCAATTGGTCATCTGAATCGGCTGGTACAAGATTTGCGTGAAGGTAATTTTCTGCAAGACCCGCCAACCCGATTATATGACCAGATAGAGGCGGCGTTGGCAACACGTGCGCCTGCCAGTCGGGGGCGGCGTATTTTGGACGCGTTCTTGCATGCGGAATGGAGTATTGAAGGGTTAAACGATTTCTTTTCTCCTTTGTATGATCGGTTTCGCTGGTTGTTTACCTGGTGGGGACAATTATTATTGTTGCTAATCATTTTTCTGGGTGGGGGATTGTATGGCCTTTTTTTCTGGCAACAGCGGCTGTCTCTGACGGGAAATGGGGTATTTAGTATTGCTACGATTATTATTGCCAATCTGGTGGTTATTGGTATTCATGAATTGGCACACGGGTTGACTACAAAGCATTTTGGTCGTGAGATACATCGTGGGGGGTTTTTGATTTATTGGGGGATGCCGGCTTTTTTTGTGGATACGCGAGATACCTGGATGTTGTCTCGGTGGCGGCGGATAATGGTGTCGTGGGCGGGGCCGCATTCGGGATTGGTGGTGGGTGGTGTGTCGGGATTGTTGTTAACGGCCGTTTCCCTCTATGCGCCTTATTTGTTAGATACATTCTGGCTTAATATGTTGTATCAGATGGGGTTTCTGGCCTATTTGAGTGTGTTTGTCAATCTGAACCCATTACTGGAGCTGGATGGCTATTTTATTCTGATGGACTGGCTGGATATGCCTGGTTTGCGTGAACGGGCATTTCAGTTTTGGCGGCGGCAATTGTGGGGGCATTGGCGCGAAAACAAATCACCTTTGGCGTTTTGGCGTCATTTATCCCGCTCGGAACGGGTGTTTACTTTTTATGGGGGGCTGGCGTTGGTTTATTCTGCTTACGCGCTGGTTTTTTCGCTGTATTTTTGGCAAACGCGCCTGTCTCCTTTGGTGCGCTTTTTGTGGCAAGAGCAGGGAGTGGTGGGGAAGCTGGTAGTGTTGCTGGTAACGGCCGTTCTTGTTGTGCCAGGCGTCTATTACCTTTTACAATATGGCTGGAATCGCATCCGGGCCATGCTGGAATGGCTAGCCCGACGCGACTTGCTGGGGCGAATAGATGTCCTCACGTTGCTTACTGGTCTCGTTATCTATTTGTTCGTGCCCTCAGCATTGGTGGCACTGTCGTTTGCTGGTGATTTGTGGTTGCAGTTGGGTGTGTGGCTGGTGCATCTGGCCGCAATTGGGACAACAGTGGCCGTTGCTCGCCAGCTTCCTGGGTCTCGTTTTCAATGGGCGTTATGGTCATTAACGGCCGTTCCTCTGGGGCTAACAATTCATTACGTCGCCCCCGTACCCTTCTGGCAAAATGTGGGCATTCTTCTGGCTGGTGGTGGCATATTTGCCGCCGCGTGGGTCGGAGCATTCACCATCTGGCCACATCGGCTAACGACAGCAGATCGCTTGTTCATGTTTATCTTTTTGGGTGTTGGCACAGGGTATGGTGTTTTACTTTATCAGTTATCAGCCAATCAGATATTATGGGCAGATTTACTGATATTATTGTTTGTGTTTGGCGGGCTGATTTTATTGTCCCCCCTGTTAGTCAATTTTTCTTCTTCCCGATTTGGGCTACCCTGGCTTTTGGTCGTGTTGGGAATACTGGTATTGCCATGGATACGGCCGTATCCCTTCCTGCAAATTCCCCTTGTCTTCCTCTGGTTACACGCCACATTCCTGTACTGGCTAGCCGGTGCACTTGCCGAATTCAGCCGTTTGGCCATAGCCGACACGATTCCCGACACCGTAGATGAACGAAAATGGTTGATCAGCGCCTTCAATCACTTTATACAAGCCATGTTTGCCAGTTACGAACCTGTATTTGGTGGGCGACGCCTGCGCACCATTCAGGCACAAATGCTGGCACTTGGCCCTATTGATATTGACGAATCCATCCTGACCATTGCCGACAGATGTCGGCGAGCACTTTTGCTGGCTGTGGATCGTCTGGACGATCTGGCCGGGACCCCCTTTACGCGCAAGGTCGGACAAGCCGCATATGACAGTTTGCCCTGGCTGGAAGCGGAAACATTAAGCCGTCATGTCCTGGCGGAAATGGATTGGGGGACGCAATTGGCACAAGGCTTTATTATAGCCCGTGACCACCGGGCACAACTGGTACGCCAGGCTGATATTTTTGCCGGTTTTGATCAGGAAGGCGTACAAAAGCTATTGCAAATTGCCCGCACCTGGAAGGGAGATGCGGGCGTAATATTGGCCCATGAAGGGGAAGATGCCCGACATTTTTATTTGATAGAATCTGGCGAAGTGGGCGTATTTTTGCACGGAGAACAAATGGCAACGCTGACAGTGGGCGGGTATTTTGGTATGCCAGCTTTGCTGGATGAGGGAGAATACCTGGCTACGTACAAGACGTTAACGCCTGTGCAGGTAATGGTGATCGATCGGGAGCGATTTGACCCATTGTGGCGGGCAGATACAGCATTGGCACAGCAGGTGAGTGTGGGCAGTATGGAACGGGATTTGCTCAAACGGATGCCGTTGTTTGATGGCTTGAGTCCGCAGCAGATAACGGCCGTTGCCCGTCGGCTCAAGCGCGCCCAGGTACCAGCTGGCCGTATTATCGTGCGGCAAGGTCAACCTCGTTCCCACCTTGTTATCATTGCCGAAGGTATCGTAGAAGTCATCCTCAATGACAATGGTGGCCAGAAAATAGTCGGTCAATTAGGTCCAGGAGAACATTTTGGCGAATATGCCCTATTTGCCGACTTGCCCTACCAGGCCACTTACCGGGCAGCCACAGATGTGACTATCCTGCTATTAGACGAACCAACATTTGACCGACTGGTTGCTGAATGTGAGATGATGTCCCATTATGTGGAGCAGATTGGTACTGGCCGCCTGTATGTTACCCGTCGCCGGTTAGGGATAAATGGAATCATTTCCTGAAACAGTTTTTTATCCCGGTTGTGACAATCGCTTGTCTTAATTCATGCTCCCCCGTAAAATTCCCATATCATTTCCGGTTTATATAAGGAGTTGAATGTGGATCAACTGGCAGAAAAACGTGCGGAACACAAAAAAACACTGGAAAAAATTAAAAACGGTCTGGCAACACGGGTGCGGATTCTTTCTAGCCGGGATTGTTGTCCGGTGTGTCGGGCTGTTAGTGGTGCATATGATTTTGACGACGTACCGGAATTACCGATTGAAGGGTGTTCACACCCGGATGGTTGTCGTTGCACTTATGCCCCGGTGTTAGATCGGTTTGGTCCGTAGTCAGGTTGCGAGTCATTAAGCATACTATGTAAGCAATGCAACGCAGATTTTGGTGTTTGTTAATTCTTTTGGCGATAGTGGTGGCAGCGTGTGGGGGAACGGCCGAACCTCCCCCACCTACTGCCACGCCTACACTTGATCCTCAAGCTGCTATGGGTAAGCAAGTGTTTACCCGCGAATGTGGCAGTTGTCATAGCCTCAGCCCCGACACAGTGATTGTTGGCCCATCGCTGGCCGGAATTTCTCGCCGAGCTGCCTCTCGCGTTCCAGGTCAGGATGCGCGTGTTTATATTATGACCTCTATTCTTCGCCCTGGTGATTATGTTGTTGAAGGTTATGATGACCTTATGCCGGCCAATTTTGGTAAAAAACTGACCGGCGAAGAGGTAGATGCCCTGGTTGCGTTTTTAATGACACAATAGCATAGAAAAGGAGTATCCAATGTCCACAATATTAAAATGGATTGCCCGGCTACTGGGGGGGCTGGTAGCTGTGTTGGTGGTTATCTTTTTAATCGCCGCTGCATTTCCGTTACCACAAGACCCACCAGTGGATATGGAAAATCACGGGGCAGGGGCAAGTAGTGTAGAACCTTCTTATTCCGGCTTGCAACGGGAATTTCCACCACTGAATGAACCCCCTGATAATCCAACGACACCAGAGAAAGTGGCATTGGGACGATTGCTGTTTTTTGACCCGGTACTGTCGGAAAATAATGAAATGGCTTGTGCGACTTGTCACCAGCCTGACTTGGGGTTCAGTGATGGGAAACCACGCGCAACAGGGTTGGATGGTGTGGAATTGGCCAGGAATACACCCACGTTATGGAATGTGGGGTATGCAAAGAATTTGTTCTGGGACGGCCGTATATCATCCCTGGAAGAACAGGCGGCCGTTCCCCTGACACATCCCCAGGAAATGAGCACACAGGATACAGAAGCTCTGGTTGCCGAACTGAAAGCCATTCCTGAATATGTGGCGCTGTTCGATGCTGCTTTTGGTGGTGGCGAAGAGGCAATTACGCTGGAAAATATTACCAGAGCACTGGCAGCTTTTGAGCGCACGCTCATTACCAACAACAGCCCCTTTGACCGATATGCAGCGGGTGACTTTAATGCACTGACTCCTCAGCAACGACGAGGCCTGGCAATTTTCCGTTCTGGCGCCACACGGTGTTTTGAATGTCATACTGCCCCTACCTTTGCCAGCGACACATTTCGGGTAATTGGTGTGCCAGATGATGATCCTGGACGGGCTGCTGTGGCTGAAGATGGTACGTTTGGTGCGTTCAAAGTGCCTACACTGCGGAATATTGCGCTGACAGCACCTTATATGCACGATGGTTCTATGGCGACCCTGGAAGAGGTTATTGATTTTTATGCCAAAGGCGGGGGACGGGCACATGGTGTTGAGAATGTGGATGTGTTTGTCAGTGGTTTTGAGTTGACTGACCAGGAAAAAGCTGACTTGATCGCATTCTTGTATGCATTGACAGATGAAAGTAATTTACCTGAAATTCCGACGAGTGTGCCTTCTGGTTTGCCGGTAATTGAACGAATAGAAAATCCGGCACGGGAGGTGGCTGCGACGTATAATGTGGGTGACACAAAGGCGGAAACGGCCGAATCTCGCGCCCCTGTCACCATAACCGTTGCCCCCGGAGAAACCATTCAGGCAGCCGTTGACCGGGCCCAACCTGGTGATACCATCGAAATTCCATACGGCATCTATCACGAACGTGTCGTTGTGGACATGAATGACATCACCTTGCGCGGCATTCCTAATGAACAGGGGGAATTTCCCATCCTCGATGGTGAAGGCAAACTGTCTGAAGGTGTGATTGCTTCTGGTAACAACTTCACCGTAGGTAATTTACACGTGCGAAACTATACAGATAACGGTGTACTTGTTGAAGGCGTGACAAATGTGCATTTCCATGACATTTTTGCCGAAAACACTGGCACCTATGGGGTTTACCCTGTGCAGAGTACCAACGTGTTAATAGAGCGGGTAGAAGTTACTGGCGTGGATGATGCCGGTATTTATGCCGGGCAGTGTGAAAATGTTGTTGTGCGAGATAGTGTGGCCTACGGCAATGTGTTGGGTATTGAATTGGAGAATACGCTCGGCGGTGAAGTGTACAATAATCACACTTACGATAACACAGTTGGCATTTTTATAGTGATTCTGCCTCAGCTCACATCCAAAATTTCGGCCAATACCAAAGTTTACGACAATATTTCTGAAGATAATAACCATGAAAACTTTGCACCAGAAGGGGCGTTAGCCCGTTCGGCGCCATCTGGTGTTGGTATTTTGTTGTTGGGAACAGATAACGCCGAAGTTTATAACAATGTTGTGCGTAATAATAAGACAACCGGTGTCGCCGTATTTAGTCTGACTGGTACGGGTGTGTTTGATGTCAATGAACTGGATGTAGGGCCACTGCCGGAGGGTAACTGGGTGCATGATAACACGTATGAAAATAATGGGTATGATCCAGATCCATTTGTAAAGGAGTTGGGAATTCCGGTGGGCGATATTTTATGGGATGGTTCTGGTAATAATAACCGGTTCAATGAGGAGAATGCAACGAGTTTCCCGCCGTTGTTGCCAGGTGATGGCTGGCCGGGGTTTGTACGGCGTGGGTATGGTAATATTTTGAATTTCCTGATTGGGTTGGTGTCGTAGTGTGGTGTTGATTTTTTGAAAATGTAGGGAAGTCCGGTGTTTCGGCCGTTTTGAAAGCGAACACCGGACTTTTTTGTTGTTTGGGTGCGACTATCGTACCGATTTTTTTTCTTTGCTTCTACTTTATAATACTTGGCATGGTTGACAAAAGGGAAAAGGCGTCTGCGGGTTCCAGAATTCTGGTAATAGATGATGACCCTGTGATTCGTATGTTGATTGCTTCGATTCTGGAACGACGTGGTTATGTGGTGGAAACGGCCGATAGTGTTGCGGAGGCCCTGGATGTGTTGGCACGTTTTACGCCGGATCTGATTTGCTGCGACTTGACAATGCCAGAGCAGGATGGCCTGGATTTTTTGCGTATTCGCCAGCAGATGCCCGCCTTAAAAAGTGTGCCAGTGGTGGTTATAACGGCCGTTGGTGAAGAGAAGTTGTTGACGCAGGCGCTTGAACTGGGTGCTCAGGCTACGCTGGGCAAGCCGTTTAGTCGGGTTCAATTACTGAAGCTGATAACGGAATATTTAGTAAATAAATCACCAGAAAATGGATGAAATTACAGAACTGGTAAAGTTGCTTCGGCCTGTCTGGCAGAAGGAGACAGGTGGGGAATTGGATTTTGTGTCTGTGTCGGAACAGGTGGTGCCGGCAGAGGCGTTTGTGGCTGATGTAAGTTGGGAAGGAGAACGGTTTGGGTGGTTGGTGGGCACGGCCGAATTTGGGGCAGAAGCAAAACGGCCGTTATTCCATACCTGGGCTACCCTTTTGGGCAAAATCGCCTACGAACAAGGCATGGTAGAAAAATCCATCATTGAACTCATGATTGCCTGGGATAGCCTCAGCCTGTTACATGAAGTCGCCCAACTCATGCGCACCATTACCGACCCCTGGCAACTCAGCCTGGAATCTCTACGTTTATTTGCCGAAACAGTAGAAGTAGAAAACGCATTTGTTGCCCAGATCATTGATGAAGAACTCAATTTTTCCTGGATAAATCCAACCACCGTTACCCGACAAACGATGGAACGGGTGACAAAGGTGTTGCAGAAACAAGACCTGACTTTAGTGCTAAATGACAGCGATGAATGTCATCGGACATTTCCCGAAGCTACAGGTTGGCATTCATTTATGGGAAAACGGCTACTGGTAACAGCCGCCCCGCTATCCTTCATTGGTTTGGTCAATCGGGTAGAACGGGAATTTAATGCCGGTGACCGTCAATTATTTGAAAATCTGGCTGAACAATTAACTACTGCAATTGACGTGGAATCTCTCTATCAGCAACATATCCGTACAGAACAGCTTAACCGGGATTTGGCATTGGCAGCTGAAGTTCAGCACAGCTTTTTGCCGGGCCAATTACCAGAACTTGCCGGGTACGATCTGGCCGCTCATTTAATCTCAGCCACTCAAATAGGTGGTGACTTTTATGACATTTTCCAAAACCCTGGTGGCGAGATGAATTTGTTGTTGTGTGATGTGGCCGGTAAAGGGGTGGCGGCTGCTTTGTTGGCGGCTCATGTACGAGCAGTGGTGCGCTCGGAGTTGCGTTTGCCAGGATCGCCGGGTGAGGTGTTGCAACGAGCCAACCAGAAATTATTTGAGGATATGAGTCATGTGGAACGCTTTGCAACGGCCGTTTTGGTTCACGTTCCCCCTCAAGGCTCGCATCTCACCTACGCCTCTGCCGGGCACACAACCGCTCTTTGGCTTAATGCATCAGAACCAGCCATTTACCCTTTGCCCAGCACAACCCTGCCATTAGGCATCATCTCTGAAATCGATACCGAAAGTCGGGCAATTCATTTGCAGCCGAATGACGTACTTTTGCTTTATTCGGACGGCCTGACAGAAGTTGCCAATCCAGCCGGGGAACTACTGGGCATGGATCAGGTCGCTGCCCTGTTATTGGCGACTGCAGCCACACCAGCCACATTTGTCCAACAAAGTTTGCTGGATTTGGTTCGTCACCATCGGGGCGGTGCTCAAACCAGCGATGATCTGACACTCCTGGTGCTTAAGCGTGTGGATACGCCCCAAATTAAGCCCGAAGCAATGCGGTATTTATATCTGGATGGGGATTTGCGTTTGTTGGTGAAAGTAGAAGCGGCATTGGGAGAATTACGGCCGTATTTGCCTCAAACAGATACAGCCTATACCTGGCTAATGCAGGTACAACTGGCGGCTACCGAAGCAGTGAGTAACATTCTGCGGCATGCTTATGGTGGGAAAAACGGCCGTATTCATGCCTGTTTTTTGCTCACCCCCCACCAGCTCATTATTGACTTTATTGACAATGGTCAACCCTTCCAACAACCCATCTCACCAGTTCCTATTGACCTGGACAATCCACCCGAACACGGCTATGGACTCTACATTCTGCATAAAGTGATGGACACCATTCACTACACGCGCATTCAAGACACCTACAACCATTGGCGACTGGTACGACAACGCTTTGATGTACCTGGAGGTTAAAATTGAAACGACAATTCCTCATTCTCCTGATCTTTGTGATACTTTTTACACACCCACAACTTACTCGAGCACAATCATCAGAGCCTTTAACTGCGACATTTGCCGACTTTGGTAATAATGAAATTACATTGCGCGGAATGTTTGGCTACGGTTCAGCGTGGATTCCCCTGCAAAGCAACTGGCACATTAACCAGCCAATGCAAGTCACATTACGGTATATAGCTTCTCCCTTGCTTCATCCCTTTCGTACAACAGTGACCGTGCTGGCCAATGGTCAGGAAGTGGCCAGTTTTCGTCTGGCAGAAAACAGCAGTCTGGAACAAACGCAAACGTTTACAATTCCCCCAAACTTGCTGCGCGGAGATGGGGTCTCCTTGCAGTTTAACGGGTTTTTGCGGCTGACTGATGCCGAGTGTGAAGAGACGAATAATCCCGGACAATGGCTTACTATTCTGGATAGTTCAACAATCACTTTTTTGCCTGAACCAGTAACAAATATGCCGGATCTGGCAGAGCTGGATCGGGAGATTGTGGTACGTAATCAGGTGTTGGGTAATGTGCCTGTTATTTTTGTGCTGCCAGATGCGCCTGACCAAAATGTGCTGACTGTTGCCGGGAAAATTGCGGCCAGATTGGGGCGTGAATCAGGGAGCCATTTGATGCCGTTTGCGGTGGAAACGGCCGATTCCCTGACAATGACTCAACGAGAATCAGCCAACCTGGTTGTAATTGGCACGCCAGCTACACAGCCATTAATTGCGGAGATGGCTGCGGCATTACCGGCGCGATTGGTGCAAGATGGATTTGTGACAGCTGATAATCGTCTCTCGCACGATGGTGTAATTCAGTTGTTCGCTTCCCCCTGGAATTCAGGAAGACGTGTTTTGCTGGTTAGTGGGGGGGATGAAGATGCGCTGATGCAAGCTGGAGAAGTTTTCGCAGATGATGAAGCATTTCAAGCATTACACGGCCGTTACCAGTTTGTGCGAGAGTTGCCAGAAACGGCCGTTGTTACACCACCTCCCCCCTGGCAGAATAACATAGCTACCTTCGCCCAGCTTGGCGATCGAGATCGTACCATCGAAGGAACAGGCATCTTTGAAGAATACTACTTCTTCCGCCGCCCGCCCGGTTGGATCTTTGACAACGGCTCAAGGCTCACCCTCCACATTGCCACTAGCCCTGCCTTGCGTCCACAGGACTCCTATATCGCCGCATTCATCAACGATATACACATCGGCACAGTTCGAGTGGGTGAGGGTGTAGAGACCGGTGATGTTGTCAGCTTTGATTTGCCCGTGGCCCTGATTAACGAAACAGCCTCCGGCGCACGCCCACAAACCCTTGTGTTGCGGCTGGTGGTAGCCAGCTTTATGGCCGAAACCCTCTGTGAACAAACGCATCCTCAGGCAGCCTGGATACGAGTTTATGCCGATTCCTTCTTTGAAGTGCCACATGTATATATGGGATTGCCTGATCTGGCAGCTTTTCCTTATCCGTTTGTAAGCGATAAGCCAGAAGCACCAGTGAGCCTGGTTGTCCCCCCTGCGCCCACTGTGGCAGAGATCGCGCAGGCATTGAATCTGGCAGCCGTATTGGGGCGATATGCACCAGCCGAATTTGAGTTAGTGGTAGAAACGGCCGATACCGTTACCCCAACTTCTCACAGTCAACACCATCTCATCATTCTGGGCACACGTAACCGCCAGCCACTCATTGACGAACTACTGACCGAGTTGAGTGATGTTCCTGGCTTTCAGGAAGATGATGGCCTCTATCAAGCTCTCACCGGAGATAATACGGCCGTTTTGCGTGAAGCCCCATCCCCTTGGGGAAATGATCGAGTTATCCTGTTAGTCCTTGCCCGCACGGAAAACGGGGCACAACTGGCCCTGGACTTGCTCTACAACCGCACGCCTCCTACAGAACACCCAGGTTCAGTATTATTGGTAGAAGATGGACTGCGTGCCCAGATTTTGTACCGGTCAGTCGAAATATCTCCCAGTCCCCGCATGAACGAAGTTGCCCGTGAACCAGTTGTATCGCCACCGCCCCCCTGGGTTGTTATTACCGGTGTTCTGGTTCTCACCACATTGATCGTATTGGGTATTGTCTATTGGTACACTCGCCGAGGGCTTGAATAACTGGTACGAGACAGCTCCTATGTTCATCAACGAGCAACAGGTTGTCCAACTTCTTAATCAGATTATTGCTGCCAATCAATGGGTGTTTATCGCTGCTTTGCAGCTTACGGGGGAATTGCTTTGGCTGGTAAATCCGCTGTTGTTTATTTGGGTTTGGTATAGTGGGGCTTCTCCCCATGTTCAAAATACCCGTTCTCGTGAAGCTGTTCACGCAAACCGGCAACGAGTGTTGTTGGCTTTTTTGAGTGCGTCTGTGGCGTTTGCCCTGGCGCGGTTTGGAAGCGGCTTGTTTGCCCGCCCACGTCCGTTTGTTGAGTTGGCCTTGCAGGTGCCTGTGTCTGACGAAATCTGGCAGGGAATTGTTGCTGCACTGGGGAGTACGGGTTCGTTTCCTGGCGATGTGGCGGCGTTTTGGTTTGCCCAGGCAGTTGTGTTGCGGGGTGCTGGGCGAGGGATTGGTTGGCTGACGGCTGGAATAGGGTTTGTGTTTGTTTTTTTGCGTATGGGATTAGGGTATGAGTATCCCACAGATGTAATTGCAGGGGTGTGTTTGGGGGTGTTGCTGGGAACGGCCGTTTTGCTGGCCCGACACAGGTTAAACTGGCTAACAAGACCTGTCTTAATGATGTTCGGCCGTTTTCCAGTCATCATGTACCCACTCGCCCTGCTTTTTTTATTCGACATCACCCAACGGATGGCCTGGTTGTTTGCCATCATTGCCGTTTTGCTAGGGATTTAAAATATGGAAACCTGGTTTTTACAGCTCATAAACCATTGGATAGCTCGCTCTCCGGCCACATTCTATCAGGCACTGACCATGTCTGACAGAATGCCCTGGCTTATGGCTGCCATCGTTATTACAGCCTTGTGGTATGCTGGCGAGCGCGGTACAGTACCTACTGCCCCTGGCAAACGAACACGTCTGCAAAACCGCACCCTTGTTATTCTGACACTGGCATCTTTAATGGTTGGTTTCATACTTGCCAAGGGGCTGCAAGGTTTTTGGCAGCGTCCTCGCCCTCTGAATGATTTTCCCTTACAAGTGCCAATCGAACCCTCTGTTTGGGAAGCAGTGCGACAAAGCTTTTTTGCCGTCGATTCATTTCCTAGTGATCACGCAGTTATGTTGTTTGTTTTAGCAACGGGAGTAATTTATGTCAACAAACGGATGGGTCTGATAGTTTTGGTTGCCAGCATCTATTTCGCATTATTACGTATTGGCCTGGGATTTCATTGGCCGCTGGATATTTGGGCAGGGGCATGTATTGGTGTGCTGGTTATGAGCGTAGCAATTTTGCTGGAGCCGATTGTCCATCGGTTGCTATTTTCTCTGGTATTGCAATTTGAGTATTACCCTCAAGTGATGTATGCGCTGGCATTTTTGGTAGTGTTTGAACTGTGGCGCAAATTTGAGGATTTGTTTGTATTGGTATCAAGGGTAAGTGGATGATGGCACAGCTTCTTGGGCCGGAAAGACGGCTTTCGGGGTGGCAGCAGAAACTGGAAAATTGGCTGGATAAGCGTATTCCGCCAGATGTGCATTTGCGCCATGAGTTGAAGGTGCGCGTGTTTCGGGTAATTGCGCTGGCGGATGTGATTTTGGGGTTGTATTATTTTTATTTCCGATATACGCGTTCGCTGAATTTGCATGCGCTGTGGTTTTCAATTCCATTGTTACTGGCAGAGACATATTCCTTTGTGGATACATTGTTGTTTATTTTGATGATGTGGCGGCCTCGGTTGCGGATTCCGCCGCCACCACCGCCTGGCTTGAAGGTGGATGTGTTTATTACGACCTATTCGGAGCCAGTAGAGTTGGTGCGGGAAACGGCCGTTGCTGCCTTGAATATTTGCTATCCTCACAATACTTATGTGCTGGATGATGGTAATCGCCCAGAAATGCGGGCTATGTGTGAAGAGATCGGATGTGGTTATATAACCCGTATGCCAGAATGGGAGGACAAGCCCCGCCATGCCAAAGCTGGTAATGTGAACAACGCCCTTTTTTACCTGATGCAACAACAGAAAGCGGGGGATTTTGTGTTAATTCTGGATGCTGATCAGATACCTTATCCCCATCTACTGGATCGAACGTTGGGGTATTTTAACGATCCAAAAGTGGCTTTTGTGCAAACCCCTCAATGGTTTTACAATGTCCCTTTGGGAGATCCATTTGGTAGTCAGGCGCCATTGTTCTATGGGCCAATTCAGCAAGGGAAAGATGGTTGGGATGCTGCATTTTTCTGTGGTTCTAATGCGATTTTGCGCCGTGAAGCGTTGATGCAATTGGGGTTGGTGACGTATGTGAGTGAAACAGAACAAAAATTGAAGGAGGTGTTGAGCAAACTGCCCATTGAAGTGTTGGCCAAACAGCGGCGGTTACCAGCACATTATCGAAAGGTTGCCAAACAAGTCATGCGGGCAGCTGAATCGGCCGTTTCTGCATTACGTCGTGGTGAACCGTGGGCTTTTGTCCTCGACAGATTTAATGCCACCATTCAGACAATCCGACAAGAGTTAATCGCTGCCGATCTCAGTACCATTGCCCAGGAGTTGGCGGAATTACAAATGATTGAAAAAACGTCCGAAAACGGCCGTATTGACACCGACGTCGCCGAAGTCCGCCAGGTTATCGAACAAGGCCTCATGCAACTCACCAACCAATTAGCCGAAGTTGCTGCCCCACCAGTCGAAATTTTAGGCATCGACGAAGAAAAATGGCGCACCCTCAACCTCGATCTGGGTGAAGCCCTCGACGTACAACCACTTGCCACATTTAGCATTACCGAAGATATGGCTACCGCCATGCGGTTACACGCTTTGGGCTGGAAATCCGTCTTTCACAACGAAGTGCTGGTACGCGGTCTTGCCCCCGAAGATTTGGGGAGTGCCCTGGGGCAGCGCCTGCGCTGGGCAGCAGGTACGATTCAAGTCCTTTTGCATGAAAACCCACTGTTCAAAAAAGGCCTGAGTTGGCCACAACGCCTCCAATATTTTACAACCATGTACAGCTATTTCTCTGGCTTTGCCAGCCTGATTTATCTCATCGCCCCAATTATCTATCTATTCTTCGGCATTTCACCAGTTGTTTCTTTTGCTGGAGACTTTTTGTGGCGCATTATTCCCTATCTGCTGCTAAACAAAATCATGTTTACCTTTGTGGCCTGGGGAATTGAAGTGTTTCGAGGCGAGCAATACAACCTGGCTCTATTTCCATTGTGGATTCAGGCCGTCATGACAGTTTTGGCTGGGGAAAAACTTAAATTCAATATTACCCCCAAAACGCGACAATCAGGTGTGTATCTTAATCTGGTCAAGCCGCAATTAACCATTACCGTCTTGCTCACTATTGGCGTTGTGTACGCACTGTTTGGATTATTGGTAGGCTGGCGAAATGATGTCATTGGTGTGCTGGTCAATATCTTTTGGGCGGGATATGATATTTTTATGCTTAGTGTGATACTCAAAGCGGCCGTTTACCGCTGGCCAGATGCCTGAATTAACGACAAACACAACGGGAGGAAACCTTGAAATATTCAATTGAAAAACAACCAATAGATAAATTGGCAGTGGTTAAAGTAGAAGGTCGGCTTGATGCCAATTCGGCCGATATCTTAAAAGCTGCCCTCAAACAAGCTGCTGCTGAAGGATTATCCAACCTGGTCATTGATATGCAAGCCATTTCTTACATAGATAGCAGCGGCTTAAGTGCTTTAGTTTCCGGGTTCAAAGCCGCACGCGAGCATAATGGTCTGCTGGCACTGGCATACGTGGGGCCGCAGGTCAAAATGGCGCTGGAATTAACCCACCTGAACCGAATTTTCCCTATTTATGAAAATACAGAGACTGCGTTAGATGCATTGGCCGAATTGGGTAAAGGATAACAATTAACCGCTTTGTTGAACTAGTTCTTTAACAGGTTCGGGACAACCGCCTGTACAAATTTGGTTAACAAGGCACTAAGCATAAGCACGACCACTTATTACTTGTGCCAGATGTAAAACCTGAATCGGTTGTCCTAGCCGTTGTAAACCACCTGCCATATGCATAATACAGCCCGGATCAGTGGTTACAACAGCATCTGGAGCGACTGCCTGAATGCGGCGCAACTTCTCTGCCAACATTGCCCCAGAAATTGCAGCTTGCTTCACCGCAAATGCGCCCCCAAAGCCACAGCACCAGTCCGGATCATCCATTTCCACCAACTCTAGTCCTTCTACCTGTGCCAGAAGTTGGCGGGGTTCCTCTCGAATGTTTAGCCCGCGACTCAGATGGCAGGCTTCATGGTAAGTGACACGACCTGGAAAACGCCCCCCGAAATCTGTCTTCCCCATTACGTGCACCAGGAATTCAGACAATTCATAAGTGCGGCTGGCAATTGTTTTGGCCAGGGCTTGCTTATGTGGGTCGTTGGCAAAAAGGTGGGGATATTCTACACGTAACATGGTGGCACAAGAGCCTGACGGGGTAACGATTACTTCTGCATTGGCAAAGACTTCGAGGAAATGAGAGGCAATTTCACATGCTTCTGTATGATAGCCAGCATTGAAAGGGGGTTGTCCACAGCAGGTTTGTCCAACAGGAAATTTGACGCGCAGGCCACATTGTTCCAGAAGCCAAACAGTATCTTCTCCCACACCAGGAAAAAAGGTGTCGGTGAGACAGCTAATGAATAAGGTGACTTCAGAAGGTGTAGATGTCATCATTAGGAACGGGAAACTGCTTTTTGGAATAAATGGTGAAGCTGAACGGCCGTTATTGGGGCCTGTATCTCCATTTTCCCGATGCGTACCACGGGAATCGTTAAAGCATATTTACAATGCAGAGTTGGAT